>NZ_JBEAES010000021.1:0-108674 GCF_050477165.1 Brevibacillus sp. FIR094 | reverse complement strand
TAGTGGCCTAACGGCCCGGGTTTTTCTTACTGTCCACTAAACGGGGCCTTGACCAGATATCCAGGTTCTTTTTTGATTTCCCACGAACGAAACTGTCCTGCACACCCATTCTTTTTTACAAACTCGCTTTAAATGTTGTTTTTCGTTCGTTCCCAACTCCATCACGCATCAAAAAGATCTCTAACACCCCATCCTGATACTGGGCCCTCATCCCTCTTGAACTAACGGAAACCGGTAGAGGCAGCTTACGATAAAAAGGGCCGTAGCTTCTTTCCCCTTGTGTACGGAGCCCCTGGTGCCCACTTTCTTTGATGATCCCCTTCACCTCCAGCAACCGTTGGTCGGAGAGAGTAATCTCCAGACTATCGCGATCGAAGCCCGGGAGTTCACAGGAAACAATGACCATTTGCTCTGATTGGAAGATATCCGAGACTGGAGAAAAATGCGAATCGTCTACCTTCCCGAAACGCATCGATTTTTCCTTCGACTTTTTTTTCGCCTTTTTCACGGGTGGTACATTTGGCGCAGCGGCGGAGGCCGTCTTTTGTGCTGCTTGCTTATTGAGCGTCGCGATATTCTCCCAAAAATTCGTATCCAGCACCTGTCCCATCTGACTCAATGCTTTCCACGGATGATCTGGGTCAAAGCCGAGCTTGGACAAGCTTTCAGATGCTTTTTGCAACTGCTTCATGGTCTCTTGTAGGTTTTTCATAAGTTCCGCACTCCCTTCCCAGCAAAGGCAAGACTGTCTATGTATGATAGAATATGTGCTTTTGCCTGGGGGGTGTGCTCAAGATCATCCAGTTTGCCCGATGTCAGCACTATCTGTCGCCGGTGCAGGCGGGGCCAAAATATCGGGTGGTGGCATATTACTATCCGACGGTTCAGGATTAGGTTCGCCGCCATTTCCATCTGGTACAGTCGGCGATGTTACAGGCTGCTGTGTTGGATCTGGAACTGTATTTGGTGGTGGTGTGGCTGGTTTTTTTGTTTTTGGCTGCTCTTTTACACCTGTCGTGGGCTTGGGATTCGGAGCTGGTGTTCTCTTCTCCGCTTTCATTTCGACCTTGGCTACTTCCGCTACCGCTGCATCACTAAGCTGTTCGCCAGGTCCAGCTGCTCCCACTTCTGTTTGCAGGGCAGTTCGAACAGCTTGCATGTTCTCCCTCGGCCATAAGGAATAAGGAGAGCTCCAGATCGCCCCATTATCCAAAGTAACCATGTTGCTTGACGAAAAGCTGGCAAAATCAAGTGCCAAACCTTTTATTTGGTCTTTTGACAGATCGGTTTTGATATGCTGACCAACGGTATCCAGTACGGCTGTCAAACTCGATAATCCATCCATGGACATGCTCTTTTCTGCTACAGCCCGAATCACCTGCTGCTGTCTGCGATTGCGATCAAAGTCGCTCGAGTTGTAAGCGTCTCCACGTCTGTCGATGCGATGACGGACGAAGCCAAGTGCCTGCTCCCCGTTCAATACTTGTTTCCCTTTTTTCAAACTACGGTATACACCTTGCTTCGGCAATTCGTATACGAGATCGCGATCTACGTCAACCGTAATCCCGCCTAGCTTGTCAATGACCGCTGTGAAGCCCTCAAAGTCAAGCTGCACGTAATGCTCAACCGAGATCCCCAGCATGTGATTCAATGTTTTTTTGAGCATCGTCATGCCATTTTCTGTAACAGGCTTCCCTTTGATTTCCGCATCCTTCCTGATATTTTCCCCTAATGCAAACACTTCATTTACTTTGTGAAAGCCTGGATATCCTGGGATTTGAACGCGGGTATCACGGGGCAACGATACCATGCTCAGCTTTTGCGTAACAGGATTGGCGACTGCGACGACCAGAACATCCGTGTTTAACATACCGATGTTTTTGCGCGTGTCCACCCCTACGATGGCAAAGGCGATTGATTTCTTTTGTTCGTACGGCTTCTCCACCACGGGCTGATCCGGTAGCTTGTACGGGTCTACCGTTACAACGTCCAGTGTCTTGTCTAACTGGTTGAGGGCGAAACCTGCTCCTACGGCCAACAAACAGAGGAATAAGCAACTCGCCAAGAGCAGATACATCCGCTTGCTTCGCTGACCACGCTTGATCCGTTTACGCGGCTGTTTTGCAGGAGCTTGAGGCTTGTCATTCTTGGCTTGCACGTTCGGTTCACTCCTTTTTAAAATCACGGGGTCTATAGTGCTTTGGGCTTTTCATTTTTCAATATATTCTGGAAAACTTTCGTCCCATTTTACCACAATTTGCCGCCAAAATGTAGAATTCTGCCGATTCAGCTCGATCGGTTTTCCCTGAGAGTTCTTGCACTTGCGAATCGAAACAGGTAGTCTAAAACTGAGGAAAATCAGATAGATGAATAAGGGAATCGGAGGGACTTGAGAGTGGAACACATACAGGTGCTGATCGCAGGTGGCGGCATCGCAGGGTTGTCCGCAGCAATATGGTGCCAACGATTAGGTCTTTCTTGTCTTCTTATCGAAAAAACGGATAGACTCGGCGGCCAATTGCATCACATTTACAACGAGATTACCGACTTTCCGCCCCATGTATATGACCAGGGAGCTGCCCTTGTAAAGGTACTGATCGCACATCCTTTCATCCAGCAGCCAAACATACGATTGAACGAAGCCATTCTTTCCATTGATCGGGAAACGAAACAGGTCATTACTTCGAAATCTGTTTATCGTGTCGACTATCTACTCATCGCCACAGGAGTTGGCTGCAATGAAATACCGGCCTTAGCTGATTGTCCGAGCGTCCTGTCGCCTTGGTTTTCTACAACTGCCCAAGCGCACACCATCGCCGGGCAAGATATCGCCGTTATAGGCGGTGGAGATCGTGCATTAGAGAGTGCAGCAAATTTGAGCTTGCATGCCCGACAAGTTTATCTGTTGGTTCGGAGCAGTGAGTGGCGTGCTCGTCCCGAATGGCAAAAGAAAATCACAGGCCTACCCAACATCCAAGTCCTGTGGGAAACACAAGTAAGTGACTATCAGGAGGAAGAGGCACGGACGGTTCTGGCACTCACCTCTACTCGCACAGACAATCCGGAGACGATCATAGTCGATTGGATTCTGCCACGAATTGGTGTTCATGGAAACACAGCTGGTTTCGATGGCTTGGACACGTTTGGCGATGACTATTTGCAAACAGATTCGTCTCAACGAGTCAACTCTCCATGGATATACGCAGTCGGAGACGTGAGCAACGGAGCCGCTTATGCGAGTTTGTCACTGGCAGTTGGTCAAGCGATGAAGGCAGTCAAGCATATTTCCTTGCAAATTCAAAACAACAGATCAATGAGCCTGTAGAAGGAGAGCTTTGCATGTACGCTTTTTACGACGGTTTCGGCTTACCTGTCAAGCTAACCTTTTCCCCCGAAGAGTATCGTAACCACCAAGCAGGTCACGTGCTGATCTTCGCTTTTTATCAAGGAAAGCTGTTATTTACTCGCCATCGTACACGTGGTGTGGAGCTACCAGGGGGAAAAGTAGAAGCAGGTGAAAACAGCCTGGCAGCAGCAGTGCGCGAAGTTTATGAGGAAACCGGTGCCATTCTGGAAGGGATTGAGCGCATCGGACAGTACACCATCGACGACTCGATGCGAAAAGACATTTATATCGCAAGAGTAGCGCAATATACAAACCAGCCAAGCGGCTCAGACGTGCTTGCCACCATTGTGTTTGAGGATATCCCGCGAGATGTAAAAGGCAATCAGGAGTTTAGTCGCATTCTGCAAGATGATGTGTATCCCCTCGCACTCGAACGAGCCCTACGTCATCCCTTTGCGGGGTCCCAGCCATCATAAACAGGCCCGTCTCTGTCGCTCCCCGGCATCGTATCCGGTGAGAATGATCGACAGAGACAGCCTGTTTATTGTTTTTCCTTTTCCTTCTTTCCTGACAACACACGCTTGACGAGCTCATTTGGATCAAAGCCATACTTTTCGATGGCACTCTCACGTTGTGCCTCGTGTACCGTTTCTGGTTCAATTCCCAGTACCTCTGATATTTGCCGCCACCCTTTCGTTTCGCTGTCTTTTGCCCCTTGTTCTTGCTGCTCGACCTGCTTGGGCTTTAAGAAAAAGATCGCAAGCACAGCGAAAACGAGCGATAAACCTGCGATTGATAGAAACATGACCGTTCGAGAAATCCCGAGCAACCAAGTAAAAATAGGTGGACCGATCGCAACACCGATAAAACGGACTCCGCTATACAAAGAAGTAATCATGCCCCGCTCTGTTTTTTGCACGGCCCCAACGATCATGGAGTTCAAGCAAGGTAAAATCATCCCGGTCCCCATGCTGCCGATGACCAAAATACCAATCAGGACATAAGCCCCTTTGACAAAGCTAGCCAGAATGTAAGACGTAGCCAGCAAAAACATACCGATAATCACAAACAGACGCATCAGCTTCAGCTTCTTTTTTATGATGATTCCTGTTACATACGCCGCTATACTCATTACGAGCAAGGGAATCGCCAAAAAGAAACCTTTGATGACACCATCGATCTTGTATTTTTCTTCCAATAAATCGGACAGGTAAAACAGTACACCAAACAACGTGAACAAGCAGATGCTCCCGATAAAAAATGCGGGGACAAGCCATTTCCCATGCTGTTTAAACACTTGTGCGATCGAATGCATGTACTGCTTGACGGGGAGCGGCTTCTTATCCTGCTTCTTTTCCTTGGTCAGAAATAAAAACACCAGGAGAACGACACCGCAAATAATCGGAAAAGCTAAAAAGACCATGTACCAAGAAATGAGAGCAAGCAAGGAGCCAAAGATCGGACTTAATACTTTTCCCATCCCGTTTGATGTTTCCAAGAGCCCCAATGCCCTACTCTCCGAAGCGCCATCGAACAGATCCCCTACCAATGCCATCGCGATGGGGGCTGTCCCAGCTGCCCCGATCCCCTGCAAGACTCGCCCTCCCATGATAGCCATATAGGGTTGATCCAGCCACAGCGCGGAAAGCCCTGCGACCAAACCACCCAGACCGTACAGGGCAAGGGAGATGATAATGACAATTTTTCTCCCAAATCGATCTGACAGATAGCCGGCAAAAGGGATAACAATACCTGCTGCAATTGAAAAAGCGGTGATCAACAGGCTCGTCTGTAAGGCAGTGAGCTTCATTTCCGTTTTCATTGTAGGTAGTACAGGGATCAGCATCGAGTTGCCCAGTACCATCACCAATGGAACCCCGACAAGCCCAATTAGGTTTTTCGCATTTTGTGCCATACGAAACTCCTTGTCTTACGCATAAGCGCTACCGTCCCAGCGCAACGCGTTAATAATCTCCCAATCAGGCTCGACGCCAGTTCCAACTCCAGTTGGTAGCGTCACTTCGCCATTTATGGGTCGCAGCGGAAACAATTGTGTAAACGGGTTCTCCATGACATCCCATTCGACAGGCTCAATCGGATGACTATCCATTTTGGTCCATGCCAGCAAGCAAGCTTGTGCAAATAACGTATACAATCGTGCCAGCGATCCGTCAAAGGAATGTGGAGACACGCGATAGCCAAACTGACGGGCCATTTGTAGATGCGTTCGATAATCGTCAATGCCCCCCGTATGCATCAGGTCAGGCTGAGCAATATCGATGGCGCCACCCTCATACAAGGGCAAAAACTGTGTACAACGAATCAAGTTTTCTCCGCCAGCAAGCGGAATGGATAATGACGAACGAAGCTTCACATACTCGTGTGTACGATCCATAGGCATCGGCTCCTCCAGCCAAAGCCAATTGCCATAACGGGAAAAAAGCCCTTCCCACTTCCTTGCAGTCGCACAGTCGTAGCTCTGATTGGCATCTACCGCTACTTGAACTTGTTCGGGAAACAAATTCATCAGTTTTTCGATATGCGTCTGATCCTCTTGAACAGAGCGGCCGCCAATCTTTACTTTCACCATCTTGAAGCCATCGTCTACTTGCTGGGTGACTTGCTTCCATGACTGTTGCATCCAGTCTTCTGTTTCACGGTAGGATTGGAGGGAGGCATATACCGGGATGCCCGAATGTATCTGACCTCCCCACAGTTGACACACAGATAACCCCGCCGCTTTCGCCAAAATTTCCGTAAGTGCCATACTGACACCTGAAGCCGATCGCTGATGCCACTTTCCAATGACATCGACAATGGCTACTCTGTTATCCACCTGCTTACCTAGCAAGTACGGAATGATGCGCTCACTAAAGCCCTTATGAAGCGTCGGCAGCCAATCAATAATTTCTCCCCAGCCATCTATACCAGTCCGTGTGATAATCCGAATGAGATAACTGGTTCGATAACGCTTATACCCATTCGCATCACCGTAAGCTTGCGATAGACGATGGAGTAGCGGATACGTTTCCACGCGCTCAATTTGCAGGTCCAAGACCGCTACCTGTTCATGAGTAGTCATCCATGCCCTCTCGCTCTGCCTGCTCTCCCTCGTAATCATCATAGGAGAGGAAGTTTCCTTTCCCTTCTCCTTTTCTCATGTACTCCTCATACGTCCCGCTTCTCATAAAATGCACACTATCCGGTCCTTGATAGCCTTCAATATCGGTATAACCGATTTCCTCTACGGCTTCTACAAAGCCATCCGGCTCATTGCTCTCGATATACATTTCGTCGTAATCCGTTTTGTCGGGTTCCTGGTACGAAAAAGGCGTGCTGGATGTCCCCCAAGACTCGACAATTTGCCAAGCATCCTCACCGTCAAATCCGTTCTGTCCTTCTTTTTCATCCAAAGATGTACGTCCGAACGGCGGCTGCAAAAACTGTTCCTCGATCGGACGTGACTCGTTGACTGACGGCGCTGGTGCATGCTCCTTGCACGTTTGTGCCTGAGGCAGTGCTTCCAGTCGCTCCACGGGTATTTGCTCTCCACAAACCGTACACAGGCCGTAGGTGCCTTCCTCCATACGCTGTAGCGCCTGATCAATCTCTTTTAGAGTCTCACGATCGAGACTATCTAGGGCCAAATCTTTTTCCCGTTCAAACATCTCACTGCCGATATCTGCCGGATGATTATCGTACATGGCAAACTCCTGCAAAGAGGTTGTCATCGGTTCTCTCATACCATAATGGTCCTGTACGCGGTCTTCCAGTTCTTTTTTCTGTTCCAGCAGCTTTTCCCGGAAGCTGGCCACCATTTTTTGGTCCACGCTGTACACCACCTTTGTTTGGTTTCCTCAACAGGTAGTATGTCTTGCTCCCGTAGGAAATATGACCAACAAAACGTCATGACCGTTTCCCCCAATGAGAGGAACGTTTTTCACAGCAAAAAACCTGCCATCCTCAAAGAGAATGACAGGTTGATCAACCAATTTTTATTCTGTTACATGTGCGTAGTGTTCTTCTACGATATCTGCGCAACGTACGCAGAGTGACGCGTGCGACTCGCGAGTGCCAACATCAGGTTTCACTACGCGGCAACGCTCGCATTTTCCACCGTCTGCGGCAGAAACCACAGCAGCAATGCCTTCGAGTTGTACTGCTTCTGCTGGAGCAGACTCGCTGTGTACATCCACGTGAGCCACGATGAACAGGTCAGCCAGATCGTCCATTGCTGCCAATGTTTTCGCAACTTCTTCCGTTTGTGGGTACAGAGCCAGCTTCGCATCAACGGAGTTACCGAACACCTTGTTGCGGCGAGCTTCTTCCATGGCTTTGAGCACTTCGTCTCGGATCGCCAGGAACGCATCCCATTTGCTCTCTGCTTCTGCTGCAAAGCTGAGATGTTGTTCGTCACCTTCTGGCATATCCGTCAACTGCACACTCTTCTCTTCCACGCCTGGAATGAACGCCCACACCTCATCGGCTGTATGCGGCAACAGTGGAGCAACCAGCTTCACCAGACTGAGCAAGCAATCGTACATCACTGTCTGTGCAGCACGTCGTTTCAAACTATCTGGCGCTTCTACATACAAGCGATCCTTGCAAATATCCAGATAGAACGCGGACAAATCAATGACGCAGAAGTTGTGAACGGCATGGAAAACGGTATGGAACTGATATTCATCGTACGCTTTGCGTGTACGCTTCGCCACTTTTGCCGCTTTCGCCAGAACATAACGGTCCAGCTCTCCCAGCTCTTCGTATGCTACGCGGTCTGTTGCTGGATTGAATCCATCCAGGTTACCCAACAGGAAGCGGAACGTATTGCGGATTTTGCGGTACACCTCAGCGATCTGGTTCAGAATCGCATCGGAAATGCGCACATCAGCCTGATAATCAACGGAAGCTACCCACAGACGCAAGATGTCTGCGCCCATCTTGTCAATAACTTGTTGAGGCACGATGACGTTACCGAGGGATTTGGACATTTTGCGTCCTTCTCCATCCAATGCAAAACCGTGGCTCAGGACGGATTTGTAAGGAGCTGTGCCATACACGGCAACACCCGTCGAGAGAGAAGAGTTGAACCAGCCACGATACTGGTCAGAGCCTTCCAGATACAAGTCGGCTGGCCAAGCAATGCCTCTTTCGCGCAATACAGCCTGGTGGCTTGAACCGGAGTCGAACCAAACATCCATAATATCCGTTTCTTTGCGGAAATCCTTGCAATCGCATTTGGTGCAAGAAAGCCCTTCTGGAACCAGTTCATTTGCTTCACGGGAGAACCATACTTTCGATCCTTCTTTACGGAACAGATCAGCAACATGGTTGATCGACGTGTCGTTAATGATCGGTTCGTTACACGATTTGCAATAGAAGATTGGAATCGGTACACCCCATACACGCTGACGGGAAATGCACCAGTCGCCACGATCCGCAATCATGTTTGCCAGACGAGTTTCTCCCCAATGAGGAATCCATTTTACATTTTTAATCGCTTCGAGCATTTGCTCTCGGAATCCGTCGATAGACGCGAACCATTGCTCTGTCGCGCGATAAATAACCGGTTTTTTTGTACGCCAGTCATGTGGATAGGAGTGCGTGAAGAAATTGAGCTTCAAGAGTGCTCCGGTTTCTTTCAGCTTTTCTGTAATCACTTTGTTGGCATCTTCGTAGAACAGACCTTCAAAGCCTGGAGCCTCATTGGTCATTTTACCTTCGTGATCTACTGGGCAAAGGACACCCAAATTGTACTTTTGACCAATGTTAAAGTCATCTTCCCCGTGTCCTGGAGCAGTATGAACGCAACCAGTACCTGCATCCAAGGTTACATGCTCACCGAGGATGAGTGGAGACTTGCGATCGTAGAACGGATGCTGCGTTTCTACGCCTTCCAGATCTTGACCTTTAAAGGTCGCGAGAATCTCTACGCCTTCCCAGCCAATTTCTTTGCTCGCGGCTTCAATCAGACCGTTGGCTACCAGGAATTTGCGACCATCTACCTTCACTACGTTGTACTCGAGTTCAGGGTGCAGGCTGATTGCAAGGTTTGCTGGCAATGTCCAAGGAGTCGTTGTCCAGATAACAACGCCTGTTTCTGTGTCCAGCTTACCTTTTCCATCTGCTACCTGGAAGCTAACGTAAATAGAAGGAGAGCGCTTATCTTTGTATTCGATTTCTGCATCAGCCAGAGCAGTCTCAGAAGACGGAGACCAGTACACGCAGCGCAGACCTTTGTAAATATAACCCTTTTTCGCCATTTCGCCGAATACGCGAATTTGGTTGGCTTCATACTCAGGCAGCAGTGTCACATAAGGGTTTTCCCAATCTCCGCGAACGCCCAGACGCTTGAATTGGTCGCGTTGCTTGTCGATATAGGACCACGCATACTCTTCACAGCGTTGGCGGAAATCGTTCACTTCGATGCTGCGACGATCCAACCCTTGTGCGTTGATAATCGCTTGCTCAATCGGCAAACCATGTGTATCCCAACCTGGGATGTACGGCGCATAAAATCCTGCCATGGATTTGTAGCGAACGATGAAGTCCTTGAGAATTTTGTTCAGTGCGTGACCGATATGGATGTCTCCATTCGCATATGGAGGGCCATCATGCAAGACAAAAGACGGGCGGTCTTTTGTACGATCTAGCACTTGTTGATAAATATTTTGCTCTTCCCATCCCGCTTGCATCTGTGGCTCGCGGCTTGGCAAATTTCCGCGCATCGGGAAATCTGTTTTTGGTAGCGCTAAGGTTTTGCTGTAATCCATGGCCTGATTCACTCCTTAAATAAATAAAAGCTTTCACTCATCCCCAAAAAGGGACGAGAGAAAGCTCCCGTGGTACCACCCTGATTGAACAAACCCGTACGACAAAAAAGCCTGTATCGGATTCGTTCCACTCACTCATTCGTAACGGGAATGACGCGCTCACTTACTCACCTGTTTAACCATCAAGGTTTTCTGGGCTTTCGGATATTGAACTCCCGGGTGATTTTCTGCGAAAGCAACTGGCCGGGTTTTCACCTTTTCCCGACTCTCTAGACAGTGCTGACTCACATACTCTTCCCGTTCATCGTCTATGATTTGGATAAGTGCCTATTTCGAAAAAGTTGTCTTTCATTATAGTACCATCATTGGTCGAACGTCAATGATTTATTCAACGGTGACAGCCGAATCTGCCTGAGGCTGTTCAATATTGTCCCAATCGCCATTCTCCAGCATTTCCAGCTGTGCTTCCAAAAGCGTCCGAAAGCGCATACGGTAAACCGAAGCACGTTTTTTTAATTCTTCGATTTCGATTGCGATTTTGCGCGACTTCGCCAATGCTTCATTGACGATTCGATCTGCATTTTTCTCGGCTTCTTTTAAGATGAGCTGCGCTTCCTTGCGGGCATTCGACTTCACGTCCTCCGCTGTCTCCTGCGCCACCAGAATCGACTTGCTCAAATTTTCTTCCAAGCTCTTATAGTAATCTACGCGCTCATTCAAAATGGCTACGCGCTCTTCCTGTTCTTTTTTCTCTTTTATCAAGAGCTCAAAATCTTTGATCACCTGATCGAGAAACTCGTTCACTTCGTCAATGTTATACCCACGAAAGCCTGTGCTGAATTCCTTATTGTGTATATCCAACGGCGTTAATGGCACATGAACCCCCCACTTTTCCCGATAATTCGTCTTCAATCATTTCGACAGGATTAGCTGTGTTTCCTGCCGTATTTTACAATTTTTTGCGCCTTGGTCCATCTTATGTAACCAGTCCGACAATCATGCGAAGTCTTCCGCTGCGTGTTGGACCTGCTACCTCAAGAACTTTGAACCGACCATAACCTGCAAGAGAAACCATATCACCCATCTGGAGTTGATAAGATGGGTCTTCGATTACTTTCCAGTTGATTTTTACTTTTCCTGCTCGAATTGGCACCAGTGCTTTTGCGCGAGACATATTGTGTACTTCTCCGATGATCGCGTCAATTCGCGGTGATGGCACGGTGATCGTTTTCTCTACAAGCTTCGTTGCAGGTGGCGTAAACGCCTCCCATGCTACCCGCTCAAACTGAACAGATGTCCGATGAATTTGCGTCACCTGCGCACAGACAAAATCAGCGACTTCTTCTGCAACAATCGCGTAGCTGCCAGCTGAATCTGTCAGCATATCTCCGAATTTCTCCCGCTTCATCCCGACGCCCAGCATCGCCCCCATTACATCTCGATGCTCCAGCACATGAAAGCGCTGATCACCCTTGATTGCCAATAAGGTAAGGCGATAATCCTCAGGCTCGACTGGGAGGTACTCCGGATGGATGATGATACGTACACGCTCGGCACCCTCGTAGCCTCCATAAGGAGAAACCTTCACATCTCTTACTTGTGAAGATAGACTCTGAAAAATCATCAACTGCCTAGGGTCTACAAAATCAGTAAGGCGCATGGCCTGCTTCCGCTCTACTTGCGTCAGCATTTCCAGCGCCCGTTCAACAAAGGGACGTTCTTCTTTTGAAAAATGGTCAAATATGCTCATCGTTTCACTCGCCTACAGGATTTGTTGCAAAATGGCGTACAGGCCAGATTGGGCAAAGCGCAATGCAATCAATGCGACAATCGGGGAGATATCGATGAAGCCGAGCGGTGGAATAAACCGGCGAAATGGTGCCAAATAAGGCTCAACCAATCTTTCCAGTAACTGTCCGATGCCTGTACCTCTCATTTGAGGAACCCATGACATCAAAATGTAAGCAATAATCATGTATTGATATACCGTAAAGGCAAAATTTAAAATCGAAATGACAGCAGTCATTGGCTCACCCTTTTAATTTCGTCTTAATTGGCTACTCTTCCAACACACTGGAGATCGTACCCTGAATATCTACATGGTCAGGCGTGCACACGAAGATCGTGTCTCCGACCTTTTGGATATCGCCGTTTAATGCGTAGACCGTCCCGCTCAAAAAGTCGATAATTCTCTTGGCTTGGTCTTTTTCCACGCGATGGAGGTTGACCACAACGGGTCTACGATGACGCAGGTTGTCTGCGATATCCTGCGCGTCACTGTAATGACGGGGTTCACAGAGAATCAAACGGATTCCCTCCTTTTCCCGTGCTTGAAACGGTACCACGTTATTAGCTCGACCCGTCGGCTGGCGTTTGTGCGAGGATTCTTGCTCTTCTCTTTCCTCTTCAACCGTTGTTGTCTCTTCGATGTACTCCTCGTTTTCTAACCCCAGAAACCCCATCAATTTATTCATAACACCCATACTCTTCCTCCTCTCTTACTCCGTGGTTTGGTCTGTTTTCCTTTACTCCGGCTTGACCAATACCGATCCCAAACGAATATATGTAGCTCCCTCTTCAATGGCTACTTCAAAATCACTAGACATGCCCATAGACAGCTCTTCCACCTGTGCGTGCGGGAATGCCATTTCGTTAATCCGTTGCTTCCACTCATATAAGCCACGGAACACCTGTCTGGCTTCCTCTTCGTTTTCGACAACAGGCGCCATCGTCATTAATCCGACGATACTTATATGTTTCATATTACTGGTTTCGCGCAAAAAAGCCAATACGTCATTGGGACTAAGCCCAAATTTTGTCTCTTCGCCGGATATATTGATCTGCAAAAAGCATTTTACGACATGATCCAACGCTTCACCGCGTCGATTCAGCTCTTGTGCCAAAGAAAGTCGGTCCAGAGAATGGATGTACGGGAATCGTCCCACGACTTCTTTTGCCTTATTCGTCTGGAGGTGCCCGATAAAATGCCAGATCCCTTTATCCCCGTGTAGCTGGTGCTTGGGCAGGGCATCCTGCACGCGATTTTCCCCGATATTCTCTACGCCTACAGCGAGCAAGTCCCCAATGGCATCTGCGTCGACATACTTGGTCACGGCAATAATTTTTACTTCTTCACGTTTGCGGTTCGCCCGATCGCAAGCAGCCTGAATTCTCGCTTCGATGGAATGCAGTCGTTCTTTTAACAGTTCTTGTTCCTTGGTCATAACGAACCCTTCCCTTTCTTCTACAAGTTTTCCTTCCAGCCGATATAGGAAGCCATGCGTCCGGTAGTTCCTTGTATCCCGGCTTCCTTGCGGTGAGAGAAAAACAAGTCTGTTCTGCAGCTTGTACACCAATCCGTGGATAAAATATTCCCTGAAGAAATTCCTGCTTCGAGCAATATCTCTGTATTCAGCTGACGAAGGTCCAGCATATACCGCTCCCCTGTGGAGGAAATGACTGCTTTTTCCCAATCGGCTACACAAGTGCGTACTTGCATCATGATTCGCTCATCGACTTCATAGCAACAGCCGCTAATGGATGGGCCAATTGCGACTCGAATGAATTCTGGCTTTGCCTGATAGTGCTTCGTCATGGCTTTCACCATTTCCTCGGCAATACGGCCTACTGTTCCCTTCCATCCTGCATGCGCAAGTCCGATTGCTCCCGATTGGGGATCTAGAAAATAGAGAGGAACGCAATCTGCATAAAACGAGGTCAGCAAGACTCCTTTTTCAAGGGTAAACAAACCATCCGTTGCAGATATGACGTCCTCTAGGCTTTCTTTTCCCGCACCGCCTGCTGTTACCTGGCATACCCGATTACCGTGCACTTGATCAGCGCATGTCCACGCCGTAAAAGACATTCCGACTTGTTCTGCCAGCTTGCGTCTATTGGCTACTACGTTCGCAGATTCATCACCCACATGCAATCCCATATTAAAAGACCCGTACGGTTGTTCACTTTCCCCGCCTGAGCGAATCGTAAACCCCGCCACTAAGCCAGGAAATTGTTGCTCCCACTCTGTTACCGATAAGATTGACTTATCCTCTACCCTGACAAATGGTTCTCTCATGTTGTCACCTTCCTCATATGGCTAATCATACCATAGCCGAAAAGAAAAGAAAGGCTATCCATGCCTTTCTCCCTTTACTCGTTAGTATTCTTCTCCACCTGAAGTTTTTACTTCAACTTTAAGTGCTTCTTCCATCCGAACAAGCACCACATCTTTCCCGATCTTCACAATATTGCGCCAGGGTATGACATAATCGTTCCCGGCAGAAAAGAAGCCGAGAAACTTGCCTGGTCCCGGTACGACGATAGCCTCTACACGACCGTGACGCAGATCGATCTCCAAATCTGAAATTTGCCCAAGCCGTTTCCCATCGAGAATATTTACCACTTCTTTGGTCTGGAAGTCAGAGATTTTTACCATTCTTCCTCACCTTCTTTTCTCCGTTACTTTCAGTATATGAGTCCAAAGAGGAATATGTCCGCTTCTTTGCCAAAAAGTAAGGCGATTGAAATCTAACTTGTCCACTCGTACAAAAAACCCGAACGGTACAAGACCGCCGGGTCGCCTATTTGGTTTCTCCTTACGATTGAACGTGCTTTTGCATATGGGCAATTGCCGCTTTTTCTAATCGAGAGACCTGTGCCTGAGAGATACCGATTTCCTCTGCTACTTCCATCTGCGTTTTTCCTTCGTAAAAGCGCATGGATAATATCATTTTTTCTCGGTCACCTAGCCGCTGCATTCCCTCACGAAGCGCAATTTCCTCTACCCACGTGACATCTTTGTTCTTCTCGTCACTAATCTGATCCATTACGTAAATCGGATCGCCGCCATCCTGATAAATCGGTTCAAACAATGAGACCGGATCTTGGATCGCATCAAGTGCAAACACGACGTCTTCTTTGGCTACGTTCAATTCCTGAGAAATCTCGATAATGGTAGGCTCTCGCGAATGTTTGTTGGTCAGATTGTCACGCACCTGCAAGGCCTTGTACGCGATGTCTCGCAAAGAGCGGGAAACACGAATCGGATTGTTGTCCCGTAAATAGCGTCGAATTTCTCCGATGATCATCGGTACGGCATACGTGGAAAACTTCACATTTTGTCCGAGATCAAAGTTGTCGATCGCTTTCATCAATCCGATGCAACCCACTTGAAACAAGTCATCCACGAACTCTCCGCGATTGTTGAATCGTTGGATTACGCTAAGCACCAGTCGCAAGTTGCCGTTGACCAGCTTCTCGCGGGCAGCCAGCTCCCCACTTTGCAGGCGCTCAAACAATTCCCGCATCTCTTTGTTTGTCAACACCGGAAGCTTGGAGGTATCTACCCCGCATATCTCTACCTTATTGCGCGTCACGTCTTTCCCTCCTCGAAGCAAGAAAAAAGTCCCTAACCCGGTTGTCTTGAAAGGCCGCGTAACTGACGCGTAGCCGACCAAGAAGGTGGCAAAAACCACCATCTGTTTCGGTTTAGGAACAGTATCCCCCCAAGCTGGGAAAATATGCGTTAGACCATCTTGTTGAATTCTTTTCGCAACCGTTTTATAATTCGCTTTTCCAAACGCGAAATATACGACTGTGAGATTCCCAACAAATCTGCTACATCCTTTTGTGTCTTTTCCTCTTCCCCAGCTAAACCGAAGCGCAACTCCATGATAATTCTCTCGCGGTCAGACAGCTTATCCAGTGCTTTTTTCAGAAGCTTTCGATCCACTTGGTCCTCGATGTTTTTATAGATCGTGTCATTCTCCGTACCCAAAACATCTGAGAGCAACAGCTCATTGCCATCCCAATCAATGTTAAGCGGTTCATCAAAAGATACCTCTGAACGAATTTTATTATTGCGGCGAAGATACATGAGGATTTCGTTTTCGATACAACGAGAAGCATACGTTGCCAGCTTGATGTTCTTGTCTGGATCAAAGGTGTTCACTGCCTTGATCAAGCCGATAGTGCCAATACTGACCAAGTCCTCAATATTGATTCCCGTATTCTCAAACTTGCGGGCGATGTATACGACCAGACGAAGATTGCGTTCAATTAGCATACCGCGGACAGCCGGATCACCAGACGGCAGTCGTCCGAGCAGCAGCTCCTCTTCTTCTCTGGTCAACGGTGGAGGCAATGCTTCACTCCCGCCAATATAATAGACTTCTTCGGCGCGTACACCAAGCCAGAGCAAGATTCGGTACCAGGTCAATTGGAGTTGTAGGCGAAGTTTTACATACATGATTAGCCCTCCTGTTTGAGAATAAAGGTTGATTCTTCCGTATAGGTTTCCATCATGGCTGGGTGCACGATGGCCTGATACTTGCCATCAGCGGCCAATGGGATCGGGTTAAGCCCGATTAACACCCGTTCTGTTTCAAAACGAATCCCGTCTTGCACGACCATGACATGGTCTGGTTTGATTGCGAGTAAGAAATCCATACCTCTTGACACGCTGCGATACGGGATCAAGCGTACCCGAGACTGCCATTCCAATGACAAATGGTCCCAAGATCCGTCCAGCTTCTCCCACACTCCACCGTTTTCATCGGCCTGTCGGAGAAGCGACGGCGGAAGCAAATGAGCGAACATGCGATTCTCCATAATCATAACGGGTATGCGTGTAATTGGCTCGTGTAACTGATTTCCTGTATCCACAAGTCCACGGCAAATGACTTTTTCCCCTGCCAACGTAACGACGACATCGACGAGAAAGGTTTCGATTCTTCGCGGCTCCTGAATCGCACGATAGCTCTTTTTCCCGAGGAAAAAGATCAGGATAAAACCGATCAGGACAATCCCCAAGGTTGGTTTGAAACCAACGCCAAATCCATCATTATGCGTAACAACCAGTCCATTCACAATTTCATTGCGCGGTGCCAAAAAATACTGTAGCCCAAGCACTCCCCCTCCGAACACAAATGCGACAAAGTAAAAAATGATCAAGTTTTGCGCAAACGACAACAACCTCCTGTTCCCAAAAGCAATCCACAGCATGATGACAGAAAAGAGCAGTTTGACCCACCATTGATACATCGGGGAAAACACAGGAAAAAAGAAAAACACCAGATACGCGGAGCCAAACAGAGAGGCAAGTATCATTCTCCACCACACCATGCGCTCTTTGCGAAAATAAGCAGTAAACCAGAGTAACAAGGTATCAATAGCCACATTCAGGAGTAGAATGATATCAAGATACACAACCACTTGCTTTCCCCCTCATCTTTTGACCGACTTGGCAGCAAGCATGTGTCCTAGCAAAAATGGTAAATAGTAGGACGACTTCTATCAGTAAAAGCAGTATATATCAATGTGTATGTAAAGTCTGTCAATTCTTGACGGTGTTTTTTTGGTTTTTTTGTCTAACATTTTTCATCGATTCAACGAAAAAAAGCCTTGTTCCCACTGACGGGAACAAGGCTTTTGACAGTCGTTTATCACTTTAGTTTTTGTTGCGGCGGCGATTGCGCAGGAATGCTGGAATATCCAGATTATCCAGGTTGCCCATGGAGAAGAAGGACTTGTCTTCCTCTTCTTCTTTCGCACGGCTGTTATTCGTATTGGAAACTGGTGTCGGACGATTGCCAGGCGTGTTGATCGGCTGTTGTTGACGACGAGGAGCTTCCGCCGCGCGTTGACTATGCTCGAAGCCTGTGGCAATTACGGTCACTACCAATTCATTTTTCAGATCCTCATTAATCACCGCACCGAAAATCATGTTCACATCTGGGTCCGATGCAGAAGATACGATGTCCGCTGCTTCGTTTACTTCGTACAAGCTCAGGTTAGTACCACCTGTGATGTTCATGAGAACACCGCGTGCACCATCAATCGCAGTTTCGAGCAGTGGGCTGGAAATAGCACGACGAGCTGCTTCAGCCGCACGATTTTCGCCGCTGCTTACACCGATACCCATAAGAGCAGAACCGCGCTCAGTCATGATCGTCTTCACGTCAGCGAAGTCCAAGTTGATCAGTCCTGGTACCGCAATCAGATCGGAAATACCTTGAACCCCTTGTCGCAGTACGTTGTCAACTTCGCGGAACGCTTCGAGCATTGGCGTATTTTTGTCAACGATTTCCAAAAGACGGTCGTTAGGAATCACGATCAGTGTGTCTACTTTTTCTTTCAGAGCAGCAATACCGATCTCACCATGCTGGGAACGTCTGCGACCCTCGAAGGAGAACGGACGGGTTACTACACCAACGGTAAGAGCACCCATTTCCTTAGCGATCTCTGCAACAACTGGTGCTGCACCTGTACCCGTACCACCGCCCATACCGGCAGTTACGAATACCATGTCAGCTCCACGCAGAGCGTTTTCAATCAAATCACGGCTTTCTTCCGCCGCTTTTTTACCGATCTCAGGATTCGCACCTGCTCCAAGTCCACGTGTCAGCTTTTCCCCGATTTGCAGCTTGATATCTGCACTAGAGAGCTGAAGTGCTTGCGCATCGGTGTTCAAGGTGATGAATTCTACACCCTTTACTCCACCTGCGATCATGCGGTTTACTGCGTTGCTACCTCCGCCCCCGCAACCGATGACTTTAATTCGTGCAAAGGATTCCAAGTCCATATCAAATTCCAGCATATTGCTAGTCCTCCCCAATTCAACATAAGAAAACTTCGTGGCTACAGAAGCCTGTCAACTAAACACAATGGAACGAAACGATCCCCGTCTTCGTCATTGTAGTTAAACTCGGTAAAGCGAACTCCCTTAAATAAATTCGCTAAACCAGTTTTTTACTTTTTCCATCAAACCGCCGCCTTCTTTTGGCTTAGACGAGACGGTTTGCTTCTGAGTGCTCTTGAATGAGGGGGTGACGCGAATGCTGCGGCGCTCCATCAACTGCAAGGCATATTGAATCAAACCTACCCCGGTGGTGTAGGCAGGATCTCGCACTCCGATGTAATCAGGAATCGCAATTCGAACAGGTGCGTCCAATTCTTCTTTTGCCAATTCCAACATGCCCGGCATGGCTACGGTACCACCCGTAAGAACATAGCCCCCTGCAATTTCGTCGCGGAAGCCCAATTTGTACACAGCATCCTCGACTAATTGGAATATTTCCGCAGCGCGCGGCTCGATAATATTGGCCAAATCCACTTGCGTAAATTGCTTTTCAACTTCGCTACCAATCCGGTTCACCTTAAACTTCACATCTTCGGATGCTTCGTCAATAAGGGCACAGCCGTTTTTGGTTTTCACTCGATCTGCCACATCTGTATGCGTGCGTAGTCCCAGTGAAATATCGCTCGTAATGTGGTCGCCACCGATGCCGATCACGGTGGTCGCTGCCAGTTTTCCTTGCTCGAATACACCGATCGTGGTAGAACCCGCACCGATGTCGACAAGAACGACACCCATATTTTTGTCATCTTTGGATAGAGCAACAGTGCTAGCCGCAAGCGGTTGCAAGAATATTCCAGCTACACGCAGATTGGTTCGTTGAGCACAGCGAACGATATTATGTACGACCGTTTTCAGCCCGGTCACAATGGTCCCTTCCATTTCCAGTCGGACACCAATCATCCCACGCGGGTCCTTAATGCTCCCTTGTCCATCAACGATGTACTCCTTTGGGACTACCTCGATGATTTCGCGGTCTGGAGGAATAGCCACAACCTTCGCTGCCTGAATTACGCGTTGAATATCTTCTTCTCGTATCTCACGGTCTTCGCTGGATACAGCGACAACCCCTTGGGTTTCATGCAGATCGATATGGTTTCCAGTGATCCCCACATACACTTCTTCGATTGAAACGCCAACCATGCGCTCCGCATGATCAACCGCTTCTCGGATGGCATGCACGGTTTGGTCGATGTCTACAATCACGCCCTTCTTGATGCCTTCTGAGTGTGATTGTCCGACGCCGATGATGTTGATGGAACCATTGTTGATCTCGCCGATCATGACGCGTACTTTGGATGTTCCAATGTCTAGGCTGACTATGAGTTCATTGCTTACCAAACCTGTGACACCTCCCCTGCTACGTCTTTTTTCTTGCTAAAATGAGAACACCTGCATAAATTATTCCACACAGGACAACCATTCCCTTTTTTTCTTATTGATTTTTTGTAAAAAAATGACCATCTTCCCATTTTTCTTCGCGTTACTCTTGCTGATTGATCCATTTGGATAGAACAATTCTCCTAATGACTGCGAGATTGTTGAACAAGCGGACCCCGAAAGCCACGATCGCAGCCAAATACAGATCAATCCCCAAGAACCCTCCGATGAAGGCCAAGCCTGCTGCAAAAAGTGTGTTGAAAAAGAATCCAGACATGAAAATACGAACGTTAAAAGTACGTTCTAAAAACGAACGAATCCCCCCAAAGATCGTATCCAATCCAGCCAAGAGGGCTATTGATAGATAGCTGCTATACTCCTGGGGCACACGCCAATCCAGCAGGAAGCCGACAACAAGACCGACAATCAGTCCGATAAGCGGGAGCCACATGGTTACGAATCTCCTTTTTCTTTCACAGGTTTCATAAATTGAATGACACGTGTTTCGTTATTCGCTGAAATCATCAGCTTGTCCCGTTTTTCTGCCAGCACCTTTTTATTCGCCAGTTGGAAGTTCTCTTCTACGCCCTCCAGCTTTAATGCGGACAACAATACTTCAGGCTCCCCCAATGCTTTTATCTCATACGGAGCCCTGATCGTCCTGGTATCGATTTGGATGACGTCTCCCACATTTCGGATCGCAGTGGTAGCAATCAGTCGATGGCCATTAATGGAAACAGCTTGTGCTCCGTTTGCAAACAGGATATTTACCAACCAGCGCAAATCTTCATCGTCAATCGTATAGTCTCCTACAACAGGCACAGGCATATGCTCATCCATAGCTGGTTGTTCAGGCGTATGGGCATCGACAACATCAATAACGATGCCTTCTCCCTCCATCCCTACCATACCAGCCATTCGGCGAGTCCGTGCCAACTCCTCTTTCATAACGGAGATACTTTCATCTTCACTGAGTGAGGTTTCGTATTGGTAGTACAGCTGATTATACTTTGAAATGTCTGCGAGCAGGTTTTTGTGTTTCTCCAGTTCTTTTTGCAACGTGGTCCGAAGTTCCGCGATGCTGCGAGACTCTTTATGAACAGGATGAAGACTGCTTCGTAATTGCACAGTCAACATCACACCTATGATAGCACTAATAATGGCAAGAATAAATGTGATTTTACGGCTTTTTTGTAACATAGGTAAACGCATCCTTTTATTTAGGAGTGTTTCGTTTTCGCGTCACCAACAAAGGCAGGCAGCTCGACCCGTTCTTTTTTGGCTACGCTTATATGGACAAAATCTTGCAAGGAGTGCAAAACACCTCCCGGCAAGTTCAAAGCACTGTCTAGTGTGTCGGGATTTCCGATCGCTGTTACGACAAACGGAGCGGCAGACTTGATGCCGTTTACGATGATCGTTGGTCCAATGCAACGAATCTCGGAATTGCTCACCACCCGCTGTCCGTTAATGCTGATCGCCTCTGCTCCTGCTGCACGCAGTTCATTGACGACTAGGCGCACATCCTGCTCATGCACGATGTAGTTCGCGATGTCTGCGCTGTTCGCTGCGTTCTGGCTATCCTGCATCGTTATGACGATACCCGGCCCTGCGACAGCGACTACCCCTGCCAACATCCGCGCTGCATCCAGTTGACTGAGTGTCTCTGCAGCCTCCGATTTACGCTCCGCCATCGCTTCTTCCACTTTTCCCACCTGACGCTGCAAATCGAGCAGTTGATTTTCCAGATGCCGATTTTGCTCCTTCTCAGCCAAAATTCGGTCATTCAATTGCGTTTCCTGTTGGAACAGCTGATCATTCATCCGCTCTTTGCGCGTAAGCTTGTTCGTTTCGAAGGAAGTGGCCACTAGAAAGCCAGTAGAAAACGTCACGATGGTTAAATACAAATGAAATTTGCGACGACGACTCATTGTCAACTTTCCCCTTTTTCATTTACTGCTGTGGCTGCTCTTGTCCTTCCTGAATAGGAATAGCCCCTTGAGCACCGTACGGAATAAACCATGGCTGCTCAAACAAAGAGAGCACCCCTTTTGTATTTGACGGCAATTCTTTCACGATCCGCGGGTACCAGTTCATCATCTTGTCGAGCTTGTAGATGACGCTTCTTACTTCATTCCCGTCTCGCATGTACAGCGTGACGCGTTGCTTGTCGTAAACCGTTGGCGTCAGTGTAATATCCGAAATTTCCGCGAGTACATCTGGCGATAACTTCGATAGCGACTTCGCAAGATGGGGAAGGAGCTCAGGTGAGGCCCACGAGCTAATCAATGGCCTGTCCACTACGCGCTTGGCGAAATTAACCTGTTTGAGCACATAGCCATTGTCCAGTAAGGCATAACGGCTTCCGTCCTGCACACTCCAAAAAGCGACGCGCTTTTGTTCGGTTATATGTAGCGTGATCAATCCGGGGAAAGAGCGGCTCACCGCCACATCTTTAATGGCCTCTAATGGTTTCAAGTTATTTCGTACACTGTTCTCCCATACGTTTAGAAACTGCATGTCCTTTTTTAAGCCAGATTGTGTAATGATTTGCTCCGTCGTATAAATATCATTACCAATCACTCGAATCTCTTGCACCTTACTGTAAGGGGAACGGATAAAAACGATGATGAGAATGGTTAGAAAAAACAGCACCAGTAGAATGATCAGCTTGCGGTTACCCCTTCTTCTGGGGCGTTGTTGCTTAACTTGCGGAATGCGTTCCTCATATACCGCCATGGCCGTACCCTTCCTCATGTTTTTTAGGCTCATTGCCCAGAGCAAAGTAAATTACTGGATGCCTTTCGAATAAATGTCATGAAACAAAAACAGGGAAAGCGGCATAACATTATGCCGCCCACTCTCCCTCGGTTAAATCGATACTCGCGATATATCGGCTCCTAATTGACGCAACTGCACTTCCAGCCGATCGTATCCGCGATCGATATGATCGATCTGGTTCACCGTGGTAATACCTTCTGCAGCAAGCCCTGCGAGGACTAAGGCAGCACCTGCTCGAAGATCGGTAGCTTCGACATTCGTAGCGGTCAATTTGTTAACACCCCGAATGATTGCGGAGCCAAGATCTACGTATATAGAGGCGCCCATTCGCGCCAATTCATTCACATGTTTGAATCTTCCTTCAAAAATGGTCTCTTTGATGACACTCGTTCCCCTAGCCTGTGACAGAAACACCATCAGCTGCGCCTGCAAATCGGTTGGAAACCCTGGATATGGCGAAGTGATGATCCGGTCGTAGGCACGTGGACGGGAGGTGCTTTTGATTTCCATTATATCATGGCGGGTCTTGATTTCAACACCGCAGCTACGGGCGACCTCAATCAATGCCATCAATTGCTCAGGCAGTGTATTGGTCAATTCGATATGTCCCTGTGAAATACCGACAGCCAGTAGATAGGTTCCTGTTACAATCCTGTCCGGTATGATCCGGTAACTGACGGAACGCAAGCGAGGCACACCACTGATCTCAATCGTATCGGTGCCTGCCCCTCTGATCCGCGCACCCATTGCATTCAGGAAATTTTGGAGGTCGATAATTTCCGGTTCTCGTGCTGCATTACAAATTCGGGTTGTGCCTTTTGCCAGCACAGCCGCCATCATGATATTTTCCGTCGCGCCCACACTGGGGAAGGAAAGAAAGATATTGGACCCACGCAATTGTTTGGCCCGAAATGTAATGTAGCCTTCCGATTCTTCGATCTTGGCTCCTAGCGCAGTCAATCCAGCCAAGTGTAAATCAATCCTGCGCTCTCCAATGTCACATCCACCTGGCCTGGAAATCGTGACCTCACCCAGACGTGCCAGGAGTGGTCCCGCCAAAAAAATCGAAGATCGCATTTGGCTCATTAAATCATCCGGCACCTGCGGGACACAGACTGACGTTGTATCCAGATCGACACATCCGTCCTCATGCTTCGTATTCGCCCCAAGCAGCGTCAAGATTTCGAGCATGACTTTAATGTCTTTTAGATGGGGGACGTCATAGATATAGAATTGCCCTTCCGCGAGCACAGCAGCGGCAAGAATGGGAAGAGCAGCGTTCTTAGCACCTTGGATCCGAAGCGAACCGGACAGAGGTCTTCCGCCTTCGATCGCAAAAGTCTCCAAACTTTCACCTCCGTGTTACCCCTCGCCCACCACCAGGACTTCCGGATGCAGGTCAATCCCATTTTTCTCGAGAATGGTGCTCCGCACGTGATCAATCAAGGTGAGGACGTCGGCAGCCGTTGCTCCTCCGCAATTCACGATGAAGTTGGAGTGTTTTTCTGAAACCTGAGCTCCTCCGACCCGATAGCCCTTCAGCCCAGCCGCCTCAATCAGGCGACCTGCGTGGTCATTTGGCGGATTTCGGAACACGCTGCCAGCACACGGCATCTGGAGTGGCTGCGTATTGCGCCGTCGTTCCTTATTGGCAGCGAGCGTGGCCGCAATCTCCTCGCTGTCGCCCTTCCGCAATTGAAAACGGGCCTCTAGCACGATCCCTTTTTGCTTTTGCAAAAGAGAAGTCCGATAGCTAAAGCTCAGTTCCTCGTTACTCAACACTTTACTTTCGCCGTTTTCGAAAAGGATCTCGGCATCAATAAGAATACGTGAAAGATCAGATCCGTGTGCCCCCGCATTCATATAGACGGCGCCGCCTACCGTACCAGGAATCCCTCCTGCAAACTCCATACCTGTTAATCCCATCTTGCCTGTCTCCACCGCCAGGCGGATCATGGAATATCCGGCACCCACACACACCTCTTCGCCCCTGAACTCACAGTGGCTTAAGCCCTCGGCCACTTTAAGCACGGCTCCACGTATCCCTCTGTCCCTCACCAGAAGGTTTGAACCGCGCCCGATTACACTCCAAGGAATTTCATGACGATGGATGATCTGCAAGGCTTTTTGCAAGGATGCTTTATCCTTGGGTTGGATTAACAAATCAGCAGGACCCCCGATCCGCCACGTTGTATGATTAGCAAGGGGTTCATCGGTCCACACTTTTTCGATTCCTGCTTGCATGAGTTCATCTGCGATCTTTTTCATTTGTGAACCTCCTGATACGTTTGCTAGGTCGGACCTAGTCTTCTCACGTGTTTGCTCCATACTATGCGTTCGCCCAGATCGGCGTGACAATCGCCCATCCGATCATTTTTTTCGTGTAATCGCCTCTAATTGACGGACAATCTCCGTCGCAGCTTGCGGCATCCCCAAGGAAAGAGCACTGTTTTTCATCTCTTCCCATTTCGCTGGATTGGCAAGGATATTTTCCAAGGAAAGCAGCAAGCTCTCTCCGGTAAGCTCCCGCTCTACGATAACATGAGCTGCCCCTGCGCGCTCCAATCCTCTTGCATTTTTCTCTTGATGATTGTTCGTGACATACGGGGACGGAATCAAGATCGAAGGCACACCTAGTGCTGTTATTTCAGCCAAGGTAGATGCCCCTGCACGCCCAACCAATACATGCGTCGCCGCCAAAACATCCGGCATATTATGGACGAAAGGAAGCACAGAAATGTTACTTGGAAGTGTTCCCAGTTCACGAAGCTGTGCCGAAATCGTTTCAAAATGAACGTCGCCCGTCACATATACAAAATGAGTATCGGCATATTTGCCCAACTGTGTAACAACCGAAAGCACCGCCTCATTTATTGCGCGTGCTCCCCTGCTACCGCCAAAGATCAGCACGATTTTTTTGTTGTTATCCACGCCCAAAAAGCTACGACCCGCCTCTGCGTTACCGTGCATAACTTCCGTTGCACGCGGATTTCCGGTCAGTACCGTTTTGGACGGGGGAAAATGGGCAAGCGATTCTTTGAACGAAACGGCCACCCGTGAAGCTGAACGAGAAAGAAACTTGTTGGTCAAGCCCGGCACTACGTTTTGCTCATGGATGAGAGTCGGAATCCCCAATCGCGAAGCTGCATATACGACTGGACCACATACGTAGCCACCTGTCCCAATTACGACATCCGGTTTGAATTCGCGCAGCATTTTCTTCGCATCTCCAACTGCCCGGACGAATTTCCACAAGGTCTTTAGGTTGTCCAACGACAGCTTGCGTTTCAATCCGCTAATTTCCACGGATTGGAAAGGTATATTTGATCTCGGAACCAAACCTGCTTCCAAGCCTTTTTTACTGCCAATATACAAAAAGGCAGCCTGCGGATTTTGGCGGGAAACTTCCCTCGCCACCGCAAGCGCCGGATAAATATGTCCACCTGTGCCACCGCCTGTTAAGACGACACGCATACGTTCACACCCTTTTTTGAGAAGGAGTAGCAATAGGCTGATTTTCTTGCTTATTGCGTACTCCCCGTTGAGGTTTCTATTATCGAGAAAAACGAGAGATGTTCAATAAGACACCTACACCAGTGAGCATCAGTGTCAATGATGAACCACCGTAGCTTAAGAACGGCAACGTGATCCCTGTCACTGGAAACATCCCTGTCACAACACCAATATTGATGACCACCTGGATGGCAATCATGCCGATGATCCCTAGTGCAAGCAGGCTTCCGAACAAATCTGGAGCCGTAATCGCCGTTCGCATTCCCCTCCACAACAAGAGGAGGAAAAGCAGGAGAATGAGCGTGCCTCCGATAAAGCCAAGCTCCTCCGCGACAATCGAGAAAATAAAATCATTGTAAGGCTCAGGCAGATACAAATGCTTCTGTCTGCTTTGCCCTAGACCAAGACCCAACAAACCGCCGGGACCGATCGCATAAAGGGATTGGATGATTTGATAGCCGGTATTGAGCGGGTCAGACCACGGATCGAGGAAGGACGTAATCCTTTTGATTCGGTAAGGTGCTGACAAAACCAAGCCGATGAAGCCAACAACTCCGATCATCCCCAGTCCAACAAAATGACTGATCCGCGCACCTGAAGCAAAAACCATGACAACTGCTGTTCCCATCAAAACCGTCCCTGTACCCAAATCCGGTTGCAGCATGATCAAGCCAAAACAAAGAACTGGGATTCCCAAGGCAGGCATAAGACCTTTTCGGAACAAGACAATTTGCTTCTGATTATCGGAGAGCCATCTGGCGAGGAATGCTACGACACCAAGCTTTGCAAATTCACCTGGTTGAATTCCAAAGGCTCCAAAACCAAGCCAGCTTTTCGAACCATTTACTTCAATCCCGATGATCAGAACCAGAATCAACAAACCGATGCTCACCAAATACCCTGGCTTGGCCCATTGCTTCCACACCCAGTAGTCGATATTCATCGTAATGTACATGGATGTAATCCCTAACAAAGCAAAGATCAGTTGCCGCTTGGCGAAAAAATACGGATCGGAAAATGGCGGCTTTTGCGCCACGATCGCGCTGGCGCTGTACACCATCACGATGCCAATTCCTAATAAAAAAAGTGTTGCAAAAATAATTACGAAGTCGGGGGCAGAGCGTACCTTGCTCATTGTGCCAGGTCATCCTTTCTCATGCCGTCCCGCTTTTGTCATATTCTTGATGGTACAGTGGGACGTTATGCTAGGCTTGTTTTAAGTCTATGCACGCCGTCCTTAAACATGCTCCCCCTCGTCTCAAACGAAGGAAACATGTCCCAACTCGCACAAGCAGGGCTCAGTAAGACCACATCACCTGATTCGGCCAACTGGGAAGCAGCAAGAACGGCTTTTTCCACAGTATCGACATGGATACGCTCATTAATCCCTGCTTCCTGAGCACGTTCCAGTAAAATTGGAGCCGTTTGCCCGAGAGCGATAACTGCTTTTACCCGACCTTGAATCACAGGCAGCAGTTCCCGAAAATCAACACCACGATCGAGCCCGCCGCAAATCCACACGACCGGCTCCTTGCATGCTTGCAAGGCACGTGATGCCGCTTCCGGGTTGGTTGCTTTTGAATCATTGAAGTATTTGACACCGCGAATCGAATCCACGAACTCCATTCGGTGCTCTACCCCTGGGAAGGTAGTAAGAACTTGTATAATCGATTGCTTGTCCGCGCCTGCGAGCTTCGCAACAAGAATTGCTGCCAGAGCGTTGTCCAGATGAGGAACGGTAATGTCCGCTATCGCAACGATTGACTCTGTATTCCCATTCCCATCCGCAAACAGGATCAAACCATCCTTGACAAAAGCTCCCTTTGGCACCTCTTGACTCTTGCTAAAGTAGTAAATGGCTGCAAGGAAGTCTTTGCATATTTCTACGATCTCTGGTTGGTCATATGGCAAAATAGCTACGTCATCTGGCGTTTGGTTGGCAAACATTTTTAGTTTGGCTGCCAAATACTCTTCCATGGTGTGATGGTAATCCAGATGTGCAGGATACAGATTGAGCAAAACACCGATATGCGGGCGGAATTCCCTTGTCCCCATCAGTTGGAAGCTACTCAATTCGGCAACGAGCCATTCGTCAGGACCAGCTTCTTCCGCCAGGCCGCACAACACGGTACCAATGTTGCCTCCTACCTTCGCATCCAGACCCGCTTCTTTGAAAATCAGTCCGACGAGCGTAGTGGTCGTGGTCTTGCCATTGGAGCCTGTAATCCCGATAATCGGTGCCTTGGCAATCTGGGAGGCAAGCTCCACCTCCGTCACAACAGGAATGCCTAGTGCCTGCGCCTGCTTGACGGGTGCTGCTTCGTACGGAATCCCCGGATTTTTGACCACAAGGGATACACCTTCATGAATCAGATCATCTGGGTGATAGCCGCAAATGACCGGAATCCCCAACGATTCCAGTTCTTCTATTCCCACCGCTTCTTCACGTGGCTTTTTATCATTTACGACGACATGAGCACCAAAGCGGTGTAGCAGTTTTGCCACTGCGACACCGCTCTTTGCCATACCAATAACGACGACATGCTTATCTTGAAAACGCATCATCTGATTGTCACCACCTCAAGGTATACACCCAATCCAGCAAAGAACATACCGACGAGCCAGAACGTGACAACCACGCGCCACTCAGACCAGCCTGTTAATTCAAAATGATGATGCAGGGGACTCATACGGAAAATACGCTTTCCACGTGTCTTAAAGGAGACTACCTGCATAATAACAGAGAGCGTCTCGACAACAAATACCCCACCGATAATAGCCAAAAGCAATTCCGTCTTCGTCATGATTGCAATTCCCGCCAGCGCTCCACCCAGTCCGAGTGAACCGGTATCACCCATGAACACGCGTGCCGGATGTGCATTGAAGACGAGGAAGCCAAGTACCCCACCTACAACAGCCGCACTAAAAATAGCGGTGTCATAATCTTGACCAAACCATGCGATGATCGCATAAGCACCAAAAGCAATTGCCCCCGTTCCTGCCAACAGTCCATCCAATCCATCTGTGATGTTAACGGCATTCGTTGTACCTACCAAGAGGAACAACAGGAATGGGAAGTAAAAATAACCAAGCTCTAGCTTCCACGGTGTACCTGGCAGATGGATCGACGTGTCATGCCCCATCATGAGCAGCAAAATATAAGCGCCGATTGCCAAGACAATCTGACCAGCAAACTTCTGTTTGGCGGTCAAGCCGAGGTTGCGTTTTTTCTTGATTTTGATGAAATCATCCAGAAACCCGATTAAACCGTATCCGAGAGTCACCAATAACAAGAAGTAAATTTCCATTTTAGCATTGGCAAACTTCAACACGGTAAATATGAGTGCCAAAAGAATGATGGTGCCTCCCATCGTGGGAGTTCCAGCCTTCTTAAAATGGGATTGCGGTCCTTCCTCACGAATTGCCTGCCCAAATTTCAGGCGGCGAAGGAAGGGAATAAACAATGGGCCAATGAGTACGGCGATGAGAAACGCAGCGACGATCGTGACGATTAGGACGTTGTCAACGAACATGCCCGAGCCTCCTTTCTTTCGATGCAGTGTGTGGCATCTGTTCTATTCTTGGTTGTACCGGGCAATCGCTTCGCGCGCAACTTCACGGTCATCGAAGGGCAACACCTGGTCTTTAATAATTTGATACGTTTCGTGTCCTTTTCCGGCGATCAAGATCACATCGTCCGGCTTTGCAAGCGAAACTGCATGCGCAATTGCTTCGCGTCGGTCTGTCAGTGCCGCATAACGATCAGGTGCCACTTCCGACAAGCCAGCCAGCATGTCATTGAGAATCGCCTGCGGCTCCTCTGAGCGAGGATTATCTGATGTTAAGACGGTCAGATCAGCATATTTCGTTGCAATTTGCGCCATGATTGGGCGTTTGGTTCGATCCCTGTCGCCTCCGCAGCCAACAATACAAAATACGTTACCACGGGCAAATTCCTTGACAGTCATCAACGCATTCTCCAAGCTGTCTGGCGTGTGGGAGTAGTCGACGAGTACCGCAAACGGCTGACCAGCATCTACTGCTTCAAATCGCCCATTTACGCCCGCTACCTCTTCCAAGCTCGCTTTGATCTCTTCTAGTGGAATTCCTTCTGCGAGTGTAACCGCCATGGCTGCCAAAGCGTTATACACATTGAACTTTCCCATCAGCTTCAAATTCAGACGCGCACTGCCAGCGAAGCTTTCGACTGTAAAAGAAGTTCCTTTACTGGTGATTTCGATTTGTTTTGCCCTAACATCTGCAGGTTGATCAATGCCGTATGTAATGACTCGCGCCGTTGTAACGGTAGCATATAATTCGGACGCCTCATCATCCGCATTCAGGACAGCCGTTTTTAGACGGTCTGGGTCATAGCTGTTACCCAGCTGGGAAAACAACAATGATTTGGCGTAGCGATAGTTTTCCATCGTTTTATGATAGTCGAGGTGATCCTGCGTCAGGTTGGTGAAAACCGCTGTATGGATTTCGCAACCGCGTACTCTTCCCAGCTCCAGCGCATGAGAGGAAACCTCAATAATCGCATAGTCTGTGTTTACATCGCACATGCGACGAAAGCTTCTTTGCAAATCTATGGCATCCGGAGTCGTATTTTTGACTTCCTCCGTTACGTCTCCAATTTTCATATGGATCGTTCCGATTAAGCCTGTTTGCTTGCTTTGATCGCGCAAAATTTTGTCGATCAGATGCGTAGTGGTCGTCTTGCCATTTGTCCCCGTTACACCAATGACTTTTACTTCTTTCGTAGGAGATCCGAAAATACGATCAGCCAGCATAGCCATTGCCCGCCGGGTATCCGGTACTTTGACAATAGTCGCTGGCACGTCCAGATCTTGTTCGGATAACACGGCAACAGCACCATTCTTCACCGCCTGGGCCGCGAACGTATGTCCATCCACGGTATATCCAGTCAGACAGACAAACAAGTAGCCGGGCTTTACCTGGCGCGAGTCTGCTGTCAAACCCGTAATCTCCATGCTGTCATCCCCCGAAACCGTTACTGGCAACAAAGGCATGAGCAGATCCCGTAGAAACATGAAACAGGCACCCCATTCTCCAACTAGTATAGACAGAAATTTGAACATTTGTACTTGGCTACGCCGTTCATTTAGGCGCAGTCTTGACGAACAAAGGCAGAGCGAACGTAGACAAGCCTACTCCCCTCCGCCTTCGAAATCTCATTTTATAGCTAATTGGTCAATTTGTCACCAAGGTATATGCGAATTTTTCCGCCCTCATCAATTTTTACTCCGGGTGCAGGGGACTGCTGGATGACGTACTGTCCTTTACCTGAGACGACTAGCGGCAGAGTATCATACGTTGTCACTACGTCTCTCATGGATTGTCCGACCATGTTCGGCACTTCAATTGGCGCCCTTTCTCCAAGTGCTTTGTTAATTTCCTTGGGGATGCCATCTTTACGTTTGGGTACATTCAAATGCTGAAGGGAGGATTCCATGATACTTTTTACACTCGGAGCGGCAATCAATCCACCAAACGCGAGTGCTTTCGGATTGTCTACAGCGAAATATACGACAATCTGTGGATCATCAGCAGGCGCAAAGCCGATGAACGACACGATGTATTCTCCATCGACGTAACGGCCATTTTTTACTTTTTGCGCGGTTCCCGTCTTTCCTCCTACCCGATACCCTTCAATATATGCCTTATTACCCGTTCCTTGAGCAACCACACTTTCCAGCGCATGCCGAACTTTGGCCGAGGTCTCTTCAGTAATCACCTGTCGAACTTCTGTCGGCAAGGTCCTCGCTACGACATCGTGTGTCACACTATCCCGCCATTCTTTGGCAACAAACGGCTTCATTAGTTTGCCACCATTGATAGCAGCTGAGACCGCAGCCATTTGTTGAATCGGCGTTACCGATACACCTTGACCGAAAGAAGTCGTACCCAGCTCTACCGGTCCCACTTTATTCAAGTTGAATAACAGCCCGTTTTCTTCGCCGATCAAATCGATCCCTGTCTTTTGTCCGAAGCCAAATTTTTTGATGTAGTCAAAAAGTCGTTCTTTTTGCAGGCGCTGGCCCATCGTAACAAAGCCTGGGTTACAAGAATTCTCTACCACTTCCAGCATCGTTTCCTGTCCATGCCCCTGCCGCTTCCAGCATCGTAATCGCTTACCTGCCACATTAATGAAACCTGGATCGTAAAAGCCCTCGTTCAAATTGATGACACCTTCATTTAAAGCCGCTGCAAGAGTCACGATCTTGAAAGTGGAACCAGGCTCGTATGTTTTCCAGATAGGGAGATTTCGATTGTACACCTCTGAAGGATAGTCCCTGTACGCATCCGGTTGAAATGTCGGGCGACTTCCCATCCCCAATATTTCTCCTGTCTTTGGATTCATGGCGATCGCCAGCACATCATCAGGCTGATAAGCGACCACCGCCTGATCCAGCTCGCGTTCGATAAACGATTGGATAGTACTGTCGAGCGTTAAATACATGTCCATGCCGTTTACGGGTGCTACGTAGTCTTCTGTACCACCTGGCAGTACGCGCCCTTTGGCATCTGACGGAAATGAGATATGCCCCTCGGTCCCCACCAAGAAAGGATCGTAAATTTTTTCAAGCCCTGTTAACCCTTGATTGTCAATGCCTGTGAAGCCAAGAATATGGGCTGCCATATTTCCATTCGGGTAAAAACGCTTCGTATCTCCTGCCAAGTATATACCTGGCAAATTCAATTCTTGTATTTTTCTCGCCTTTTCAATAGACAGTTTTCTTCCACCTGGAATCTGATTGTTACTCATTTCTTTTTTCGTAATGGCACGAAATACATCTTCTTCTTTTCGCTCCAAAATGACGGCGAGCTGTCTCGCTGTTTCTTTAGGGTCTTTGATTTGCGCCCCTACTGATACCAGTGTAGGAACGGTCATATTCGTCACGAGCTCATTGCCGCTTCTGTCTAGAATGCGACCGCGATTGGGCTGAAATTTAATTTCCCGCTTGAGCAGTTCATCTGACATTTGCGAGAGTTTCGGTCCTTCTATCAATTGAACATAACCCAAACGGGTGACAAGTGCCGAATACAAAACGACTCCGACAATCAAGATGATAAAAATGCGACGGCGTACAGTAGCATTGGATACCCGCAAAGCGAGTCCCCCCTCAAATAGGTTGTCTCTTCTTAACCTTATTCGCAGGGGGGACTAGTTAGAACTATGGACTTGTCGGTGTTTGCGTTGTTTGGTCTCCTGGTTTGTTAGGAGGGGGTGCCTGTCCAGATGCTGGCGGCTGTGCTTCTCCACTTTGCCAAGTTTGCTGACCGGAAGATGGTGGAACCGGATTATTTCCACCTGTTGGATTTGTAGCAGGATTCGACCCCGGATTGTTTGGCGTCGTTGTAGCAGGCACTGTGCTGCCGTCCTGACCTGGAGGTGGTGTTGTCGGTACAGCTGGTTCCGACACGGATTGCAGCGTCACCTGAAGCAGCTCTGTCCCCTGAAGCACCGTTCCCGGAGGAATGCTTTGCTGGGTGACGAAGCCAGTTCCAGTCGATTTCATTGCGAGATTGATCAAAGAGCTGAACTCCATGACGTCACGCAATGATTTTCCTTTGAAGTCAGGCATCTTTGTTCCTTTGACCCTATCTGTTACAATGATGATCTGTTCACCTGGAACGACCTGATCATAGGCTTCCGGATACTGTTTGACGATTTTCGTACCTGTCCCGGCTACCGTGACTGTCAAATTATCCTGCTTCGCTCGCAATTGCGCAGCTGTCGTGGACATCCCTTCAAACTTAGGCAATGTCTTCGGTGTAGCAGGTGAGGATGCTAGTGCTGCCTGCGCTTCTTTCTTCGGCTTTGCCTTTTCATTCGATTTATTCTTTACTACCGACAGATCAGGCTGTTGCTGCATATATTGCAGGCTACGCTCCATAATGGACGTAAACATTGGAGCGAGCATCATTTGCCCCCACAATGCATACCATGCATCTGTTTGCGGATCATCAATAACGACATAAACCAACAGCTTTGGATTATCTTTTGGCGCAAAACCAATGAAGGAAGCTACGTAACGCCCATCCATAATTTTCCCTGTGTTGGGATCATATTTTTGTGCAGTTCCTGTCTTTCCTGCTACTTGGTACCCTTCGATCTGATAGAGTGTACCAGTCCCGGGCTTCTCTGAGACAACCTTACCCAAAATATCTCGTGTCTGTTTCGCAGTCGCTTCACTTACAACCCTCTCCACAGCCTCACGTTGCGTGCGATTGACGACTGCTCCCGTGTGAGGATCGCGCATCTCTTTTAAAATATGAGGTTTTAGAAGCTCTCCTCCATTCGCGATCGCTCCTACAGCCGCCACCTGCTGAATCGCCGTGACCGTCGCTGCTTGTCCAAAGGTAGTTGCAGCCCAGTCACGCGGAGATCTTGGTTTCTCCAGGTTGATCAGATTTCCTTTTTTCTCGTAGGGAAGCTCAATTCCGGTTACTTCACCCATCCCGAATTTTTTGAAGTATTTCTTCAAACCCTCCAGCTTCAACCGTTCATACCCCAACTTAGCGAACAATACGTTACTGGATCGCTGAACCCCTTCCAAAAAGGTAATGTTTCCCCAACCGGCACCATTGTTGTGGTCACGGATCGGAATCTGCCCTTTGATGGTATAAGCACCTGATTGATAGGTTTCATTCTGATTAAACATTTTTTCTTCAATCGCTGCCGCAAGAGTAATAATTTTAAATGTAGAGCCGGGCTCAAACATTGTGGTAACAGCATGGTTATTGTAATTCTCAATCCCGTTGTAGTAGGTATTCGGATTAAACTGTGAGCGGTTGCCCATAGCCAATACCTCACCCGATTGCGGATCGGCCACAATGACCGTCATGCCCTGCGGCTTGTACTGCTGTTCCACCTTATCAAGGGCTTGTTCTACATAATCCTGTATCTGGCGATCAATGGTGAGATATACATCCAAGCCGTCTTCTGCCGGAATGTACTCCCCTTCTCCGTCTGGCAGCTGGTAGCCAGCACGATCCCTTTGGTAGGCAATATGTCCCTTTTTGCCAGCCAATTGTTCGTTCAATTGTAGCTCAATTCCCATTTTCGGTTCATCGTATAAATCCAGATAACCGATCACATGGGAGGCGAAGGCATTATTCGGATAGACCCTGCGAGTCGTTTCAGTCAAATAGATGCCTGGCAGCTGGTTCTTTTTGACTTGCTCTCCACTTGGCAACTTGGGATATTGCAATGCCAGAATGCGGTTCCTCTGCTCTTCACTGATCTTTTGCCCGTAGCGTCCCAATTCCACTACTTTGCTCGATTTGGTCAAATTCTTTACCAATTCTGGAACAGGCGCATTCAAAATAGGAGCCAGCATGTTCGCTGTGTAGTAAGGGTCTTTCACCACATCTTCGTCTCTCGCATCAAGTGGCTTCAGCCTTGCATTTACCGTATATGCCTTACCCTCATACGCCAAAATCTCTCCATTTCGATCATAGATCGCTCCACGCTTCGGCTTCAAAACATGTTCCCTGTCCCACTGCTTTTGTGCAGTTTCCATGATTCTGGCAGCCTCTGCAGTTTGGATCCAATAAATCCGAAAGCTCAACGTCGAAAAGGTCAAGATCAAGCATAAGGCTACCACGAGAATCCGCCAATTTACTTTTCGCTTCCATTCCATCTCCATTCAACTCCGTCGCATCAAAGATCGCCCGCCTCCCAACAAAGGCAGATGGGGGAGACGAACGCAACCTAGCCGAGTCAGGAGCAGACTCGGGCCCAGCTAAGAAAAAATGTTACCGCACGTGAGCAGTAACATTTAAGGTTTTTTGGGTTGTGTTTGTGGCAGAGAACTCGCTTGTACTTCTGGTTTCCCAATCGTATGTACAGCTGCTGGATTGTATACCATCCCCTGCTTCTCTGCTTCTTTTTGCAGGCGATCCCGGTTGGTCATTTGCTCAATTTGCAATTTCAACGTTGCATTATTTTCTGCCGTCACACGGTTTTCATGTTTGGTGCTTTGGATTTCGTAATTCAACTGGGAAATTTGCGAGTAGCGGACACCCACTAGACCCAAGCCAACGACGGTTAACGAGATAAATAAGAGATACAGCAATTTTTCTCCGGTCGGAATCGTTGGCTTGATTCGAACCGTGCGCTTAGTTGTTTTCGTTACAGAGCGGGATTGTTGTTCCAACTCCATAGCTAGATTTCCTCGGTAGTAATAACTCATCGCTTCTCCCTCCCCTTTCTCGTCGATCCCGGTCTACAGCTTCTCCGCTACCCGTAGTTTAGCTGATCGTGCACGCTTGTTTGCTTCTAATTCTTCTTCTGATGGCAAAATCGGCTTCTTTGTAATGACTTTTACTACCGCTTTATTTCCGCATGTGCAAATCGGAAAGGCTGGTGGGCACGTGCACCCTTTTGAAAAGTCTTGATAAATTTGCTTGCAGATTCTGTCCTCTAATGAATGAAACGTGATGACACTTACGCGACCTTCTGGATTCAAAACCTCAATAGCATCGACGACGGCCTCTTTGAATGCATCCAGTTCATCATTGACTGCGATCCGAATTGCCTGAAAGGTACGCTTCGCCGGATGGGGTCCGGTACGGCGCGCAGCGGCAGGAATTCCTTCCTTAATCAACTCAACGAGTTCACCTGTTGTTTGGATCGGCTGCTTCTTCCGTTGTTGAACGATTTGCCGGGCAATTCTCCGGGAAAATTTCTCTTCCCCGTACAGCCAAATGATCTTGGCAATCTCTTCTTCATCCCACTCATTGATAATGTCATAGGCGGACAGTGGTGCTTGTTGGTCCATTCTCATATCCAAGGGCGCATCGGCATTGTAGCTGAAGCCGCGCTCTCCCTCGTCCAATTGCGGAGAGGATACCCCGAGGTCAAACAATATCCCGTCTACGCCAGCCAAGCCTAAATCTCTCACAATGTCTTTGATATGACGAAAGTTGCTCTTTACCAGCGTGACTCTATCCATATAGGAAGCGAGTCTTTCGCGGGCATTATCCAGTGCCCAGTCGTCCTGATCGATGGCGATAAGGCGACCGCCCTCCGTCAGCTTGGAAGCAATCAAGCTGCTATGCCCAGCTCCGCCAAGTGTACAGTCTACATAAATGCCTCCAGGACGAATGTTTAGCCCTGCGACAGCCTCATCCATCAAAACGGTTACGTGATGAAACGACAATGTCGTCACTCCTGTTCTTCTCGCTGCTACAAATTAAAATCAACCAGTTTTTCGGCAATTTCTCCAAAAGAGCCTTCTGACTGGGCAAAATAATCTTCCCAGCGTTCCTTGCTCCATACCTCTACACGGTTTGACACCCCAATGATCACACATTCTTTTTGCATGCCTGCATGCTCACGTAAATTGGGTGGTATGTTTACCCTTCCCTGCTTGTCCCACTCGCATTCGGTGGCACCTGAAAAGAAAAATCGTGTAAATGCCCGAGCATCTGCTTTTGTAAATGGGAGAGACTTGAGTCTTTCCTCTAGTTGTTTCCACTCATCTTGCGGATAAGCAAACAAACATTGGTCCAGCCCGCGGGTAATAACAAAGGAAGTGCCTAGCCCTTCACGGAATTTGGCTGGGATCGTCAGGCGGCCTTTTTCGTCGATGCTGTGCTGATATTCCCCCATGAACACGCCCTGGTCCCCCACTTTCCTGTCGGTTAGCTCCACTTTCCCCCACTTTTCCCCACCTAGTACCTATTTGTTATTATAAAAAAAAATCCTGCGTTTGTATGCAGGATTTTTTCGCTTATTTTTTTGCCGGGAAAAGACGGGATTCGAGTGACTATTCGACCCAGCTTTCCAGGTAGGATTTTTGCTCATTTGTCAATTTGTCGATTCCGATGTTCAGAGCTTCCAACTTGTACTGTGCCACCATTTGATCCAATTCGAATGGTACGTTCAGCACTTTTTTGCCAATGTTTTTGTACTGTTCATTGACATAAGCCAAGGATACCGCTTGCAGAGCAAAGGTCATATCCATGATTTCAGCCGGATGTCCGTCGCCAGCAGCCAGGTTCACGAGGCGGCCTTCCGCGAGCAGATACACTTTTCGACCATCAGTCAAGACAAATTCTTCAATATCTTTCCGCACAATACGGGAAGATGTCGACATTGCATTCAGATCGACCTTGTTTACTTCGACATCGAAGTGACCCGCGTTGGACAAGATTGCGCCATCTTTCATCACAGCAAAATGCTCTTTGCTGATGATATCGCGGTTACCTGTCACGGTTACGAAGTAGTCACCATGCTTCGCAGCTTCGAGCATTGGCATTACTTCAAATCCATCCATGTAAGCTTCTACTGCTTTGATTGGGTCGATTTCGGTTACGATTACTTTTGCGCCCAAACCTTTTGCACGCATCGCTACACCTTTACCGCACCAGCCATAGCCAGCTACAACTACAGTTTTACCCGCTACTACGAGGTTCGTTGTACGGTTGATACCATCCCATACGGATTGACCTGTACCATAGCGGTTGTCGAACAAGTATTTGCAGAATGCATCGTTTACGGCAACCATCGGGAATTCTAGCTTGCCTTCTTTTTCCAGCGCTTTCAGACGCAGAATACCTGTTGTGGTTTCTTCTGCACCACCACGAACTTGAGACAGCAGATCACGACGCTCGCTGTGCAAAATGGTGATCAGGTCGCCACCGTCGTCAATGATCAGGTCAGGACGAGTTTCCAGTGTTTTGATCAGGTGCTCTTTGTACTCAGCAGGATCTGGATTGTATTTCGCAAATACGCGAATGCCGTCTTCCACCAACGCTGCGCAAATGTCATCTTGCGTGGACAGCGGGTTGGAACCAGTAATGGTTACTTCAGCGCCACCAGCTTGAACTACTTTTGCCAGATAAGCCGTTTTCGCTTCCAAGTGCAAGGAGATCGCAACTTTTAGTCCTGCAAACGGCTGCTCTTTTTCAAAGCGCTCGCGAATGCGGTTCAGGACAGGCATGTGTTCTTTTACCCAATCAATCTTCAGATGGCCGTTGTGCGCCAACGCCATATCTTTTACGATGCTTTCAGATACTGTGTTCATGTACGGATGGACCTCCTTTTATCTCATAAAGCAACCTTATCTATCATATCATACGCAAGTTCAACCATCACCTGTTTTTCCTATTTTCGGCATTTTTCGGCTCTGCGGTTTCTATCGTAAGCAACTCCAAAAAGCGCAGCAAAGCCTGTGGCATCCACTTCTTTTTATGGTAGACCAGCTGTCGGAAAACACGGATATCCGGATGGGAAAAGTGGAGTATCACAAGTGTACCATTTTTCACTTCTTCTTGCACGGCAATTTTCGGAAGCAACGCAATGCCTAAATCATAAGCAACACACTGTTTAATCGCTTCTAGACTACCGAATTCAAAAGAAGACTCTACAGTGGCCCCTGTTTCACGCAACACTGATTCCATCATCCCTCGGTAACTGCATCCCTTTTCTGTAAAAATCCAGGTTTCCCCGGCAAAATCATGCGTTTCTACCTTCTCTTTTTTCACAAGCGGATGGGTAGGTGCAGCGACAACAACTAGTTTTTCCTCACCTAAAACGACATTTGTCAGCTCAGATTGATCGTGGAGCCAATCGAGCACAAAGGCGAAATCGAACTTCCCTTCCTTTACCCCTTGTCTCAAGTCTTGACAGATGCCCGGTACAAGCATGATCCGCATTCGTGGCTGCTCCAAGCGAAATTTTTGCAAATAGGGTGGTAAATAAAAGGCTGCCAGTGACTCCACTATTCCGATACTCAACGTTCCCGCCAGATGTGCTTGCTCTGATAGATTCGCTTTTGCTTCATCTAATACGGCTTGCAGCTGTTCGCTGTAGCCGAGAAGCACTTCACCTGCATGGGTAAGCCTGATTTTTTTGCCCCAACGCTCGAAAAGACTGACACCGAACTCCGATTCCAGATTTTGAATTTGGGTCGTCACACTCGACTGCGCATAGCCTAAAATTTCTGCTGCACGAGTAAAGCTCTGGCATTTTGCTACTTCACGGAATGTTTGTAAATAACGAGTATCCAGATTTCCCCCTCTTTTCATCGAAAAAATCGATTTGAATTATCTAATATTATAGATAACTCCGATGATTAAGTCTATGCTACACTTCAGTTACCAACGACTAGGTAAGTAAAAAAGTGAGGGATCTACCAATGGGGAAATTATCCATGCAAGCCCCCGGTCTAGCCAAAACACTGCGACTTCCGCAGATCGTCGCCTTATACATCGGGGCGGTGATCGGTTCCGGCGTACTGCTCATCCCCGGACTCGCAGCACAAAAGGCTGGTCCTGCTTCCATTTTAGCTTGGCTCGTCATGTCTATTCTCGTCCTGCCCATGGCCATTACGATGGGGCTGTTATCTGCTCGTTATCCGAGCTCAGGTGGAGTCTCTACATTTGTACGGACAGCGTACGGAGACCGATTCGGAAACATGGTTGGCTGGTTCTTTCTCTTGTCTGTCCCGATTGGCGCACCGATTCTGAGTGTTACAGGGGCCAACTACATTGCGATCCTGCTGAACTGGAGTGAGTCGCAAGTATATGCGGCGGCGGCTCTGCTTCTTCTCGCTGTCCTTATGATGAATGTTGTAGGCTTGCATGTAGCTGCACGTGTCCAAACGATTGTTGTCTCGCTGATTATTACGATTTTGATTTTGGCCGTTGTCGCAAGCATTCCGCATGCATCTGTCACGCACTTTACCCCTTTTATGCCAAACGGTTGGTTGAGTGTCGTGCAAGCAGCAGGTCTGATGTTCTGGTGCTTCATTGGATGGGAAGCCGTGACGCATCTCTCAGAGGAATTCGTCGATCCAGCGAAAAACGCGATTCGCGGTGTTTTGTGGAGTGCGGGAATCGTCGCTCTCTTGTATTTTGCCGTAGCTTTTATGACTGTGGCTACGCATAGCTACGGAGTCGGCATCTCCGCTGCCTCGCTCAGTGTCATGGTTCAACTCTCCCTGGGTCCGATTGGCGGATGGATCGTAGCCGTAACCGCCTTATTCATTTGTATCGCAACAGCCAACGCTTACATTGGTGCTGCTTCACGCATCGCCTATTCGTTGGCGCAAGAAAAGATCGCTCCTCGCTGGTTTGGCACCCTCCATGCCAAGTACCGGACACCAACCGGCGGACTTCTGTTTCTCTCTCTTTGTTTTGTCCTCGTTCTCGGTGTACTCTATTTCGACGTGATCGACTTGTCCAGACTCATCGAGTTACCCAATGCAACCTTTTTTGCGACTTATATCGGCGGGTGTCTCGCTGGGGTCCGACTCCTGCGCAATAGTCGCGTAGGTCGAATCGCTTCTTGGACTTCTCTCGTCTGTACAGTTGGACTCTATCCTTTTTTGGGATGGTCCGCTCTCTATCCGCTCGTGATTGCACTCGTCCTTTTTATCTGGCAAAAACGTCATGCCTAACACAAAAAAAAGGCTGGGGTCATATCCCAGCCTTTTTTCTTATTCATCTTTTCCAATCAGTCGAAACGTTTTGCCATCGCTCGAGGAAAGGTAAAACGTGCGATCGACGCTTCCACCCAAATCCCCTGCGTAATATTGAACCGTCATTCTGTATTTATTCATTCCGATTTTTGCAAAGTACATCAGCTCATTAAACTGTGGAAACCGGACATAATCATACACTTCATATTGCATAAACGAAAAATGCTCACGTAAAAACGATTCGCTGACAGGCAGATTGTTTTGCTTTACATACGCGACCAAGTCATCAAAGCGACGAATCTTTTGCTTATCCATCACGTCTCCCACAAATGACGAGACGGCTTGTGTCATTGCCTTTTTTTCGCTCTCTGCTACATTGCCAGGGTACAGCTCGTCGATTTTTGTTTCTAAACGATTTAACAGGACGACTGCCTGTGCTCTGTTGATTTTGTCATCAGGACGAAAGCTTCCATCTGGAAAGCCAGCCATAATCCCCATTTTGTAGGCAGGGTAAACCGTCATCACCTGTGTTTCATTTTCGACCGAAAGATCCGTGAAAAATTTCGCTGTCGTTCCCCGATATTTTTCCCCTTCTGATTGATGCCCAATTGCTGCCAGCAACGTTCTTGCCGCTTCCAACCGCGTCATGCTATCCGTCGGTTTTCCAGATGGCATGATACCGGCTGAAGCCAAATGGTGATAGGTTTTTTCCGACCATCGTCCCGCAGCTGCCTGCAAGTAGGTCTCTTTGATAAAGCTGTCAGGCTCGTGACCTGTAAAGGAAGGAATGACGCGTTCAATCAGGGATAAAAACTGTTCTTGCGTCACTGTTTGTTCTGGCTTAAAGGTCCCGTCGGGAAAGCCTTTAATCAATCCTTTTTTGGTAGCAATCCCTATTTCTTTTGCTGCCCAATGTCCATTTGTGTCGATAAATGCAGGTGAATTGGCCACGTATTCTTCCCGTGCGTCGGCCTTATTCAATCCTGCTGTTGCGATGCCCGTCAATAAAACCGACAAGCTTACAACTAGTAGAGTGGCTTTTTTCCCGATTTGTTGTAATGTAATCTGCATCCCGAGTACCACCTTTCCCCAAAAACAATCCATTACTACTAATACGCAGAATTTGTCGGAAAAGTTTCGTCATCATTTAAAGAAAAGTTTTCCAATAGATTAAACAACAAAAAAATAGCCGGGTCCACTTCTAGGACGATCCGACTATTTTGCACTGCAGTTTACAAGTAATAAAGTTGATGAGTACCATCATGCGCGAATGGCGCATCTACTAAACGGTCAACTAAGCCGAGGCCATACTTGTTTGCAAACGGGAAAAACGAATGCTTTCTTTCTTGCAGAGCACCTTCGGGCAACAAAGCCGTCTCAATTCGTTGGACGCGCACATGCTCCATGTCATCTTTTTGCTGTAGCGAACGAATCAGACGCTCTTCCAAAAAGGATACTTGCTCTAACAGCAGCTTACTATTTTTCTCAGCCAGACCACGCAAGCCGCCATCCAGAGAAATAACCTCCTCTACTAGCGGACGATAGATCGACATGATCGACTCTCTTGCCGATGCGAATTGCTGCTCCAACGGATGCGGCGCTTGATTTTTGGACCACTCGGTTTTCCAAGCGGTGAAATCAGTCAAGACTCGTTCAATAGAAAGCCCTAAGCTATCCAGCAGTCTCTGTTGAGCACCTTCCACAAGGGTAATAGACATACGAGGCAATACGATCGGCATCTGCATCCCGAATAGCTCGAATACCTCCCGATAAAACGCCCAATAAGCAATCTCGCCCGGACCTCCAATGAAGGCAAGCGTAGGAAACAGATGCTCCTGCATCAATCCACGAGTAACGACATTTGTGCTAAAACGCTCCGGGGAATCTGCAACCTGCTTGAGCAATTCATCACGACTGTAAGAGCGTCTCCGATTAATAAAGCGCTCCCCGTGACGTTCTAGCAGCAATCGATCATCGCCCTCATAGACGAACAAATTGGCTTGATGCTCTTCCACTTGCAATTGAAGCGGGTAGCCAGCCGTTGAAATCCGATCCGCCGCCCGTAGCATCACCTTCGTCAATTGCTCATTGTTCTCAATGATCTGTGAAAAAATGGGTTGCTGCAGTTCACGAACAAACGGCAACGAGGATTCAACCAGAACAAGACCATGCTTGCCAAACAGTTTTGCCATCAAACGGGCAAACCACTCTGCGACTGTACGCGAATCTGCCGCAGTCTGCGTCAGCAGCTCACGAATCTGTCTGGTTTCGGCAGTCTCTGTTTGTCCCTGGAAAAACTTTTCCAGGAACTGCGTACACAGTTCAGGGTCCAAGGGTAACGCACTTGCCGATTTGCGGCCTTTTTTGTTCAGAGGAAGTCGCTCTTTATGCAGGCGCTTCCCATCGTCCGCTCCCCAGTACACATGATCGATCTCATCGATGTCATGGTCTTCGCCAGCAATCCAAAACACCGGAATGACGTTCGCCTGAAGCTCGGCAGACAGCCTTTTCGCTGCCTGGATCAGATGAACAGCTTTGTTGACCGTATAGAGTGGTCCACCCAGAACCCCTGCTTGCTGACCGCCGATGACCACATATGTGTCTGGCTGTTTGAGCAACTCGATATTTTTCAGTGCTTCAGGGTGTGAACCCATCTCTTTATTAAAACGATATAAACCTTCCACGAGCTTGTTCCGGTGAGGATAGGATTGACTTTGAAGCCATTCCACGCGTTCTCGGTAGGACTGTTCACGGTAGGGATTATGCGCAAAAAACTGTAAAGCAGAGGCATTTTGCTGCTGGTACTCCTGTGCCAGCGGATTCGCCAATGGAAGCGCGAGACATTCAACATTCATGCTAGCTCACCTTTCTTAGGGCCATGGTCAACCAAAATTATACCATGCTCCACAGCCACAAAAAACAAGACAACCCACTTTAATGGGTTGTCAAAGTGTAATACAGGCTCGTTCGCGCTTGCATTAAAATTGTGGAGGGGTGACGGACCAGATTAACAAAGCTTCCGTTTCTCCTGTATTTTCGATTGAGTGTGTTTTGCTGCTGTCAAATGAAATACTGTCTCCTGCTTCCAATACATGCTCTTCATCGTTGAAGCGCGCTGTCACACTACCAGTAATGACCGTGAAGCACTCTTCTCCCTCTGACTGTACGAACTTGTCGACAGCCATTTCTCCAGGCATCAGCCGCACTTCCAGCATCCCCAGCTTGGCACTACCTCCCATCGAGAGCAGCGAATAAGTGCCCGCCGATTCAGGAAAGACCAGTTGTCTGCGTTTTTGCAAGCGAGTCACATGCACCTGCTTTTGATCAATATCTTCGAAAAAATGAATGATAGGTGACTCCAGAGCTTTGGTGATTTTCCACAGCGAATCAAGCGACGGCTGCGAAATTCCACGCTCTACTTGGCTCAGCAAACCTTTGCTTAACCCTGTCTTGCCTGCCATAATTTCCAAGGTAAAGCCGCGTTCTTTCCGAATCATTCGAATCTTATGACCGATGGTCTCGATGGGAAGTCGCATAGTTCCAACCTTCTTTCTTATCGGAATAAATACGATATGTATCAACAGTGCTTTACACGACACCCATCGTTTTGATAATTCCGGTCGTAAACAGCACTATGTAGACGATTCCAAACCAGAGAAACGACAAACGCCAAGCCGAAAATCCTACCTTTTTGAGGGAGAGCCGCCCCTTCCACTTCATCTGTACCCACCCAAGCAGCACGGTTACCACCAGGTAAAAGCAGAATACCCACCACCAAGCGGAGAAGGCCTCGGGCCAGATCAGTTCGTAAGCGGAAACAGCAGAACGAATCACCAAAAGATTCGTGATATTTATCGCGAAGCGGCCTGCCAATTTCTTGTTCCGCGTCGTCACATACAAGATGAAATAAACGAGCGGAAACCCGAGAAACGGCACAACCGTCAGCGTCCCCCACAAATAGGCCCAGACATTCGCCAAAAAGGTCATCTACTGTCGCCTCCCTCCTTCCGTATTCCCATGTCTGACTTAAGAAGGATAACGCGAAGCAAGGTTTCGTGCAGCGGAGTCGGAATCCCAGCCTTTTTTCCTACTTGGACAAGATAGCCGTTGATAGACTGCACTTCCGTCGGTCTGCGCTTCTTTATATCCTGCAACATGGAGGAAAGATTACGGGAAGTATTTCGGCAAATGGAGACAATTTCCTGCAAGTCTGCATCCTCGATTTTTTGTCCGGCATACCCAGCCACTGCAGCTGCTTCTACAAATAAGTCACGCATGAGCTGTTTTGTATGTGAATTTTCGAGGAGAGCACCATTTGGGATTTCAAAAAGCGCGGTTAACGGATTGATCAGCGCATTTGCGATGAGCTTGCGCCAAGCGAAAGGCTGTATTGCCTTTTCATAGACAGCCTCCATGCCTGTTGATAGCGCCCATTCAACAAATGTGCGAATCAGTGGATCATTGCAATCAGAAGTCTCCCAAGAACCTACGCGCAAAGTCCCTGTACCGGTATGCACGACTTCTGTAGGCGACAATCTCCTTGCTCCTTCCGTATTAATCGCAAAGAAGCACTGTGTCTCCGTTAAAACGGTTCGAAGCAATTCGTAATGACCCATGCCATTTTGCAAAGCGATCACTCTTGCCTCAAGGTTTATCCCTTGTAAGGCTGGAAGCACGCTGTGCAAATCTGGCTGCTTTACAGTTAACAGATACAGATTCCCTTCAGGCAATCCTTCTTCAATGGGGCGAGCGGCGACAGGAATAGTAACTGTTTCGCCATTAAGCTTTTGAAAGCTGAGCCCGCGTTCATTTAGCTGATTCGCCTGGAGTGAACTGCGTGTAACAATCGTAACAGGTTGTCCAACGAGTGCGAGCCTTGCTGCATACAGCAACCCGACAGACCCTCCACCTATGACTACCACCTGACACGTCCTTAGTTCTAGCAGCATTTGTTCACCCACATTAATCAATGCTTATTTTTCAAGAATAACAGAGTTTTCAGGATTGTTCAATTGATTGACACAAAAAAAGATCGAAATTATCGAAATATTCCTGGGTTGTCACACATTTTCTGTAAAAAAAATCAGGCCATCGCCTTTTGACGACAGCCTGAACCCTGATTTATACGGGATATACTGCATGCTTTCTGTCCGAAAAAACGTGACGCTTTTCCTTGTAAACCTCGTAGCGCTGGATTAATTCTCGTCTCAGTTCGCTTGGAGGCACAACAGCATCTACAATCAAGTTGGATGCCAGTAAGTACAGATCGATATCTTCTTGATACTCTCTGCGTTTTTCCTGAATAAACGCTTGACGCTCTGTCGGGTCCTCAATCGCCTGAATTTTGTTACTGTAGACGGCATTGACCGCTGCTTCTGGACCCATCACGGCGATTTGGGCACCAGGCAGTGCGAGGCAAGCATCTGGTTCAAATGCAGAGCTGGCCATTGCATACAAGCCAGCACCATACGCTTTGCGTACAATGACGGATATTTTCGGTACCGTGGCTTCTGCCATAGCAGAGATCATTTTGGCCCCGTGTCTGATAATTCCGGCCCGCTCTACTGCTGTCCCGATCATAAAGCCAGGAACATCCGCCAAGAACAGGAGAGGGATCGAAAACGCATCGCACAATGTGATGAATCGAGCCGCCTTGTCAGCCGAATCGACAAACAGGACTCCTCCCTTCACACGCGGCTGGTTGGCAATGATACCGACAGGCTTGCCATCCAGACGTGCCAATCCGGTAATCAGCTCTTGGGCAAATAATTTTTTGATTTCAAAGAACGAATCCTCGTCGACCAATGCTGTAATGACATCATGCATATTGAAAGCTGCATTTTGGTTCTCCGGCACGATGCTCGTGATTTCCTTCGCTGTAGACACAGGGGCTTTCGCCAGTACAGTCGGTGGCGTCAACGTATAGTTCGCCGGGAAGAATCGGAGATAGCTACGTGCCGCTTGAATCGCTTCTTCTTCATTGGCAGCCAGTACGTCGCCGCATCCGCTGACGGAGCAATGCATCCGTGCGCCGCCCAACTCTTCCAAGCTCACTTTTTCTCCAATCACCATTTCCGCCATACGCGGAGATCCCAAGTACATGCTCGCGTTTTTGTCGACCATGATGACAATGTCACAAAAAGCAGGGATATATGCGCCACCAGCAGCAGAAGGTCCAAACAAAATGCACACTTGTGGAATTTTGCCGGAAAGCTTCACTTGGTTATAAAAGATTCGCCCAGCACCCCGTCGGCCTGGGAACATCTCCAATTGGTCAGTAATACGCGCTCCTGCTGAATCGACGAGATAGAGAAGAGGAACACGCATTTTTTCAGCTGTCTCTTGGATGCGAATAATTTTTTCGACGGTCCGCGATCCCCAAGACCCGGCTTTCACTGTCGAATCATTAGCCATCACGCAGACAGTTTGACCATTTACTTTGCCGATTGCGGTCACAACTCCATCCGCCGGCAGATCACCTGCCATGATATTCGCGAACAGCCCATCTTCGACCATGAACTCGTCATCGAACAATAGCTTGAGGCGATCTCGGACGAACAGCTTGTCTTGCTCCTTGAGCTTGTCATGATACTTGGCATCGCCCCCTTGCACTACTTGGGCGATTTTTTCGTGCAATGTGTCTTCCAAATGTTTGGTCATCAGCGTAATCCCCCTTCTCACTCTCCGCGGTATATCGGTTTTCGTTTTTCTTGGAAGGCTGCGAGTCCTTCTAGGCGGTCTTTCGTCGGGACGAGCAGCTTGTACGCATTGCTCTCAATCTGAAGCCCACTAGCTAGCTCGACTTCCACTCCACAATCGATGGCAAACTTGGCTTGCGCTAGGGCAAGTGGCGCATTCACTGAAATTTGCTCGGCCAAAGCAATCGCTGTCGCCATGAGTTGATCAGCGGGAACAATCCGATTGATCAACCCAATGGACAGTGCCTCCTCCGGCAATACACGCCTTGCCGTAAAAATCAGTTCCTTGGCGACGCCTTTTCCAACCAGCCGGGGCAAACGCTGTGTTCCGCCAGCACCCGGGATGATCCCGAGCGATGTCTCCGTTAAACCCATCTGGGCATGCTCACTCATGATCCGCAGATCGCACGCCAACGCCAATTCTGTACCGCCCCCCAGCGCCAGCCCATTAATCGCCGCGATGACGGGTTTCGGTAGCTTTTCCAGCTCTGTGAAGGTATCTCGAATCGTTTGGATATAGACATCGACCTGTTGTGGTGACATGGATCGCCGCTCTCTTAAATCCGCACCAGAGCAAAACGCCTTGTCACCAGCACCTGTCACAATGACCGTTCGGATGTCACGATCATGGCTGATTTCACTGATCAAGCCGCGTAATCTCACGAGCATTTCAAGATTGAGGCAGTTAAAAACTTCTGGCCGTTGCAGCGTTAGTACGCCGATTGTGCCCTCTTTTTGCAGGGAAACCGTCATATTCTATCCCCTCTTTGCGAATGTGTAGAAAATACAGATCATCCAGCTGGTTTGCTTGCGAGCGATGCCCGCAGCACTTTTGAGGGGAGCTCTTTGTCCAACTGCTGCCCAATATACGCACCAGCCTCAATCAACTTCTCGAGATCGACGCCCGTTTCATAGTCCATTCCATGTAGCATGTAAACCAAATCTTCAGTCGAAATGTTGCCTGCAGCTCCTGGGGCATACGGGCATCCACCGAGGCCCCCAATTGAGCTGTCAAAGATCCGGATTCCTTCCTCTAGCGCTGCTGCTACATTCGCCAATCCAGTTCCTCTCGTATCGTGGAAATGGGCGGCTAAGCGCTCGTTCGTAACATCTTTCACAAGTCCTCCAAAAACCTCATGAACCTGCTTTGGTGTTGCAACCCCTATCGTATCCCCGAGAGAAATCTCGTACACTCCCATTTCCAAAAGAGCCTCTGTCACCCTGCGGCTATTGTCCAGCGGAACGTTTCCTTCGTACGGACAACCGAACACCGTTGAGATATATCCGCGAACTCTCATCCCGAGAGTCAGCGCTTCGTGGGCAACCTCTCTCAGGATCGGATACGTGTCTTCTATCCGTTTATTGATGTTTTTTTGATTATGTGTTTCAGAGGCAGACATGAACAGAGCAATCTCTGTCAGTCCGCATTGGCGCGCCCGCTCCAGACCGCGAATATTTGGAACCAATGCGCTAAGCGTTACCTCTTGGCTGCGACTGATTCCCTGCAAGACCTCATCTGCATCCGCCAATTGCGGTATCCATTTCGGATTCACAAACGAACTTGCTTCGATCCGCTTCAAGCCTGCTTCCATCAGCTTATGAATCAGCGTGATTTTTGCTGCCGCTGGAACGATCGCGCTCTCATTTTGCAGCCCGTCACGAGGACCGACCTCCACGATTTGCACACGCACTACAAGGCACCTCCTCGCCTAGCGGTCGCTCAGTTTAAAAGTATTCTAATCCTATTCCAAAACGACAATGATATCGCCATCATTGACAAAATCGCCTATGTTCGCTTTTACTTCCACAACCTTGCCTGAGGCTTGAGCCTGTACAGGAACTTCCATTTTCATCGATTCCAGTACAAGGACGTCTTGTCCTTCATTGATCTCGTCACCTGGCTGCACCAGGACATTAATAACAGTTCCCGCCATATTGGCTGCTACTTGTTTCATGGATGGTCCTCTCCCTTACAGATCATCTTTTTAACTTAGCGTTTTTCCTTGCTTGACGCCGCTCCACGCTCAGTAACGAACCATGTCGTATAGTTACCTGCTCGGAATTGTTCGTCCTGTAATACTTCTTGCAAAAACGGAATGTTTGTTTTAATGCCAGTAATCAGAAAATGATCCATAGCTTTTTGCGCCTGTTGCACAGCCTCTTCTCTTGTCGCCCCTGTTACTATGACCTTTGCGATCATCGGGTCGTAAAAAGGAGTCACCTGTGTACCTGTCTCAACCCCATCATCAATTCGTACATGTTCAAATGAAGGTGGCTGGTACAACGTGATCGTCCCTGGCGATGGCAGGAAGGTGACAGGGTCTTCCGCATAGACACGCAACTCAATCGCGTGGCGCAGTGCCTTGACGTCCTCTTGCTTGATCGACAACGGGTGACCATCGGCAATGTCTAGTTGGAGCGATACGAGGTCAATGCCCGTCATTTCTTCCGTCACGGGATGCTCCACTTGCAAGCGTGTATTCATTTCCAAAAAGTAAAAGTTTTTCTGTTCATCTACGATAAATTCAATGGTTCCAACACCCGAATAGCCCACTGCTTTCGCTGCTGTAACCGCTGCATCGCACAGATGCTCTCTCGTTGCTATGTCCAAAAAGGGTGAAGGGCTTTCTTCGAGTACCTTTTGATGTCTACGCTGTATGGAGCATTCCCGTTCTAATAAGTGGATGACATTTCCATGCTGATCGGCAACGACCTGCACTTCGATGTGATGGGGACGTTCCACGTACTTCTCCATGTACATCGCATCGTTACCAAAATACGCTTTTGCACGACCTTTCGCTGATTGGTAAGCTTGACGCAGCTCAACCTCGTCTCGACAAATGTGCATCCCGATTCCTCCGCCGCCAGCACTGGCCTTTAGCATCACGGGATATCCGATGGACATCGCGATGACAGCTGCTTCATCTGGTGAATCGATAGCCTGTTCACACCCTGGAACGACTGGTACTCCCGCAGCCTCCATAATATGACGAGCAGTCAGCTTGTCACCCATTTGACCGATGACCTCCGGGGTTGGACCAATGAAAAGAAGACCTTCCTCCAGAACGCGGCGGGCAAAAGCTTCGTTTTCTGACAAAAGACCGTAGCCCGGATGGATGGCATCGGCACCCGTGCTTTTTGCTGCTGCAAGAATGGCCTCTACGTTCAGGTAGCTGTGTGGCACAGGCGGTGGACCAATATGGACCGACTCATCTGCTTCACGAACAAACGGCAGATCCTTGTCTGCATCCGAATAGACAGCAACCGTAGCCACTCCTCTTGCCTTGCATGTACGGATAATTCGTCTGGCAATCTCACCACGGTTTGCGATTAATACCTTGCGCATGGCAACGCTCCCCTCTTTGACAAACCGACTACAACCGTAAGCGCTTCCAAATTGTTTGCCTGGTTTGTATCATGTGATGCTACTTTCTATTTTGCCACGAGAATGATCATAGTTCTAGGATGAAATTTTAAATTTTCCCAAGAAAGCGAAATCATTTCCTGACAATCCCTCCAATAAAAAAAGAAAAACACTTCGGAAAAGCCAATCATCGTGTATAATAAAGGGGCGGGGCCGAAAGGTGGCCAAGGCAAAGAGCTGTGAGAGGAGTGGCTAACCATGTTTGAAGTAAGACGTTTGCAAATCAACTATAAGACACTGGAGGAATTCCAGAAGTTTCGCGAATTTGGCCTGGAGGAGCTTTCTATGAAGGAAGACCTGGAGGCGAACATCGTGGAAAACGATTCGGAATCTCCATTTTACGGTATTTATGACAACGATCTTATGGTAGCACGTATGAGCCTCTACAAAATTGACGGGAAATACGATCGTTACTTCCAACCTGCGCAAGACTATTATGAGCTGTGGAAGCTCGAAGTCCTGCCTGACTACCGTCACAAAGATTACGGAACTGCTTTGGTCAACCACGCGAAGAGCTTTGGAGCTCCTATTAAAACCAACTCCCGCTGTCGCGCAGACGATTTTTGGTTGAAAATGGGCTTCACGCCTGTGAAATACAACCTCATGCGTGATCGTGGTGAAAACCCGTACGTATGGTTGCCAGAGAGCGTAGAGCTGCAAGACTAGCTCTCCCTTTCCCAACACGAATGACAAATGAATGCGTAAACAAAAAGAAGCGGATCAATGACCGCTTCTTTTTTCATTCCTGATTTCTACGCTTATTTTTCTACGCGCTCCAAATTTCCGTTTTCGTCCATTTTGAAGATCGCTTTGTTGGAATCCTCTTCCTGTAAAAAAGCAAGCTTGCGTGCACGTTCCATGATCTGTACCAACGCACGGTAGTCATCATTGACCCCCTGAACCTGATCTAGCTCTTTTCTAGCGCGTTCGTGGGCATCTTTCAATTCTTTTAACTCCAACTCTTTTCCTTCCAACTCTTGTTCCAATTGTCGCAAACGACGAGTCATTTCTTTTTGATTGACGAGCATTCGAATGACTGATTCAATCTGCTGCTCCTCTACATCTGCGTACTTTTGTACCTCTGCTACTGGTGTTTCAGATCGTTTTGTGTGCAACGCAACGACCTCGATCTCAGCCACCACAGGAGGCGGTGCTTGGATCCTCCCGAGCTTTTTCAGCTGCTGTCTTTGGCTTTTCGCAATCGAAATAGCCGCATCGTACCGTTTGCGCACGCAACTGTTCCAGCGGAAGCCGCACGCAGCTGCTGTCCTTCCTAACCTTTGACCCACTTCTTCAAATGCAGCAAGCTGTGTGCCGCCTTCGCGTATGTGGCGCAAGGTGACTTCCGCCAACACTAGATCGTCATCTTCGGTCCATGCGTCTTGTCTGGAAGCTACCATATGAGTCCCTCCCGTTACCTTTAAAAAGGATGATGTAATTCATCCTATGCTTTTCCCTACTCTTGTAGAATCGCTTTCTACTAGAAAAAGTATGTCCAAGCAAATAAATGTTTAAACGAAAAGGACTACATCGATCAGGACGTTGGGCGCTTTGTCAGGAAGCTTTCCACTACGGCGACGTGTTCAGGGCTCCCCCAAAGATGCGCACATTGACTCACTTCGCGCCGGATTCGTTCTTCTTGCGGAATGCCCATACGCTTCCACTGCAAAATCTTCATGTACGCCTCAATGCCAGCTAGCGGCTGGGCAGCGATTTTTCGAGCGAAACGATATACTTCCTCATGCAGCTTCTCTTCTGTGTATACCTCGTCAACAAAACCGTAGGACTTGGCTTCCTCTGCACGCAATCTGTCGCCAGTCAACAGGAGAGCGAGTGCTTTTGACTCTGGCAGCAAGTCCAACAGCCGACTTCCTCCACCCCAGCCTGTCGTAATATGCATGCTGATTTGTACAAACCCGAAGGTCGCCCGGTCACTGGCAAAACGAAAATGACACGCGCCCGCAAACTCACAGCCACCACCGACCGCTGCACCGTTAATCATGGCAATCACCGGTTTGGAATTCTGATCAATGGTGGACAAAAGCCCTGTCACTTTACTGAGCAATGGATGCGCCTGTTCAAAGCCGCGCGCTGCAATAAACTGATTCAAATCGCCTCCGGAAACAAAGCTCCTGCCTGTCCCCGTCACAATCAGAACCTTTACCTCAGGATCGGCTTGGCAGTCTCGCAAGACCTGATGCAGTTCATCAACCAGCTCCACGCTAATGGCATTATGTACATGCGGTCGATTTAATGTGATCGTGGCGATACCGTCCTGTTTTTGCAAAAGCAAGGTCTCCATCAAAACACCCACCTTTTTATCAGCTTGTGGCTTTATTTTACCCTTCGATGGACAAACAAAAAAGAGGAGGTCTTTCCCCCCTCTTCATTAGGACAGCAGATTTTTCATGGCGGAAGAATTGAATCCGACGATCAGGTTTTCACCGTCAGTCAGGATGGGACGCTTCAAAAGCTGAGGCTCTTCACTAAGCATTTCGAGCAGTTCCTTCACCGACATATCATTAACATCGACATCCAGGTTTTTAAAACGCTGACTTCTCGTCGACAAGATTTCATCCAAGCCATTTGAAGTCATTTTAATAATATCAAGCAGTTCTTCTGCTGTCGGTGGATTTTTGAACAAGTGACGCTCTTCGTAATTCACTCCGTTTTCTGCCAGCCATGCCTTCGCTTTGCGACAGGATGTGCAGCTAGGATAAGTGAAAAACGTTAATTTTTGTGTTTGTGTACGTTCAGCAACGGCCATTGGTTACCCCTCCATCTCATCTATCACAAATGATTTCATCTATAAAAAGCTTGCCATTTGCAGTTCTTGATGTTATGTTCAAGCTCTTACAAAAAGTTAGCCAATAAAATTTCCTTCCTTACTTTGGATTTTAATGCTTGATTAACACTATGTCAATAGTAGTTAATCTAAAAACTAGACGAAAATTTATGCGATATGCTGTTGTAGCACACTGCTACCTTAACAAGTAACACAAAATGGGATACACTTATGAAGATTGTTTTGAGAAAGGGGTATCGGCATGGACCACGATGCGCAAAAGTTAACCAGTGCTTTAGCTGACCCCACCCGTTTTTCCATTTACCAATTTGTCGCCTACAGTAAAGATTCCATCACGGTTCAGGATATAGCTGATCACTTCTCTATCCATCCTAATGTGGCACGCTTGCATTTGACGAAGTTAGAGGACGTGAATTTACTCACAGCTGTTACAGACAAAAGTGGTAAGGGAGGACGTCCCAGTCGGTTGTACTCACTGTCTGAACAGGTTGTGAGTCTGCAATTCCCACCTCGTGACTATCAGCTGTTGGCAGATATTGCGATTGAAAGTCTGCTCTCGCTCGGCGAAGCTGGCGAAGCCGCTCTAATTAAAATGGGACATCGCATTGGAACAGAGATGGCAAAACGGGCGGTTGTCCGAAGCGGAATGAATTTAGAAATAGCCTCTATGGAAGAAAAATTGGATCTGATCCATCGGATTGTCGTGGCTCAGGGATTGAAACCAGACATCGAAGCAATGGATGAAGGAAAGCTGCGGTTTCGCGTAAATAATTGCACCTTCTCTGACAGCGCAAAAAAATATCCGAATGCCGTATGCCAAATGCACAACGCTCTGTTGATGGGAATATTCGAAACGTACTTGGGGAACATTGAATTACGTGAGGATGATTCCAAAATTCGCGGATGCCAATCCTGCAACTATACGGTGATTCAGTATTAGCACCGCAAGTCCAGTCTCTCCTCCCCGGGTGACAACAATCCGTCATACCTTTATCGTTTACACGTGTTCACCTGTCCTATATAATGAGGGAGGAATCTTGTAAATCTTACCGGTCGAGGCAAAAAGGGGGGACAAAAATGGATCGTATGTATCGCGTTCTTGGTTTCTGGACCATCGTGATCGCGTTGATGGCGTTTTGGGCAGAATTGTACCCGATGGCGCTCATCTTCTTCAGTTTGACTGCTTTCTTCGTAGCGTTGAGCTACATGAATCTGACTGAACGAGTATACCTAAACATTTTCTTCGGCTTCATGTTCCTATCTTTTGTTGGATTCACGTATTACACGTTCTTCGTGATGCCTGTAGGACCACAAGAACACGCATTGCTACAATTGATCATGTAAGAAAAAAGATGCTCGCCATGAGCATCTTTTTTTGTTCTATTCTTCTTTTTTTACTCCCCGATGTCTTTCCCTTGGACCATGACCCAAAAACGCCCACCCAATCCAGCAGGATCAATCAACTGCTGGATCGCTCGATTCCGTTTCATCGCAACGCTCGTGAAAGGGTCTGTATCCATATGCGCGACTGCTTTATGAAGCAAGCCATTCCGCATCAAAAACCGATCCTGTCTCATATAGTCTATTTCCCGTAAACCAACGTTTTCTCCATACTTCTTCCACGCAGAAAAATTCACATGTGTCGTCAAGTCTTGTTCACCTATGTTGATATACGGATTCGTATGCGCCTGATGACGATGGTAGCACATCAGTGTTCCATTTTTTCGACTGGGGTGGTAAAGCTCTTCTTGCAGATCACCGTAATCAATCGTGATGACGAACCCTTTTTTCAATAGGCTGGAAACTTCTTGTCCAGCTTGCTCCATCGCCATATTTATCTCGATCCGCATGCCGATTGGCAGCTTCAAGTCCAGCTCGCGCAAGTATTCTCCTAGCGCTGGAGTCATCTCCCCCAAATACTCTTCCAACCCGTCCTCGCCAACACGGACCCATACTTCCTGCCAGCCGGCTCTGGTTTTCTCCACAATATGTACTGGAAATGCGTCCAGCCATTCATTCGAGAAAATAACCCCTTCTATTTTTTCATGCTTGGCAGCTTCATTCACGGAAGAATACCAGCGCTTTGGACCCTCGTGCCACTGAAGCGCCTCCTGCTGCATTTTCCGGTGATAGGGACTCGCCTCTATCAAAATGACCGTCAGCTCTTTGTATACCTCTGGCTTGTTCTCACGGATGCGCTCCAGCATGTGACGGCAAACAGCCCCGGTTCCACCACCGATCTCAACGAGCACAGGCGAAGTGATATCCGCCTTCTCCCATAATGCCAAGACAGCATCTGCGATTGTTTCCGCAAAGACCGGATGCACCGATGCACTCGTATAAAAATCTCCCGCTTTGCCTACTTTGGGTTGTTCGACCATATAATATCCATACGTGTCATGATAGAGGGCCAACTCCATAAAGCGCGCGAACGTAATCGCTTTCCCTGGTTGGCTTGCTATTTCCTCGCGAATCAGTTCGATCATCGTCATAAGCTCTTCTCCTGCTATCCAAATTCAACTAGATAAGGCTATAATACGAAAAGAAGCATACAATATGGAAAGGCAAAAGCAAAAGGTGAAATCATGCGCAAATTTCTTCTCGTCTTATTCCTACTTGTATGTCCACTGACGGTGTTCGCCCAGGAAGAACCCCCTACTCCTCTGGAGCAGCTCATCCTGCAGCAGCATTTTACACAAAAAGAGCTGGAGCGAACCCTCACCTTACTCAAGGAAGAAGAGACGCGGACATACGGGGAAATCGCTCAAATGGATCTTGATTTGCAACGACAAAAGCTGGTGATGGAAGCGACGCAACGCCGGGCCGGTGAGGTAGCGCGGGCCTATTACATGGGCGAGCGTACTAATCTTCTGACGTTACTATTAAATGCGGAAAATTTCAATCAGTTCTTATTGATGTACGACTTCTACGAGATCTTGTACGAGCGTGACATGTCTCGACTAGAGTCCTATCATACTGAGCGCACCAAGCTCACCGCGATGCAAACTGATAAAAAGAAGCGATTGGACCAACTTCAAACACTGCGAAAAAAATACGAGCTTCAATTAGCAGAAATGCTCGCTGTTGCTGCTGAAAAAGAAAAAAACGTACAAAAACTGGATAACCCGACGGTTGTGGAATCCATGATGAATCACTTGATTTTAGACTGGGAAAAACGTGGTTTGCCCGCTTTCCAGACCTTCTTCGGAATGCTCGCGCAGGTTATGGTTCAAGTTCCCGAGTTGGCGACGCCGGATCGAATTCAGTCGGAAGGTCTCCTCAAGCATACGTTAACCATCAACCAGACTGACTTCAACAATTTTCTGATAGAGAAAGACGCCTTGTTTAAACAATCCCATTTCTCTTTTGAGGATAACAAGCTGACCGTGGAAGGCACATATGATCAGATGGAGCTAAAGCTCGTTGGTAACTATGAGCTCGTCTCTCCTACCCAACTCAAATTCCACATTACCGAGCTGTACTTTGACGGCTTCGCCTTGCCTCAATCGACCGTGGAGGAAATGGAGGAAGCGTACGATCTCGGATTTTATCCAGAGCTGATCTCCCCCAATATCCAAGTGCAAGGCATCACGCTGATGGACGAAGAATTAAAACTCCAGCTACAATTCAATCTTCCATTTGGATTCGGAAAGAAGTAAAGCCAGCTATTTGTTAGCTGGCTTTTTTCTTGGAAACAACCTTATTGACATGAGCCGGCATTTCCTTCTGCAATTGTGTCATGTACTGGATCGCTTCTTTCGTCAGCGTAGGGTATTTCTGCCCCTGCTTCAGCTTCTCCAATGTTTCTGAAACTGGGTAAATGACATAGTTGCGCTTGTTATTTTTCCGATAAAAATGAACGTAGGTCGGAATCATTTCAGCACTTTCGATGCTGGCCTCTCCTGACTCATTCTTGTACAGCACAAGCTTCAGGATTGCTCCAACATCCTTGTAGTCCCAACGCTGCGCAGAGATGAAATTACCCAACGAATAGGCGATCAGTCCTTTGTGTTGACGTCCATCTTCGAGGGTAACCGTCTTCCATTCGTAAGGTTGTACCACATGTGGATGCGCCCCCAAAATCAAATCCGCTCCAAATGTTAGAGCTTGCTCGGCGGTCTTGATTTGTTCAGGACTAGGCATGCGTTGATACTCATTTCCGAAATGAAGCGCCACTGCAACCAGATCGGCTCCTTTTTCTCTTGCCCGTGCAATGTCTTTTTTCATCAGCGCAGGCGAAATCAGATTGACCAGATACGGCTTGCCTTCTGGAATCGCGATTCCATTCGTTCCGTACGTATACGACAGCAAGGCTAGTGTGAATCCGTCCTTGGTCAACAACAAGGGCTCATCTCGATCCTCGGGACTTGCAAACGTTCCCGTGTGTGGAAGACCGGCTTCATCGAGATATTTGATGGTTTGCAGAACCCCTTGTTCTTTGCGGTCCATCGAATGGTTATTCGCTGTCGATACCGCAGTAAAGCCAATTTCCTTCAACAAATGTGCAAGCGACTCAGGAGAATTAAACATCGGATAGCCTGAGTATTTGGCCTTGCTACCACTCATCGTTGTCTCAAGATTACCGATGACCCAGTCTGCCTCACGGAACATCGGGATGACATTCGGGAAGAATCGTTGAAAATCATAGCTTTTCGTCGCTGGGTCCCAGACGGCATCCAACTGCTCCTGATGCATCATGATATCCCCAACGGCAAGAAGGGAGATACGCTGTTCCGGAAATCTTGATGGCAAAGTCGGAGGTTGTGTCTCCTGATGATTGGGCGCTGTCTGCGGTGGTGTCGCGGGATCAGGCGCTTTCACGTTGGGAGCTTGGTTCGTCTTATCTGCTTGGGCGATGGGTGCTGCACACCCAACCAGACTCGTGCAGGCGATAACGAGAATGAGTGCCCATTTCCATGTTCGATTCATAATGAATAGCTCCTTTAGTAAATGGTGACCCCCTTCCTTTTCTCCACCATCTGACAAAATCCTCTCCCAACCTTTATAAAGAATGATGAAGTGACTTAACGAAGCATGCCTGTGACAAACGGATTGTACGTTTTCTCGTAGTCAATCGTCGTCTTCGGCCCATGTCCTGGGTAAACAATGGTTTCATCATCGAGCTCAAACAGCTTGTCTTGGATACTGATCATCAGTGTTTCGTAATCTCCTCCGAAGAGATCCGTACGCCCGATGCTCTGGTTAAACAGAACGTCACCACCGAAGCAGTGCTGGCCAATTACAAATGAACAGCTACCTGGTGAATGACCTGGCGTATGCAGCACCTGAATGTGAAATCCTGCCAGTTCCAGAGTCTGACCATCCTCCAGTTCATGCTCCGCCCGCTCACATACGATGAGTTCAGGCAAATTCCAGCGTCGAGATCCGTTCAGATCAGGGTTTGTGAGCCATTCCTGCTCTAATGGATGAATGTAAACCGGTGCTTTTGTCAATTCTCTTACTTGGTTGAGACCACCAATATGATCCAAGTGTGCATGCGTCAAAAGAATGGCAACGACGTTTTTATTCGCAAGAGCGCGAAGCAACTGATCTGGCTCCATGCCAGGGTCAATCACAATGGTTTGGTTAGTATCGGTGTTTGTCACCACATACGCATTGGTTTGAAATGCTCCCAACGCATAGGATTCAATGGCAAGATTTTGATTCGTCATAGGAAACCTCCTTGATTTTTTGATACGATAGAAAAAACACGCTTGCAAACATGGGGGTATAACATGCGCCATATGTACGGAATTGAACTGAATGTACCAGCGGGGAAGCTTCCTGGCTTCTATGCTCAAGTCATACATAAAATCGGAGATCATGTCAATGTCTTTGATCGGGACAAACTGCTTTTTATTGTAGAAAATCAAGCCGAGCTGGAGAAGCTGGAAAACATTTTGGAAAAGTTCAACATGTTAGGCGATGCCTTTTCCCTATTGCTGCTCCCATCAACAACCACAATCGATCAACTCGATGATATCGGTTTTGTCTCCCAAAATGAACATTTGTATGTATATGCAGATCAAGTTGCCATCGTAACGCTCGAGGCTTCACCCCAATCAGAAGATCAGTGGGCTGCTGTGGAGCAACTCCGCGAGCATGTTCTAGGCGTGATACCCGAAAATATACAACAACCCGATGCCTACCTGATCGATCAAAGCTTGATTCCACTGGCAGAGGGAATCGCGAAGGCTTATCAAGTGAAGCTCGTTTGGCTCCATCCGACTAAATGAATCCTGCAAAAGCAAAAAAAAGGGAGTTCTTGATAAGCGAACTCCCTTCTCCCTCTTACAATGATTTACGATCAAATCGGAACCACGCTACTTGATTGTCCACAAGACCAAAATTGGCGGTGTATTTGCTGCCTTCATATATCACTTCTTGTTCGCCTTTTCCTTTTCCATACAGCTTCTCTAACTGTTCAGCACTGTCAAACATAGCGAGTCCTCGATATGTTTTGAATTTTTGCGCGTCCTCACGTGGAACTCCTCCCAGCATGATCGATGTCAATTCACCTTTGTGTACTTTGAGCATTACCTGGGTCTGATCAACCAGTAGCATCCCCATCACAGCATCTCCCGCACCCTGCGACATCTGCTCTACCGTGTAGCTTTGCCTTGTCACCATATCCATAAAATCAGCTTTTGTCGGCTTCAAAATTTCCATCGCTTCTTTTATGTTCTGCCCGAGATAAATGCCATTTACTCCGTATTCCTTTTGATTTTCGGGGTCAAATGTAGCAGTTAGTTCCGACTGGGTCGAACACGCCGCCAAGAAAACGACTGTTAATACCCAAATCGCACTCATTCGCAAGTATTTCCACATCATTCACCTGTGCCCACCTTTGCTACCGCTCTTTTGGTTATCTTAGCGTACTCCGCAAGCATCGGGCAACCATTGGGAGACGAGCTTATTCTCGTGTTCCGCTGACTTTGCGGCGCGGTCGATTAGGCGGCAGGTTACTGTCCACCGATTGTTTGAAGTTCTCTAGTATTTTGAGGAGTGATGCGAAAAACGGTGAGCCAAACACCGCAACAATTCCCCACATCCAGGTTCCTAACTGCCACGAATTTTTTACATAAGCGGATTCAGAGCCAGTTAAAATGAGAGCCGGGTCCAGACCAAGCATGCCAAAAATGACTCCAGCAGCCAATACGGAAATAAGCAGATTGAAAAAGCGCTTGTAGTGCATCAATCGAGCAGCATGATACTGATCCTCCCAGCAATTTTCTTTCGCCTCATAGTCCGTCGCCAAAAAGGGAACGACTGATTTAAATGCTTCTGTGACACCTGCTGCAGCGCTGGACACCGCTGTTATATAAATCAAAAAAGAAATGGATGAATCCAACGTAACCATCATTCTCCCCTCCTTTGTACATATGTATGGAGATGGAGGGACAACTTGCAAATTTTTTTGCAGTTTGTATATTTCCCCTTTTCTGTTTATGCGGTAACATGTTGTTGCATGTAAATATGAGGAAGGGCAGGGATTGCTATGCAGGACTTTTCTTTTGTATGGAATCAGTACGACTTGATTCGCGGAATGTTTTTGGCGAGATTGACGGAAATAACCGAGGAAGAAGCAGACGTGGTTCCAGATGGCTTTAAAAACAACATTCGCTGGAATATTGGTCATATTCTCCTGACACAAGAATACTTGCTCCTCGGACCAGAAGGAATGAAATGTCCTCCGTATTACGCAGCGATGTTCTCGCCAGGAACCAAGCCTGCTGATTGGCAAAAAGAAGGACCTTCCCTCGAAACCTTAGCTGCAGAGCTAAAAGAGCAACATGTGCGTATTAAAGAAGAATTGCATTCCCGATTGAATGATCCATTGCCAAAACCGTTTGAACTAGGAGACAAGGGCACTATGCATACTTATGGGGAAATGATGGTCTTCACTCTTTTCCATGAAGGAATGCACATCGGATGTATTTCGTCATTGCGAAATGCGATCGTAGCTGCTAAATAAGGAATATTGATCAAAGACGCGGGTATTTTTTATCCGCGTTTTTCTTTTTACCTCCGAATCTGCAAAAAATGAAAACCGCTCCAATGAGGAGCGGTCCTTGTCGAGCCCGAATTGCTTATGGGGTTCTACCGGTTATTCTCTTTGGCTCTTCAACCTCCATCGTAGAGAAAAGTAGCTAAAGGAATCGGTTTATCTCCATACGACTTTCGTCGATTGCTTGATCATGATTATCCACGGATCTTCGCCTCCTGCAAGGCATTTCGCCGTTTACTTACATGAACCATCGGGCTCGACAAGAATAGTATGACCCCCTCGCTGCTTTTCATACATCCTCTTTACAATAAATCTGCGGCCAGTTGTGCAAGCACACTTCGTTCTCCTTTTTCCAACTGAATATGTCCAGCCAGCTTTTGGTCTTTAAATACTTCTACCACGTAGGTTAAACCGTTGTTGCTCTCATCCAGGTATGGATGATCAATCTGCTCTGGATCACCCATTAGCACAATTTTCGAGCCGTCCCCCACCCTCGTCAGGATCGTCTTCACTTCATGCTTTGTCAAGTTTTGGGCTTCATCAATGATTATAAATTGTTCTGGGATGGAGCGCCCACGAATATACGTCAAAGCTTCCACCTGTAAACTTCCCATGCCTGCCAAAATTTTATCCAGATCACCTGGGCGCTTTGTGTTGAATAAGTATTCCAAATTATCATAAATCGGTTGCATCCACGGTCGAAGCTTTTCTTCTTTTTCGCCGGGCAAATAACCGATGTCTTTTCCAAGCGGAACGATAGGTCTTGCCACTAACAGTTTTTTGTATTTTTGCTGGTCCTCGATTTGCAGCAGGCCCGCTGCTAATGCCAGCAAGGTTTTTCCTGTACCGGCCTTGCCGGTCATAGTTACTAAAGGAATATCATCTCGTAACAGCAATTCGGTTGCCATTCGTTGCTGCACGTTACGGGCTCGGATGCCCCAAATCGGATCATCATCTGATACAAGCATTTCTAGCATTTTTCCGTCCGGGTCGACTTTTCCAATCGCTGAAATAGATGGGTTGCATTCGTCCTTCAGCACTAAAAATTGATGAGGGTAAAAACGATAGCGTGGAAAACAGGAGGCCAGCTGCAGCTTTCTTGTTGCGTAGTAAGTCTTGATGATGTCGGACGCTACCATCATCTTCTGATACCCAGGGTAAATACTGGAGAACTCCCCCACAACTCGATCCGAAAGAAAATCCTCTGCGGAAATATTCAATGCATCAGCCTTGACTCTCATGAGAGCATCCTTACTTACCAAAATGACTGGTCTTGGCTGTGGTTTTCCGTTTTCCTCCTCCTGTAAGTTTAGTGCGACCGCCAAAATGCGGTTGTCATTACTCATTTCCGTGAATTGTTTCTGAAGGCGGTGGAAAGAGGAATGATTCAATTCCACCCGAAACAGCCCACCTGTTTCTAGGGTAATGCCAGTGTGCAATTGCCCCAGCTCACGAAAACTGTCAAAGAGCCGAGATACGTACCGAGCATTGCGGCCAATTTCATCCATGTACCGCTTTTTGGAATCGATTTCTTCTAATACGACTGCTGGTATGACTATTTCGTTGTCAGCGAAAGAAAACATCGCCCTTGGATCTTGCAGGAGTACGTTGGTATCCAGTACGTAGATTTTCTTCAATATCTCGCCTCCTATTACCCTTCTTATATACCCTATGCAATTTTTGGAGGGATGCTCAAGTGCGGCGACGTGATGTACTACAGTCTATGTTCAGGTCGACAGAGATAGACGACCCATTGGCAGAATGAAAATGGGCAGCCCAGAACAAAATACTTGTAACCCTGCCCTCCTCACGAAGGAAGGCAATACTGGGAAAGGGAGAATGCCTGTGAAACGGATCATGATCTACTGCCTCGGTTTTAGCTTGTTGCTTACAGCATGTATGTCGGGCAATAAACCCCCGGCGAATCAGGCTACACAACAGCCGAAGCATGCCACTCATACTCAGCGCGTTCAGCAAACAGCTCCTGAGCCTGCTTACAATCAATCTTCCCAAGCCACTGCTGATCGTCTCGCCCAACTAGCAACACGTGTGAAAAGGGTACACAGCGCCACTGCAGTGGTCTTAGGCAAATATGCGGTAGTCGGTATTACTGTGGATCCGAATCTGGATCGCCCTGAAGTTGGCGTCATTAAGTACACGGTTGCGGAAGCTCTGAAAGAAGACCCTCAAGGAGCAAATGCTGTCGTAACTGCAGACCCTGCCATCGTACAGCGGTTACGAGAAATGAGAGATGATATTCGTCGCGGCCATCCTGTTGCCGGTGTTACGGAAGAGTTAGCGGATATCGTAGGTCGGATCATTCCCCAACTGCCGCGCAGTGTGCAGCCTCGAGAAGAAACCCCTTCTCAAGTAAAAGAAAAACGCATGCACAAAGAGCCGCAAGGACAAAACAAAATCAATGCAAATCGTACAGGAACGCCTTAAAAGAAAAGAGGTATCCCCCGGATTTAAGCCCGGGAGAATACCTCTTTTTCTTTATGGATGGGTGCTTCAGATGGCAAATGATCCAAAGCTTGCTTCAAATCTGCCACCAAGTCCTCGTAATCCTCTAAACCAGCTGACAACCGGATCAAACCATCTGTAATTCCCCTTGCAGCCCTTTCCTCAGCAGGCATCGCTGCATGTGACATCGTAGCCGGATAGGAGAGAATCGTTTCCACTGCCCCGAGGCTGACAGCCACAATCGGCAATTTCACACGATCAAACAACGCTTTTGCTCGATCACGGTTCCCTACGTCAAAAGAAAGAACTGCCCCATGACCAGTCGCTTGTTGTGTTTGAATCAGATGACCAGGATGATCCTCCAGTCCTGTATAGTAAACGCGGCTTACTTGTGGATGCGATGACAACCAGTCAGCCAAGCTCGCGGCTGTTTTCGTGCTGACATCCAGTCGGGCTTTCAATGTTTTGAGACCACGCATCACCAGCCAGCAGTCCTGCACACCCAATATCGCTCCCATGCCATTCTGGATAAAATAGAGCTGCTCCCCTAACGCAGCCTCTCTGGTCACGGCCAGACCTGCCACGACGTCGCTATGCCCTCCGATAAACTTCGTTGCACTATGAATGACCACATCTGCACCAAGTTCCAATGGCCGCTGGTAATACGGGGTAAGGAATGTATTATCGACAATGACCAGCAAGCCGTACTCCTTCGCGATACGAGAAACCGCTGCAATATCTGTCACCTTTAAGGTGGGATTGGAGGGGGTCTCCAGGTAAATCCCTTTCGTCACCGGTGTAATGGCCGCACGAACAGCTTCTGTATTTGTTGCATCCACGAATGTAACGGAGATGCCCATTCTCGACAATACCTTGGTCAAAAACCGAAACGTGCCACCGTATACATCTTCCGCCACTACAACATGGTCTCCGGCTGAAAACAGCATGAACACGCTGGAAATGGCAGCCATGCCAGATGAGAATGCGAAACCGCGTGCGCCCCCCTCCAGAGACGCAATGGCTTCCTCCAAAGCCTGCCTCGTTGGATTGCCTGATCTGGCATAATCGAATGTTCCTGGCTGATCGATATCTGCCTGATGAAACGTCGAAGCTTGATAAATCGGAACCGACGACGCACCTGTGAACGGGTCAATGCAAGTCGAACCGTGGAGGATCTTGGTTGCAAAATTCATCGTACACTCCCCCCTACGACCAAACTAGCATTCAATGCCTGAAACAAATCGGCTACGACATCATCTGGATGCTCGATGCCAACCGACAGTCGCAACAATCGATCACAAACACCGACATGCTCTCTGACTTCTTGCGGGATATCGGCGTGAGTCTGCGTCGCCGGATACGTACACAATGACTCGACACCACCCAGACTTTCCGCAAAGGATACGATTTGCAGATTTTGCAGGAACAATCCCACCTGCTCTACATCGCGTACCCGGAACGATACCATCCCACTATGCCCAGTCGCTTGATTCACCTGTATTTCATGCCCCGGATGCTCTGGCAGACCTGGATAAAATACCTCCGCCACTGCCGGATGCTCACGCAGCTTTTCCGCTACAATCAAGGCATTGGATTGGTGACGCTCCATCCGCAGTGCCAATGTTTTCATCCCGCGAACGAGAAGCCAGCAATCTTGTGGTCCGAGCACAGCACCGATTGAATTGTGCAAAAACCGGATTTTTTCCGACAACTCTTCCCCTTTTGTTACGATGAGACCAGCCAGCACATCGTTATGTCCTGCCAAATACTTGGTTGCACTATGTAAGACGATATCTGCACCAAGCTCTAGTGGGCGTTGACAATACGGGGTTAAGAATGTGTTGTCTACAATCGTAAGGAGACCGTGCTGTTTCGCCAATTGCGTTACTGCTCGAATATCCGTAATCTGCATGAGCGGATTGGTTGGTGTCTCGACGAAGATCGCCTTTGTATCTGGGCGAATCGCATTTTTGAGTGCACCAATGTCACGCAAATCTACATACGAAAACGTCAAACCATAGCGAGAGAGCACTTGCTCGAACAATCGATAGGTTCCTCCGTACAGATCGAGTGAAACGATCAGATGATCCCCTTGGGAAAACAAGCCCATAACGGTATGAACAGCAGCCATTCCTGAGGCGCAAGCGAATCCTGCATCTCCTGATTCCGCTTCAGCGATGGTCTCCTCCAGAATGGTGCGAGTAGGATTAGCGGTGCGCGTATAATCATATCCAGTGCTCTGGCCCAAGGCAGGATGGCGATAAGCCGTTGCATAGTAAACAGGAAAGCTCACCGCCCCTGTTTTTTCGTCTCTGCCTACTCCCGCCTGAATCAATTTCGTTTCCAATTTCATGTCTGTTTCTCTCCCTCCAATAGTGTACGAGGGCATCAAAAAAGCCCCCTTTCCTCTGAAAGAAGGCTTTGTTTACGTCACCGTAAGCAAATCCTTCTCATCTTTCAGAGTTTGATAACTCTGCAGGAATTAGCACCATTATCTCCCTGTTAAAATACAGGTGATTGGTTGCCGGGCATCATCGGGCCAGTCCCTCCGCCGCTCTGGATAAGAAGATTGCTATTCAATTTGATTGACCCTAATACTAAAGGATCGGCAGGATTCTTGTCAACAATTTATTTCCACATGTTAATTTGCATCTTTCAAGGCGGTCATAACTTGATTGTCCAGCTTCGCTGCTGCGTTTTTGTCATACGTCTTTTCATATTGTGGTTCTACGGAAATACGGGAACCGTAAAACATAATATCACGAACGGCCTCAATTTTGATTTCTGCCATGGCCAGCTTGAGCGGAACTCCTTCCAGTCGGTCTGTTTTGACGAAAGCACGACCATTAATAGCAAAAGACGAGCCGGCACCGATCAAATGCAGGACAACTTGCGGTTCCTTCGCAATATTAGCCAAAATACGTGAGCGATTATCTACGGCAAAACGAATCGTATCGGCGCTGACAGCATACGTCCAGGACAAGGAGCTGAGCGATGGTGCCCCTGACTCATGGTCTACTGTGCCCAAGGTAACAAAACGCTCCTTTTGCAAGAGCTTGAATAAATCTTCGGAAAGAGATTGGGAAACAGTTTCAGCCATTTCAAAGCCTCCTAACAAACGTTTTGTACGTTCATTTTACCCTTCGCCTAGCTGATAGGCAAACGTTTCCTCTCCACCTTGATTCTGGTTGTCTTTTTCCCTAGACTGGTAGGTAACGATACCGAATGATGGAAGGGGATGGACAGCTTGTCGCCTACAGACCGCCTTATGCAGCAAATTGATCAAGTTCTTGAAGAGCTTCAGGAAGTTCGGAAGGTAAATGAGCGGATGCATAAAATTGCGATGTTCCTGGAAGATATCCGACTAGCAGATGTGATTCAAAATTACACAGCCCCGCGCAAGCTGCTCTGGATCAATTTCCTCGCAGGTCTTGCCCGGGGTCTGGGGTTGACTATTGGTACTGCTATCGTATTGGCATTCCTCGGCTCTCTCTTGACGCAATTTCTTTCCATCCCCATTCTGGGGGATTACATCAGACAATTGGTGGAGTACGTCGAGACTTACAAGCAGCGGCCTTAACGTTAGCGACTAGTCTCTGTCGTCGTTACGATCGTCATCGCCCTGGTCATCATCGTCATCATGATGTTTGTCGTGCTTTTTCCAATAACCATACGCGTTGCCATTGGGATGCTTATCTTTCTGCTTCCCTTTTTCTTTTTTCTTTTTGTCATCATCTTCGTCTTTATCCTCGTCTGTTGGCTTCACAGGCTCGACAATGACTTTTGTGCTTAATGCAACGTCAGTTTTCTTAACCAGCTTATCGTCTTCATACAATTCGACTTGAATTGTTTTGGCACTAAAGGAATGATTCTTGTACGACAATGTCAGCGAAAACTCGCCTTTGTCATTTGGTTTCATCTCTTTTTTCTTCCCGTCAGGAGCGATCACAAATAGTTCAGTATCGTCCTTTTTATTCCAGCCGCTTACTGTCCCCTTCACCTGTATGGACTTGGCGGCAGGATTGTTTACAGCAGTCGCCTTGATGGCATATACGGTCGCTTGATCCTTGTCAGGAGCGTTGACGATTTCTACCTGAACGGATTCGGAATCAACCTTCTTGCCATCCTCGTAAACCTCGATCAAGGCTTTTTGATCTTTTGCTGCTTGTACATCCTTTACTGAAACCGTGAAGCTGCCTACGCCATCCCACAGCTTCTTCACGTTTGCGTCTTTTTTCACGCCATTATAGGTGACAGTTACTTTGTCTGCCCCCTGCTTGACAATTCCTTTTACTTTTAATTCCTTTTTCTTCGCATCCAATACGGACATGGTATGGATGATCATTTCCTTATCTTCTTCTGCTTTTGGAACGATCTTTACCTTTTCGCTATCGACCAGCTTGCTGCCTTCATAGGCACTCACGGTTACATACGGTTCATAGGATGCATCAGGAGCTTCAAAGCTGACCGTAAAAGAGTGCTCCTTGGTCGGAACGACTTCAATGATGTCGGAATTCGGCTTTTTCACTACCACCTTGGTGACATCCGAAGTCACAATCCCCTTTATGTACACCTTGTTATTTTCAGTCTTGGCATTTACACTCACGATTTCTTCAGCATTCTCTGTCAGGCGCACTTCCAGCCAAATATCGCTGTAGTACTCATTGTAGATACGCTCCCACTCCGCTTTGTTTTCTTCCATAAACGCTTGGAGCTTCGTATTCAAGTTGATTTCTTCTACAATGATGTACAAGTGATCCGCTTGATTTTTCAAGAGCATGTTCAGCGTGGTTGGATCATTTTGAGCAAGTTCCTTCAGATTGTAGCGTGTGACTTGCTTTCCCTCGTCATTCATGACTACCTTTGTGGCACTTGGACTAGCAATCGAGCTTGCATCGGCAAAAATTGGCGTCAAACAGCCAAGAATACCTGCAGCTGTCACCACTGCTAATACGGGCTTGGTCATGTACTTTTTCAATGGTAGTTCCCCCTTCTAGTCTGCAAAAATCCCCCTGGTTGCTTGGGGCATGAATATTGACGGGAAATCATTTTCAAAAGTTGCATCATCCAAGAAACCGCGTCTTATTACCTACGAAAAGCGCTTGATACAAAAAAACTCCACCCAACTTCCGAATCATTTCGGCAAGTGGAGGGGAGTCTTTGGCCCGTTAGTTGCAGTTGTACTTGGGTTCACTTTCAATCGCGACCAATAAAGATTCGACTGATTCAGCAGGGTATCGAACTTCCACGGACTGTGAATCAGCGTTCCCAAATAGCACGTACCAGCTGCCTTCCTGACGATAGCCGATATCGCTCATTTGATGATCCTCTTGCAGCAATTGCAAGAAAAAAGCAGCTGTTTCCAAAGCAGAGCGGTCTTCTGGTCGAGCATCGGCAACCACTTGAATTTGGAGCCAGTTAAAAAGTGCATCTTCACGCTTCACGCGGTTCTCCTCACTTTCGCCCAGTTTGCTCCGGCTTGATCCGTACCTTTACAATCACGAGAATCGCGATCGCTACGAACATTGCACTTTTCACAGGAAGCTGCACATCCAAAATAGCGAAAATGAGCGCTCCAGCAAACAAAAGGATGTACAAGAGCAAGTTTTTCAAAATAGGCATGCGGATACGGGTAGCAAAGCCAAGATAATAGACGATAATTAATTCCACAAACAAAATCCAAGCCCGATATTTATCAGCCCATATGCGAAAGCTGTCATATGCGGTGAGCTGATCTGGATTCGTTGGCACATAGGTTGATGCGATTTGTATCCAGTCCATCACTTATCTCTCCTGTCTTCAAGCGGTGAAACTCCTACCGCTTCACATGCCACCTCATAGGCGGAATGAAACGAATAGTCACTCCTTTTTTCTTAGGAAAACGCTATCTTTCTTACTTTATCAGGTGGTGGATTCTGTGTCAAAAAACGGTAGGCTCTTCCATGTTGCTGGCATGAATTTTGCCGTACATGCTATGATGAAGATATGTCAGTAGAAAAAGGTGGGAATAAAATGAGCTTGTATGATATTGCCGTCAAAACCATTTCCGGTGAAGTGAAGACGTTAGCCGCCTTCAAAGGGCATGTCCTGCTAATCGTGAACGTCGCCAGCCAATGCGGCCTTACCCCTCAATACAGAGGGCTACAGGAGTTGTATGAGCGTTATCAGGATAAAGGTCTCGTCGTTCTCGGCTTCCCTTGCAACCAGTTCGCTGGACAAGAGCCAGGAACAGAAGAAGAAATCGCAACGTTCTGCGATCGAAATTACGGCGTGACGTTCCCGCTGTTTGCAAAGATCGATGTCAATGGTCCTGATACTCACCCGTTGTATCAATACTTGAAGGAAAATGCCCCGAACGAAGAAAATCCAGATATCGAATGGAACTTCGCCAAATTCCTCGTGGATAAAGACGGTCAGGTTGTAAAACGCATCAGTGCTCGTACTCAACCTGAAGAGCTCATCTCTGCTATTGAAAGTCTGTTGTAAGGACAGCCCAAACAAAAACGCCACTTCATCCCCAACAGGATCAAGTGGCGTTCTTCTTTCATGCTTATGCTTGCGGTTGTGCTTCCCAGCGTCTTTGTTTCTCATAGCGCTCACGATCTGATTTGTTCAGATATTTTTTGCGCAGACGAACGGATTGAGGTGTTACTTCACACAACTCGTCGTCGTTCAGGTATTCCAGTGCCTCTTCCAAAGACAACATGCGAGGAGCCTTCATTTTGACAGTCTCATCCTTGGTCGCAGAACGTACGTTGGTCGCATGCTTTTCTTTACATACGTTAACAACAAGATCGTTGTCACGGTTGTGCTCGCCCACGATCATGCCTTCGTATACTTCTGTACCTGGGTGAATGAACATCGTTCCGCGATCTTCTACGGACATCAAACCATACGTGGTAGCTGTTCCTGTCTCGTGGGAAATAAGTACCCCTGCGTGACGTCCTCCTACCGCTCCTGGTACAAGTGGACGATAGCTGTCGAAGGAGTGGTTGAGAATACCGTAACCGCGTGTAATCGTCAAGAACTCTGTACGATATCCGATCAATCCGCGGGATGGAATAATGAACTCCAGACGAACTTGTCCGAAGCCATTGTTGATCATGTTAACCATCTCGGCTTTACGTTGACCCAATGTCTCCATTACTGGCCCTGTGTATTCCTCAGGCACATCAATGATCAACAGCTCAGCCGGTTCCATTTTTTGACCATCGACCATACGAATGATAACCTCTGGCTTGGACACACCCAGCTCAAAGCCTTCACGACGCATGTTCTCTACCAAGATGGACAAGTGCAATTCACCGCGTCCAGAAACCACATACGCATCTGGTGAATCTGTTTCATCTACACGAAGAGATACATCTGTCTCCAGCTCAGACATCAGACGATCGCGCAGCTTGCGGGAAGTTACGTGCTTACCTTCGCGACCAGCAAACGGGCTGTTGTTCACGAGGAACGTCATCTGCAGGGTAGGTTCGTCAATTTTCAAGAGTGGCAATGCCTCTGGATGATCAATGTGGCAAACCGTTTCCCCTACGTTAATATCATCAATACCAGAAATCGCTACGATATCTCCCGCTCTTGCTGTTTTTTGCTCAACACGTTGCAGACCGGAGAAACCGAACAGCTTTTGAATCCGCGCTTTTTTCACTTCGCCTTCGCGCGTAGTGACGGATACCATTTCATTCAAGTTCATAGTTCCGCGATAGATACGGCCAATCCCGATACGACCCAAAAAGTCGTTGTAGTCCAGCATGGTTACTTGCATTTGGAGTGGAGCAGATTCGTCTGCGTCAGGTGCAGGCATATGCTCTACGATGGTGTCAAACAGTGGGCGAAGGTCGCCTTCCAGCTTATCTGGTTCAAGTCCTGCAATCCCTTGCAAACCTGAAGCATATACGATTGGGAATTCCAGTTGGTCTTCCGTCGCATCCAGATCAATGAACAGGTCGTACACTTCGTTGATAACTTCTTGAGGACGTGCATTGTCGCGGTCTACTTTGTTCACGACAACGATAGGGGTAACTTTTGCTTCCAGCGCTTTTTTCAATACAAAGCGTGTTTGTGGCATACAGCCTTCGAAGGCGTCGACGATCAACAAAACGCCATCCACCATGCTCATGATACGCTCAACCTCGCCACCGAAGTCAGCATGGCCTGGTGTATCCAAGATGTTAATCGTGAAATCATTGTATTTAACAGAAGTGGTTTTCGCCAGGATCGTAATTCCACGCTCGCGCTCCAGGTCGTTAGAGTCCATCATTCTCTCTTCTACCTGTTGGTTCGAGCGGAATGTGCCCGATTGGATCAAAAGTTTGTCAACCAGCGTGGTTTTTCCGTGGTCAACGTGGGCAATAATTGCAATGTTGCGTATGTCAAGACGCTTCATGTGAACCTCCTCTATTATGCATACCTTCCATATTAACAGGTAGTGAAACGCGGCACAATGGGCAGTTTTTTACGGGAGCCACTTCCTGAGTAAGGGACTTTATTTTCGTCATACTAAGGAAATGGAGGTGGCATACTTATGAAACGGTACGGCCCGAAATATTTGGTTGGCTTGCTTACGATTGCAACCATGGTGACTGGATGCGCAAGCTCGAGCAGCCATCCAAAAAATCAAGCACGCACACAAAGTACCACCTATCAGCAAGCCCCAGGTGCAAGGACAAGCCTCGCTCATGACTATCATGCCTACACTGGCGGAATCAATGCCCGCAATTATCGAAATGGATATACGGTCAATGGTTTTAATCAGGATTTAGCTGAACAACTCACCATGGTCGCAGATGACGTGCCTGGTGTAGAGCGTGCTACTGTTCTCGTGAGTGGCACAGATGCCGTCATCGGAATTCGTGTTCGGAAAAATTTTGGTCCTGAGCAAACGCGCATAATCGAACAGCAAGTCCACTCAGCCGTTCGTTCACGTGTTCCGAACTTCTCGATCCAAGTAGCCTCCGACGCAGCCACATTTGACCGGATTCGTGCCATCCATGCAGATATTTATGAAGAAGCCACGCATCGGACCAATCAAGTTGATGTGAGACCCGACATGAAAAGCCAGATCACCAATACATCCACGGAATTTCGTTCTCTGCTCCACGATATTGGCCGCAGAGTTCCTACTGTCACTCCATGATGACAAATAGGAATCGAATCTCCATATAAAAGAGGTGCGGAATCAGCCCGCACCTCTTGAAAACTTTTCCATTTGTTACTTACTTTGCCGCTTCAACCAGTTTCATTTCTGGCTCAACAACTTGCAGTTCACCCAAACCACGAACTAATTTCTTCGCGTAAGTTTTTTCCGGCTTCAGCACGGATACCAAGTAGTCGATGGCGATTTGCGGATCAACGGTTTCCCCACACGTGTAGCAATCCAGAGCAGCAAAGCCGCGCTCAGGATACGTATGAATGGACAGGTGGCTTTCCGAGAGAAGAACTAGTACGGTAGCACCCTGAGGAGAAAACTGCTTCGCTTGCACACTCAGTACCGTAGCACCGCATGCCTCAGCAGCCTCAATCATTTCCTTTTTCAAAAATTCTGCGTCGTTCAACAAATCAAACTGAACTCCCCATGTGTCAACAGCAACGTGTCTTCCGAAAGTCGAATATTCCATCTTTCGGTTCCCCCTTCCTAACGAGTGTGATATTAAACATCGCTAGGACCTGCGTCATTCACTAACGGGGGCGGTTTCCGTTGTTATCCACCCTTTAAAGTGAATCCTGGTTCCTAATCCTGTTTCCAACGAAAACAACAATACCATGCATCGGCCTAGTTTGACAATACCCTTTTTGAAGATTAAACAAGAACTATAAAAAAAAATTGATCAGTCGCTCGACAGTATGAAGGCACCCCCTTGCTGCAAGCGCCTTTCGTTGACATCAAATAGGTAAAGTTCTAAACTTTTCGAGAAAGGAACAAACGAGAATGGAGAGGATCGGAACACATGATCACTATCCGCAATGCCAAAGCAGAAGATTTGCCAGCACTGATCGCCATCGAGCAGCTTTGCTTTTCACCAGAAGAGGCAGCGACACCGGAAGCATTTGAGAAACGCATTCGATTGATTCCAGACAGTTTTTTTGTAGTGGAAGAGGATGGCGTCATTGCGGGGTTGGTGAATGGACCCGTTACCGAATCCCCCTTCATTACGGATGATTTGTTTCAAGAGATTAAAGAAAATCCGGCATCGGGCGGGCATCAAACCATTTTAGGATTAGCGGTTTCTCCCGCTTTTCAAAAACGAGGCATTGCTTCCATGCTCCTCACGCACCTGGAAGCCTCAGCAAGAGTGGCCGGTCGCGAGACGATCACGCTTACGTGTAAGGAGAATTTGATCGGCTACTATGAAAGTCATGGATACTTCAACAACGGTGTTTCCAGCTCAGATCATGCTGGAGCTATTTGGTACAATATGAGCAAATCATTGCAATTGCGCTAAGTGAAGGGCAAAAAAGCAAAAGCGGGCACCTCTTGTTAGGAGGAAACCCGCTTTTTGTTATCCGCTGTGTAATCACATACATAAAAAAGGGCGCCCCAGGCACCCTTTTTTCTAAACTTCTAATTCAAATAGACGTCGCGATAACGTTGCTAATCGAACATCAATTGCTGGAAGTCTTTCCGGGGCAGTTCTCTTTGCCCAATTACGCAAATCCAGCCATCGGTCCGTTTCTTGACGTAAGGACTCAATCTCCTGCTCGCTGCCATCCTGCTGGAACAAAGCCTCCAGCTCATTGGCCATGTGCAGAGAGTTATTTTCAAAGATGGACACTTCTTCGTCTCCGGTTAGCTCCTGAATGCTCACAACCGATCCTTGATCGTAGTGATACACCATTGTGAAGCCGTCATAAATCCGGTGGACAATTCCATAGCCTCGGAACGCTTTCATTGCTTTTCTCATGGCATTTGCCAGCTGCTGATCTCGGATCAGATACGAGCTGTCGCATGAGTAGCGGCTGCCAACCCGACAGAAACTCAATTGAATTTCGCCGTTCTTGTCATTCAAGATTACGTCACGATCGCCATTGTCACACACTTTGACTTGGACTGAAATGTGTTCATTGGTGAAAAGCGAAACGAACTGGTTCAGCTCTTCTTCATTCACCGTAAAATAGGCCGAGGCGTAATTAGTTGCTAAACGCTGTGCCATAAATATCTCCTCAATTCTTTTGGTTTGCATGGGTCGAGTACGACCGAACAGTTATCCAAATCAGAGGAGATACGCTAAGTGTCAACAAAAGAACGCTGTAGAACCTGGCCTTGCCCCGCGAATCGAAAATCGATTTGGGTAATGAAGGCGGATCACCTACTTTTTGTTTTTCAAGCCATTTTTGACATCTTTATTATACCTCAGGTGCCCTCAAAAGTCTTGAGCAAAATGACGATGAATTTTAGCAAAAAACCGGAATATCCGCATTCAGACGCAGGGAAATGAAAAGAACTCCCTGATTCATTCATATGCTTGCTGTTTCATTGAAATTCAGAGGGACCTATATCCCTATGGTTGAGGTCATCGCTTTTTTGATCGCAGCCTGTTCTTCTTCAGACAAATGGTAGCTCGATGTCCCTTGCTCAAGCGGCTTGGCGTACACGCGAGATTCTTCTCGTCCAAAAATGCTGGTGATCACGACACCGTTCCCAGCGTCATCTGTTACCGCCAGCGAAAAGCTAAGATCACTGCCGACATCCCCGAAGGCATTGTAACGGATAATCGCTACTTTGCCGCATTGCGCTGCCATTCGTTGTGACAGACGATTGATAGCAAACTGTTGATCGCTATGCTGCTTTTTCATTTCCTCTACCTGATCCAGCAGTCTGTGCAATCCTTCCTCGAGATTGGCTCCTCCCGTCCCTGTCATAATCCGGTTGATTGATTTCCTCAATCGACTAATCCGGACAGACTGCATAATCACGATCCATATCAGGATCAGTGTCAATGCGATGACGGCTAAAAGCAGGATCGCTACATTGGGGATTTGTGATAGGAATGCTTCCAAAACTTTTCTTCCTTTCCGGCGCGTGCGTAAATATGCTGTCAAAAACCTTCTTTATTGTACAACCGCCGGGCCTTCCATTCAAACAAGTCTTTCATAAAAACAACAATTACTAATTACGCGACTTTCACACCAAAAAAAGCGACACCCTCATTTGTTTGAGATGTCGCTTTTTCATTCTGTATTGGTTTGTGTCAAACTCATCGTCCTTTGGCTATCCTCCAGTCTGCCTACGCTTCCAAAAGCAACATTTCCCGACGGAGCTGTTTTAATCGCTCTGTGGACTGCTTCATTTGACTTTGGTCCTTGGCTTGCATCGCGTCATACAACGTCGCCAGTTCATAATCCAACTCCAGACGCAGCACCGGGATGCGTTCTTCCGAGTCACGTCGTTTCATCGCGGCAATTACCTGATCCATCGTTACATTGCAAAATTTTTCATAGATCACTTTTTTCTCAGCTCCTTTTAATTCCACTATTCTGATAACTTCTCCGTACTGGATTTGCTTCAGCAAGACGCACTCTTCAAAAGTGACCTTGATCATGGCATGCCCTTTTGCCCTCTCTACGAAGTGGTACAGTACGAGTGCTACCCTAGAATCATTGACAGGAATGCCTGCAATGTGCAGCTTATAGGACCCGTTTAAACGCTGCATTTTCCAGTCGGATCGGCCATCTGTGGTGTTCACGAGGAGGTGAAACTGCTCGGGAGATTCTTTCCACGTGACGCTCACCCCTGCTTCCACCAGGGCCTGCACCATCGCGTGCAATGTTTTGCGGTCAAACCAAACTGCCAAATGAAAATACTCCAACTCCATGCCGAGATTCATCTTCTACAGGCCCCTCCCGTTGACAGAATACTCAGATATCAATTTAGCCGCAAGGGAGTGAGTGGTATATCATATTATTCAGGCTTCGGTTTTGCTATTCATAAAACTCGGCATGTATTTTTTTCCTGGATGGTATGATATCATATGAGAATTCCAAGCTCCCTTGACGGGGACGATCGCCCTTTTCTTTCCAGCGGGGTTCGATGATGCTTAAAAGAGGTGTTTGTTACATGCTAACGTTTCCAGGCTTTCGTCAAGAAGATTTTGATGTTTTTGCCATTGATGGACTGGATGCTCGGATGGACGCGATCAAAACCAATATCCGTCCCAAATTCGAAGTACTCAGCCAACACTTTGCGCCTTTTCTCTCCGTAGCAACTGGGGATGAAATGTTTACGCACATAGCAAAGCATGCACGCCGTACGGTGAACCCACCAGCAGATACGTGGGTTGCCTGGGCTAATGATAAACGCGGTTACAAGAAACATCCGCACTTTCAAATCGGCTTGTGGGGAACACATTTGTTCGTTTGGTACGCGGTAATTTACGAGTCTCCTTCCAAAGAGATCATCAGTCATGCGTTTAACAAGCGTCTAGAGGAAGTCATCGCGATGGTTCCGGAGCATTTTCACTGGTCCCCAGACCATATGCAACCAGCAAGCACTTCTCAAAAGGAACTGGGCACGGCTGGCGTGAAAAAGTTAGTGGACAGGCTTGCACAGGTAAAAAAAGCGGAGTTGCTCTGTGGAATTACCATTGACCGTCATGATCCAATCCTAACAGACGGCGAAGCATTGATGAGTCGTCTCGAAGAAACATTTGGCGTGTTGAGTAAGCTCTATACATTAGGAAATTCTCGTGGACAGACCGCCTCCCGCTTTCTTTAGTTAAGTTATATGCAAAAGAACAGGTCCGCTTTCATTTGAAAAACGCAGGCCTGTTCTTTTGTTTTAGGAAAAAGACCGCAGTCGATCCAACGACTTGTTCACATCGCCAAACATGCGGTCAAACAATTGTTGGACGCTTGGTACATCATCAATCAATCCAATAACCTGACCTGCCCAACCAAAACCACGCTGGCTGTCGCCCTCATAAATAAATGTGCAATTGTTCTCTCCACTGATGAAGCTTTTTAACTGCTCGTAGCCTGCCCCTTCTTTTTCCAATTCGAGAATATGATCAGAGCCTGGCGTACGAACTACCCTCGCAGGTGTTCCCAGTGTGCGCTTGATAACGGCGGTATCGTGCTCCGTTCCAGTAACCAACGCATCTTTGTAGGCAGAATGCGCATGGACACATTCTTGTGTCGCAATAAATCTCGTCCCCATCTCCACACCTTCTGCACCAAGTGAAAGCGCTGCCAAAATCCCACGGCCATCGCCGATGCCACCGCTAGCCAATACCGGAATTTTCACGGAATCCACCACACGCGGAATTAAAACAAACGTTCCGATATCATCTCGTCCCAGGTGACCCCCACCTTCTTGACCAACAGCCATGACAGCATCCGCGCCAATCGATTCTGCTTTTTGTGCTTGGCGGGCAGACGCTACCAATACCAGCTTTTTGATGGGATGACCATCGAGTCTGCGCAGCAGCGGCTCTGGATTGCCTCCTGTTACCGAAACAGCTGCCACTCCTTCTTCTATCGCCACATCCAGCATGTCTTCATACGGCCGACCGTGTTGACCAATTGCATAATTCACACCAAATGGTTTATCAGTCAATGCACGGACCTTGCGAATCTCCTCCCGCAGTGCTTCAGCCGATGATAAGGACATAGCCGTGATTTGACCGAGCCCCCCGGCATTAGACACAGCCGCTGCCAAGTCTGCGTAAGCCAAATAAGCCAAGCCACCTTGAACTACCGGATATGTAATTTGAAGTAGCTCCGTTACTCTCGTTTTCATCCATTTATCACCTCGTGTAAATGACCTTCTCGGCTTACAGGCCAAACTCCTGCCACGACTCGTAAACATGAATAAAAATTCGCTTGCTTTCCCCCCCTATTTTGCTATACTCAATTTGTTTGTTTTTCCCCTTATTATTCTTGATTAGTAAAGTGAGGCGATCGTAGTGAGACAAATGAAAACTCCTTTGTTCAGCGGGTTGTTGGAGCACGCCAACCGGAACCCGATTCAATTTCACATTCCGGGCCATAAGAAGGGTATGGGTATGCATCCGGCATTTCGCGAGTTCATCGGGGACAACGCTCTTTCGATAGACCTCATCAACATTGCGCCATTGGATGACTTGCATCACCCAAAGGCAATGATTAAAGAAGCACAAGATTTGGCAGCCGAGGCATTCGGCGCTGACCATACATTTTTTTCCGTGCAAGGTACAAGCGGAGCCATCATGGCGATGATTATGGCGACATGCAGTCCTGGCGACAAAATTATCGTACCGCGTAACGTACACAAATCGATTATGTCGGCGGTTATTTTCGCTGGAGCAATCCCAATCTTTATTCACCCTGCAATGGACGAGCGTCTAGGTATTTCACACGGAATCACCGTGAAGGCCGTGCAAAAAGCACTGGAAGCCCATCCTGATGCTGCTGCCCTGTTGGTGATTAACCCAACGTACTTCGGTATTGCAGGTGACCTGCGTGAAATCGTACGTGCTGCACATAACTATGAAATTCCTGTATTGGTAGACGAAGCTCATGGTGTGCATATTCATTTTCATGAGGAACTGCCGATTTCGGCCATGCAAGCAGGTGCCGACATGGCAGCAACCAGCGTACACAAGCTGGGTGGCTCTTTGACCCAAACATCGATCTTGAATGTACGGGAAGGCCTCGTTGATGTCGATCGGGTGAAAACGGTCATGAGTATGCTCACGACGACTTCGACTTCTTACATCTTCCTCGCTTCGTTGGACATGGCGCGTCAGCATTTGGCCCTCAACGGGAAAATGCTCGCGGATCAAGCGATGGAATTGGCAGCAAAAGCACGCGATATGATTAACGAAATCCCACGCATCTACTGCGTTGGCAAGGAGATTCTTGGAAAGCCTGCTACTTTTGCGATGGACCCAACCAAGCTCCTCATCCACGTACGCGATCTCGGAATCACTGGATGGGAAGTCGAGAACTGGCTGCGTGACAAATACAACATTGAAGTAGAGATGAGCGATTTGTACAACATCCTCTGCTTCGTTACTGCGGGAGATACGGAAGAATCCATCCGTACCCTGGTAAATGGCTTGCGTGATCTGTCTGTTGAATTTTCGCACGTACAAGCAGAAGAGAAGCCTACCATCTCACTGCCGAATATCCCTGTGCTGTCCACCACCCCTCGAGAAGCATTCTATGCAGAAACAGAGACGATTCCGTTGGCGGAAGCAGCAGGTCGAGTCATCACTGAGTTCATCATGGTGTATCCTCCAGGCATCCCAATCTTCCTTCCTGGGGAGGTAATCACCGAGGAAAATATCGCGTACATTCAGGAAAACATCCGCGTCGGGTTACCCGTACAAGGTCCTGAAGATGAGACACTGAAAACGATCAAGGTCGTAAAAAGACAAACCGCCATTTCTGGCTAAGTGATCCGAACCAAAAAACGGCTGCCTCTTTCACGAGAGAGCAGCTTTTTTTATTTTTTATACAAACATTTTGAGATAAGATGAAAATGGGAAAAATCAGGAAAGGTGGGCGTTGCTGCCATGCCAGACTGGTCGTATCAAACGATGTTTCGACCACTTCTCTTTCTCATGCCACCCGAACGGGCCCGGTCTATTACCTTGCAGTCAATCGGCACTTTGGCAAAAATTCCGGGTGGTCCGCTCATCATCGAATGGATGGGACATATGGAGCCTCCCTCGCAGCTCTCCAAAACAGTTGGTTCAGTCACATTCCCTACTCCAGTTGGGTTGGGTGCCGGATTGGACCCGGAATGTATCGCCATTCAGGCGCTGTCCAAGTTCGGCTTCGGGTTTCTAGAGCTGGGGCCCGTGTCCAAAGAACCGATTGATTCTGACTGCCCCATTCAACGTGATATGGCTACGATGGATATCCACTATTCCAGTCCATTGGTAAATAATGGTATATATACCCTCGAGAGGCGCCTGGAAGGGGCATCTGGCATCGAAATCCCTATCGGAGTCAGATTGGCTTGCCGACCAGAAGCCAGCCTGAGAGAAGCCACAGAAGAGCTTCAGGAGCTCATCGACAGATTGGAGCGTTTTTGTTCGTTTTTCACAATAGATTCGCGGGCGAATATTAGACAGCCAGAATGGAGCCATACTGCGTGGAAGGAACATTTCTCCTCTTTGCGTAACAAGACGGATATGCCACTCTTGCTGGCGATCTCACCGAGCCTTACAGAAGCGGAAGCACTCCCGATTCTTACCTCGGCAAAAGAAGCAGGACTCAACGGCATCGTTATCGCTGGAGGCACGATTCAGGAAAATTCACCTTGCACGAACCACTCTGTTTACATCACGGGGAGGAGTTCACACGAGCAAGCCGTCAAATTTGTCTCCTGGGCACGGGAACAGTGGTCAGATGCCCTAATTATTGGATCAGGCGGCATTCTGGAGCCACAAAATGCTCTGACTCTTTTGGCAGCAGGTGCCAATTTTGTGCAGTTGCACAGTGGCTTGGTCTATTCTGGCCCTGGCTTGCCAAAACGAATTAACGAAGCCATCTTGCAAACACAACCAGACACTGACCCTCCTCAAGAAAACCGACCTGCTTTTTTATTTCCTTCTTGGATATGGGGAATCTTGTTGGGCGTGGGCATGATTATCGGTGGGGCACTTGCTTGGCTGGTCGCCGCAACAACCGTCGTCCTCCCCTACGATGAACGCTTTCTCGGGATGTCAGCCGACCAGCTTACACTCTTAAATGCGCAAATCCTCTCTTTTATGTCACACGATCGAATTAGTCTGGCAGGAACGATGATATCCATAGGAATTTTGTATAGCCAACTGGCTTACCATGGCCTGCGCAAAGACATTCACTGGACGCGGACCATCTTGCTCATCTCCGGTACTGTTGGATTTTCCAGCTTCTTTTTATTTATTGGATACGGGTACTTCGATTACTTGCACGCGATTTTAGCGCTCGTGTTGTTCCCCATGTTTTTGCTCGCATTACGAACACCTGGAAAGGTTCATTTGACTCGCCTACCTCCTCAGCTTCACAACGATCAGGATTGGCGAATGGCTCTATGGGGACAATTGCTCTTTGTCATCATCGGATTTGGTTTGACAGGGGCTGGTATCATCATTTCGATCATCGGCGTCACAGGTGTCTTCGTTCCTTCCGACCTCGTCTTTCTCTGTGTGTCTGCTGATACCTTGCAGTCTTACAATGAACGATTAATTCCGGTGATTGCTCATGACCGTGCTGGCTTTGGAGGTGCATTAGTTTCGAATGGCCTGGCCGTCTTGCTAATAAGCCTTTGGGGTATCAGGCGAGGAGAAGCGTGGATTTGGTGGACATTGTTTTTAGCAGGCATTCCAGGCTTTATTTCTGGCATAGGCATACATTTTACTGTTGGCTATGTTGATTTTATTCATCTCTTGCCTGCTTATGTCGCAGTTATTGTATTTCTCGTAGCACTCGTCCTTTTGAAGCCGTATTTATGCCGGACATCATAAAAGAAAACAGACGAAAGAATTCCTTTCGTCTGTTTTTCTCTCATGGAGCCTGACTCTCTTTATTCAGAATCAGTCCTCGTCTTTTTCATCATCGTCGTCTTCGTCATCATCACCCGAAGCGAAAGCCAACGTGTAAACGTACGGATCTTTGTCGCGATCATCTACCCAGACAATGCGATTTCCACCCATGCGCGGGTTTTTGATTTCCGCATCATCATCCCACTCAATATCGCTAAATGACCCCTCTTCGAAATCATACAGCTCAAAGTAGAACTGTTTGCCTTTCCCGGACAGACGATTGTCTTCGAACAAAATCATATTACGTGAAGCCTGTGGATTTTTCTGGTCGCCTTCCGTATAGCGCAGCAACGGATTGACTTTTTGACGGTCGAGGTTGTAATAATACAAATCCCAACCCGTTTTGGAATTGCCAGTATCTTCGCTCCAAACCACGAAATTATCGCCAAGCTCTGCTTTCTCGACTTTTACGTTACTACGAATTTCTCTCTCTTTATCACCTTCGATATCGTAGAGAACGATCGTTGCTTTCTTTTTACCTTCTTCGACTACCCAGGTTGCATAGTCTTGATAAATATCAACGCTCAACGGTTCACTTTTCAGCCTTGATACCTCCGTATGCTTACCAGTGGACAGATTTGTGATGATCACTTCTGCTCTGCGATCGACATTGACCCACAATAGGCGCTCTCCGTCGATTTCATAGAACTTCTCACTCGGCTTTTGATCATCATCTTCGTTTGTAATCTGCGTTTGGACGCCTTTACGAATATCGTAGGAGAAGAGTGCGTCTTCTCGCTGATCATACCAGACAACATAACGGGAACTTACGACAGGGCGAGCCGCATCGTGATCTGGGTCGCTGATGGATTTGCTCGTTCCTTTTTCCATATCGTAAAGAACGATGGAATTGTTATTCTTAGACTTTGATGCATAAGCGACATAACGATCGTGACCACTTGGATCAATAGGATCGCCTCCTACACTCCCCAGTGGAACTTGCTTTTTCTCGTCCAGATCATACAGGTGAAGCTGGAGCCTTTTATTACTGTCCTTTTTGGCATACAAAACATAGTCGCCATAAATTCTCGGCCCTACATTTCCATAAAGGTTGGAGTCAAGTTTCTTTTTGGACGATTTATCGACGGTACGGTACATCAGATTATTATCTTCAGCATACACATAATCGTCTTTGTACAAATGTACATATTCTTTGTCACTCGAACCGTTGGTCAATTCTTTATTTCTGCCATTACTGATGGTATGTACGTAGATTTGATTATAGGAGCGATTCTCGTACAAAATTTTATTCGAGGAAAGAGTAGGACGCCCTTGATCGCCTTTTTGGACGACAGCCGCCTTTTCTTCCCTCTTCTTGATATCGTAATAGTAAATATCGCCGTTGCCATCACGATCATCTTCCCATGCGACATATGCATCGCTTACCACTGGGTTGGTTGCTTTTCCACTCGCAGATACGATCTCTGTATCTCCTGTAGAAATTTTGTGCAGATAAACATCCCCGTTATCTGTCCAGACAACATTTTTATCCCCTATCTCCACTCCACTGACAGATGCTGACCCGTCTGACAACCGGGTTTCTTTTTGCTTCGAAATGTCATACAAGTAGACGTCCGAACCTCCGTCACGGGAATCAATCCACACGACATACTCACCATCGACTTTTGGATTCGTCTTTTCAGATTCCTTGTCGCCAATTTGAGTTTGCGTACCTTTATCGAGATTGTAAAGGGTTACGGCTTCTTCCCCTTCAACCATCCACACGGCATATTTTTTGGAAATGTCATAACCGGCTCCGGAAATTTCAGGCTTGCTTGCGTCGATTTTTTCTTCATCACCAATACTGTAGGCAAGCGCCGGTGTCCCGCTCCACAGAGATGTGACCAAAAGTGCAGCGGCCAGCATTCCCTGCATCGGTTTTCGCTTCATGAAACAATTCCTCCTTTTACAACGATTTTCACACTTCTCCATTATCCTTCATAAGGAAAAGGTTGTCAAAAAAAACAGGCCTCAACATAGGCCTGTTGACTATATTTTATTCTTTTTCCTGTCTGTCACCAGGTCGGCACTCACAGTTGCACACCGCATAAAGCGTTTTCACTGAATTACATTCAAAATGCTCGATGATGGTTCCGCAAGTCTGACATACGATAGTTCCCATCTATGTCCCCTCCGCATTCAATTGATTCACATATTACCATAAATGTTATGTTACATTCATCTTAATATGCCATGTCATTCGGAGTCAAGATGCATTTGTTGATAATTAGTATGTCACATTAAAACGAAATATTGTCATTCAACCAGTTCCCGATTTTTTGTAAGACTTCTTCCTTTTCAGGTTCATTCAAAATTTCGTGCCGCAAGCCCGCGAATCGTTCAAACGTATATCTGCCTGGAAGGCCCCCTGTAAACTTCTCCACTGCATCCGCATCAACCAATGTATCAGCACCTGCCTGCAAAACAAGGACAGGATGCTTGATTCGATTTCTTTCCTCCCACGCCTTCTCCATAGAGCGGTTCAATTCCGTGAACCATCTGACACTTACCTTTGAATAATTGAGCGGATCGTTCTGATAAGCAGCCTGAACAGCTTCGTCACGCGACACCATATCGGGAGTGATTCCATTAGGCATGACAAGTGTTGGCCAGACCCCGTCGAGAAACTGTGCCAATTGCTCCTTCCACGCCGGTACAGTCAGTTTCAGTTTCAAGCATGGAGATGTGAGAATTAACCCTGCCAACTCTTTACTCCGCTCATCCGTCTGAATAAAGCGAGTCGCGATGAGCCCCCCCAAACTATGCCCCATTAAAAATACAGGCTTCTCTCCCGACGCATCGGCAAGAGCGGTACTCGTCCACTCCCGTACACGGGACAAATAGTCTTCGAATGATTGAATATGCCCCCGTCTCCCAGGAGAGCGCCCCCATCCCGGCAAATCTTCCGCATATACGTCCCAGCCTGCCTGATTGAAATGAGCCGCTACATGCTCATAGCGCCCATGATGCTCTCCCGTTCCATGGACGAGAACAATCGCTCCCCGAGAATCTTTGGCCGACCATTTATGTACACCCATTCCCACTGTTCCTCCTACTGCTTGATTTCTTTCGATTATACTAAAAAACGGAAGGCCGTATTTTACAGAAAAACCAAAACGAGCAGAAGATAAACTTCTGCTCGTTACCTAATACTGATTTTCTTCAAATGGAATGGATGGTAAATGCTCTTGGAAAAACTCAGCAAGCGCGACTGCCTCGTTCTCTGAATCCAACCTGAAAATTTTTTGCAGGTATCCTGGATTCACCGCATCTTCAGAACTGAGAAGAGTCGATTGCCCTGTTTGCATACAGATCACCAACGGCTTCCCATAAAACTTGTGTGTAAATACCATGCCAAAGTCGTAGCGTGTTCCCTCTGAAATAAACCCAAGGAAACGTACATTAGCATTCTCCGAAACGTCGTATAAGTGGTCGTAGTGCTCCATCAGCAATCCCTCCTCAACAGTATTTTGCCTCCGAATTTCGTGAAATATTCGGATTATTCATTAGTATAAGCGAAAAATCACGTTTTTGCCACCCAAACAGCATCATTTACCAGACGCGTCGGATTAATAACCCTGTCTTCCCCTTCTTGAATCCATCTTACTTTTTCTGCACCATGCAACGATTGCGCGACAAAGGAGAGACATTCAAAGAACAGTTCAACTACTGCTGTACTGTATCGTTCCTCCATTTTCTCCAATGCATACGTCAATCTAAAAATATCTGGTACACTTCTTCGACTGGCTTCTAAAACTTCTTTTCCTTTTTCAGTCGGGTATACGTGAACCACACGCCCATCCAACTCCGACTTTTCGATGGTCACCATGCCTTTCTCCATTAATTTTTTGATATGAATGACAATCGATGAGGGATGCCAGAAGGTCCAATCTGCAATTTGCGTGACGCGTACACCTTCATAACAGTAGATGATCCAGAGAATGTTTAACTGTACGGAGGAATCCAATTCGGCTTCCTTCGCTGCCCGCTCCCAGTCTTCTTTGTTCACCACATCGATGGCGCGCATGGTGTTTAAAGCTTCGAATACGTGTCTAATTGAGGCCTCCTGCATGCGTATATTCCTCCATGATCCTTTATCGTTCATCTAACGGCATATAAATATGATATATATTTTACACTTTTCAGAAAAAACGCGCAATTGTTTTCGGTCGCCAACTGCCTCATTGCCAAAGAGTGGAAGACAATGCTACACTTAACGCACAGAATACCGGTACTAGGAGTGAGTGCAGTCGTGAAACTTCAATCGGCCTACATCTATTTCGTTGATGGTTCTACCGCAGCATCTGTAAGTATTGACGACGTGAAAGCCAAGTTTACGCGATACGTTGACATGACCTCAAAAACAGGAAAGCAGTTGGGCTGGACCTATGCTGACGCCGCTTTCCCTTACAACCTAGAAGAACGCCCTGAAGGAAAGGACGCGTGGTTCCTTCTCAAAGGAAAAGACCCAAACATGTACAAAGCTATCGTTGTTGGAGTCGGGAGCAAAAATGAAAACGGTTCCGAAAAGCACTACATACAGGTGTCCCTCCCTGAATCGGCCACGCATGGCGATAAAAACAAGGCAAATGAGTACTGTCGATACTTGGCACGTGATTATAAAGCAGAGCTCCATCTCTTCAACAATCGCGTTCAATACTTCCAACCTCGAAAGCCATAAAGGCAAACGGAAAAACAGTCGAGAAATATCGACTGTTTTTTCATGTTCAGGCCTATTCCCCTTGACCTCTTTCTTTCATACGAATAACAGAGAGGAAAGGGGTGAGCTTATGGAAGCGCAAGCATTTATTCAGCTGGTTGCTGACCACGCTAGAAAATCTTATCTGAACCATCGTATATTTCCCTCCATTATCATAGCGCAAGCCATACTCGAGTCAGGTTGGGGTGACAAAGTACCTGTTGACCCTGCCACTGGGACATCCTCGTACAACCTCTTTGGAATAAAGGGAACGGGACCTGCCGGATCTGTCACCATCGAAAGCAAAGAGGTGGAAAATGGGAAAACGGTCACACGTACTTCCCAGTTCCGTGCCTATGAAAATTACCAGCAATCCATGGAAGACCATGCCCAGTTTTTAAGTAAACCGGCATACAAAGACGTGCTGGCAGCCACGACTCCCGCACAAGCAGCACAAGCATTAGAAGAAGCCGGCTACGCTACCGATCCTGCGTACGCTGAAAAGCTGACGCGCCTCATTCAGACGTACAACTTGTCTCAGTACGATCAATTCACCTCAGAAGGGCCTCAAACGTTTCCTCCCTGGAAATTGGAGCTTGGCAATCGCGCAATACAGGAGGGCTTGCTGACTTCACCTGAATGGCTAAATAAGTTAGACGAACCAATGCCAGTATGGGCTGTTTTAGCGGTTGCCCTCCGACTGCTGGACAAACAGCGAGAGAAACCATGAATCCATGAATAAAAATCAAAAGCCCCATTGCCACAAGTAAATCTCGTGGATAATGGGGCTGTTTCGTATAAAAATGCAGTTGCCTCAGTCGTAACGTTGCTTGAGCACGTTGATCAAATCATTTGAGACCGGGACAGCGAATAAAACCTTCCGTCCACCATCCGAATTCCCAGATCGACGCAATATTCCAATCCTTGCGTCACTCCGTACAAAATCCATTCGGAAGACCGGTGGTTGATATCAAAATCAGTGTAAAGGTCAGTGCCATCATTTCGGATCTCTTTGCGGTACGTCACATCAAAAAGGCGTAGGACAAAAGGCAATTCAGCAAACGGAATAGCAAACTTTCGTTCTATTTCTTGCTCGAACTCCTTCGTCATGCTCCACTCTGCCTGAATGGATTGCTCATCTTTCCAGGCAATGCGTATACTCGGGCCTTCTACATCCGTGGACGATCGCGGGGGATTTGTCTCCATTCGCTCCCATCGTTCCTTTCTTTCATGTACTTGCTATCACCAAGTATATTGGCTTTTCCGTATATTATAGCACGGGGACATGCAAAGTGGAAACGCATCCAAGCCATAATTTTTAACGCCCAACTGTAAATGTATTTTCACCCACGGTTACATAAGAAGTGAATTTCTCGGATTTCATTTGAACTTGTACTTTATAAGTGCCGTATGTTTCAAGTTTTGTAGATACAAAAGGCTCAGAAAAATAGAAGCTGTTTGCATTTTGTGTGGAATATTTCCATTCTTTCCCTTTAGACACTTCTTTGCCGTCCGGTCCGATCAACACGAGTTGCATGCGCAAATCTTTGGCTACAGGCGCGTCATCAACCTCTACGAACACGTTAAACGTACGAGGCACATTTTTGTCGCTGTATCCTTTGACAGGGTTGCTGAAAACAACATTTTTATTGCGGGTCTGCTGAATCCCTTCGACCACAATAATATTTACGTTTGGCTTAATTACTTGCAATTTGCCAGATTGCTGATCGTAATCGGCGAAACCACCGAGCTTGTTCACGATTGATTCTATCGATTCTGCCTTGGATGCTGGCATTTCACTCGCTACGGTTTCCGCACCGAAAAATACGCGCATCGCACCCTCTCCCAGCGCAGTAGTGCTCCCCACCCCTGCTGCTACAGTCAACGCCAACAAGGCCGATAACCATGCTTTTTTCATGTCAATAATCCTCCTGTATGTGTGCGCGGCAGCGCTTGTTTTTCCGGAATTTCTTCTCTCTAGTTTATACGTTTGGAAAAGGAAATAGTTGTGCTGCCCTGATAAGTTTTTTCAACAATATCCACATTATCCACAAGCACAAAAACCTTAGGAAGAAAGACTTATGCACAGAGATGTTCGTAACTACTTCTTACTCTTGACGAGAATACGGCTGCGAATGACACAGAAAAAAGAGCGGCTATCCAGCCACTCTTTTTTGCTCCTGATACTGTTACTCCTGTTGCGAAAGCCATGTAAAATACTGGGAGACCATTCGAATGGCAACCTCGATCGCGTCTTCGTTCGGCTCAATTTTGGAATGGTGCAAGCCGTACGGCGTTTGCACACCCAGCCAGAACAAAAAGCCGGGAATTTCTTTCAAAAAGTAACCGAAGTCTTCTCCGGTCATGGCTTCCTTGCAGGTGATAAGAGTTACCTCTTCACATTGTTCCTGTACCCATTGCATGAAGTCTGTCGTTAACTGCTCCTCGTTGTAAACCTGGCAGTAGCCAACCCCGTAGTCAATCGCTGCCTGGCAATCAAAGCCTATTTCCACTCCCTTTACGAGAGATTCAATGCGGCTCTTGACGAGTGCCATCGATTCCATCGAAAAGGTTCGAATCGTCCCTTCTAGCCTGGACTTCTCTGCGATGATGTTCTGCTTCGTCCCGCTCTCCAGCTTGCCAATCGTTACGACAGCTGAATCCAATGGATCTATATTGCGCGAAATAATCGATTGAAGCTGTGTCACAAGATGGCTTCCTGCAACCACCATGTCATTCGCCTTGTGCGGGAAGGCTGCATGCCCCCCTTTGCCAACCAAATCGATGTACAGCTCAGAAGTGTTGGCAAACAAAATTCCTGGCTTCGTCGCAATATGACCAACTGGATATTCTGGCGCGATATGCAAAGCAAAAATGCAGTCCGGTCGCCACCCTGCAAACTCTTCACTTTCCATCATCGGCTCCGCACCGCCAGGACCTTCTTCTGCCGGCTGGAAGAGGAACAACAAATCATCTGCTACCGGATGCTCGGTAAAATGCGTCAGGAGGCCAAGAGCGATCGTCATATGCATGTCATGCCCGCATGCATGCATGTAACCTTCATGAAGCGAGCGAAACGGATAGGATGTTTCCTCTACGATCGGCAGGCCATCCATATCCGTCCGCCAGGCAATTATTCGTTTTGGCTTTGTTCCTGCCAGCTTGACCAAAATGCCTGTCCGCCACGTTTTGATCTCGATTCGCTCCTGGGGCAGCTTTTTCAAATAATCGAGCAAGTATTGTTGCGTCTTCACTTCAGCGAAGCCTGGCTCCGGTATTTGGTGCAGGTCTCGGCGAATTTGTGTAAACAAGGAAGTCGTCATATCCTACGCCTCCTTTTTCATACCTGTACTTGCTGTTAATTGCTCCTCAAACACTGCAAGGAAACGGTCCACATCGGCTTTGGTCAACGTCAGTGGCGGAAGCAGACGAACAATCGTTTTCTGCGTCACGTCAACGAGAATTCCTTCGTCAAGCAATGCTTGCTGCAAGTGGCTAACCTCTTCCGGGGTGGAAGAGAGCGGAATTCCAACCATCAAGCCTTTTCCACGTAGGGATTGCAGCTGATCCGGAAGACGCGTTCGCAACGCTTCCAACCCCGACCACAGGTACGCTATGACTTCTTCTACGTGCGCGATGAAGGCTGGATCAAGCAATTCGTCCAACACGACATTCCCCAAAGCAGCGGAAAGTGGTGATGGTGCGAACGTCGTTCCGTGATCCCCTGGCTTGAACTGGTTCATCAGCTTTGGACCAGCAATGACACCTCCGAGTGGAAGCCCTCCCCCTATCCCTTTAGCGAAAAGGACAAGGTCTGGCGTTACGCCTGCATGCTCATAAGCAAACAGCTTTCCTGTTCTGCCCATTCCTGTCTGGATCTCGTCCATGATGAATAGCATGCCTTCTTGTTCACAGATCGCAGCTACCTCTCGCAAGAACGCTTCCGTTAACGGCACGACACCGCCAGAACCCAAGACTGGCTCCATGAGGACCGCAGCAGGCCTTGCTTCTTGGCAAATCGCTCGCAATCCTTCCGTGTCCTCCACATCCAGTTCATAAACAGGAAAAGCTGGCTGAGGAAAGTCTTGATAGACGTGAGCCTGCCTCGTCAGACGCACTGCTCCGAGTGTTCGCCCGTGAAAGCTGTTGCGTAAGACAACGATACCTTCACGACCTGCTCCCTCGTTCTTCGTCCATTTATGAATCAGCTTGATCGCAGACTCTGTAGCCTCTGCACCAGAGTTGGTGAAAAACACTTTCCCACTAATGCTATTCGCAACCAAACGCTCAGCCAAACGAATAGCCGGCTTGTTTAAAAATACATTGGAAATATGCAAGAAGCGCTCTCCCTGCTCACGTAGAGCCTGTACAATGCGCGGATGCGAATGCCCCAGAACGTTTACCGCGAGTCCGGTAAACAAGTCGAGATAGCTCTTCCCGTTCGTATCGTACAAGTAATTTCCTTCGCCTTTTTCTATGGCAATCGGAAGTCTTTTGTAAGTGGAGACGATATATTGTTCATCGAGCGAACGCCAGTCCATGTGCACTCTCTCCCTTACAGCTGACGTAGCTCCTGCTTGATCTCTGTCTTGGAACGAGTTTTTTCATCGATTTGCTTGATCACGCGTGCAGGCGTTCCCGCAACTACTACGTACGGAGGTACATCTTCAATCACGACAGCACCCGCTGCAACGACAGCACCTTTTCCTACGCGTACACCTTCCAGAATGACAGCATTTGCTCCGATGACAACATCGTCCTCGACAACAACTGGCTGTGCAGATGGCGGCTCGATAACGCCTGCGATAACCGATCCCGCTCCGATATGGCAGTTTTTCCCGATAGTTCCACGTCCACCTACCACAACATTCATGTCGATCATCGTACCTTCACCGATAACGGCACCGATGTTAATAGAAGCCCCCATCATGATGATCGCATTGTTACCGATTGTCACTTGGTCACGAATAATTGCACCTGGCTCGATACGCGCTTGAATCCCTTTTGTATCCAGCAATGGAATGGCGGAGTTGCGGCGGTCGCTTTCTACCACATAATCTTCAATTTTGTCTGCGTTAGCAGCGAGCACTGGCTCAATCTCTTTCCACTCACCAAAAACAACACCAGTTGGACCAGTAATGAAGGCTTTGGAGCTCGCACCGAAGTCGATTCCCTCCAGGTTTCCTTTCATATATACCTTCACTGGTGTTTTCTTTTCGCTTTTTTGAATAAACGCGATAATTTCGTTGGCATCCATCATGTTCATAGTTACATCCTCCTCAAAATAACAGCATGGTAAATCAAAAAAAGCAATGAGTGCATTCGCTATCTCATTGCTCTTGATACTACAGAAGCAAATCATAAATAGCGCTCCACAAGAAGACATAAGGTCCCTTGTGACAGGATGTTCATTTTTCATGAGACACCCCAGCCTGTGCTACGTAGGGGCATAGCATAAGCTTCGGCGCTTTAGCCTTTCTTCCTTCTCCTGCTCCCTGGCAGATTGCGAAAAGGCTTACTCTTCTTTGGCGCACCTCTATTTAAAGTACATTATAATAATTTTATTTAACTCTACCAAAATCAATGAAACGTGGCAATAAGAAAAAAGTTATTGACAACGATTCTCATTTTCATTATTTTTATTGTTGAGAATGATACTCATTATCTAATTGGAGGTTTTACGTTTTATGAGCATTTTGATGGTATACGCGAGCATGACAGGGAATACACAGGAAATTGCTGAAGCAATTGCAGAAGGTATTCGTTCAACTGGTGCTGAGCTGGAGATAAAAGAAGTGATGGATGCGAACGCAAAAGAACTCGAAGCTTACGACGGAATCTTGCTTGGTGCCTACACATGGGGCGATGGCGAACTGCCAGACGAATGCCTGGATTTCTATGAGGAAATGGACGATATTGACCTCAGCGGGAAAAAGGTTGTTGCTTTCGGTTCTTGCGACTCCGCTTACGAGCACGTCGGTGCAGCTGTTGATATTTTGCTGAAAAAGGCGAGCGAGCGTGGTGCGGAAACTCCTCTGGAATGTTTGAAAATCGAGCTTTCTCCTACTGCAAAAGAAGTAGAAACTTGCAAAGCATTTGGGGTGTCGTTTGCTGAATTGCTCGGCTAATTGATGTTTCTCAAATACTCTGGCACATGCTATACTATCAATCCAACTTTTTAAGGAGGATTGATATCATGTCACTACATACAGACGAGATTCTCTTACGACCTCTCCAACAACAAGACGCAGCCGAGCTCCTAGAGCTTCGGCTGCGTAATCATGACTTTCTCCAACCATTTGAACCAATCCGCCCCGCTTCATTTCTGACCCTCACAGGACAGCAAGAACAGATTTCACAAGCGCAGATTGATTTTGAACGTGGTACTGCCTATGCTTTCGGCGCATTCTCCCGAGAATCCGGAAAGATGATTGGACGTGTAGCATTGTCAAATGTCGCACGTGGCGCATGGCAAAATGCGACGATTGGCTACTTTATGGATCAGGCGTGCAATGGCAAAGGCTATACGACATCAGCAGTAAATCTCGCCCTCCGCTTTGCTTTAATGGATGCTGGGCTGCACAGAGTACAAGCTGCTGTTATGCCTCGCAATCAAGCTTCCATTCGCGTCTTGGAAAAAAATCGTTTTCGCCAGGAAGGCCTTTCGTTGCGCTATTTGCAAATTAACGGTGTATGGGAGGACCATCTCCTCTACGCTCTTACTGCTGAGGAGTGGTCTTTGTAATCTCTCCGCACTTTTCGCTCTCACGCAGCCGCTCCAGGATACGCCGTTTGCGGTATAGCATCATCCCCGCTTCGGCGACATCCTGTACGGTTGAACGGTTTAAATACGCCCCGAATAAAATACCTGCAATCGGCACCATTTGAAACAATTTTTTCCACCCAAAGTTTTCTGTGTACGTAACCACGACTTCACGCCATCCCTGCAATTGCGCCATTACCTCTCTCTGCGCATTTGGATCATCAAAGCGGGAGAGCTCAGCGAGTATCGCTTTTTTCCCTACGATGTCGGATGAAGCAAACTGCAAGCATTTGACGACAAACAGCCGCTCTCTCTTCTCTTCAGGTCGATAGCCATAGGCAAGAGCCATTTCTTGTAATACTTTGAGGGATGTCCCCATCAATAACGGGATATCGATCGCGAGGGTAAAAATCCCTCCGAAGCCAGTCGTCGCACCTTGTACCGTGGCAAAATTCGCACGTGAATCCTTCAGCTCCATTGCGACATCATTCATGATCGTAAGCGGTACAGCAGCAATTTCTTCTTTGCCAATCACAGACGTACCCTGTCCCTCTAACCGTTTGCCAAACCGTTTGTAAATCGGTTCATCCTGCACCAAATAGGTTCCACCTGTCTCGAGAAAGGCTGCCATTTCATCTACGGCTTTTCCCAGCTTCTCTTGAACGAATGCAGGCGTAATCCGATCCAACAGAACAAAAGGAAGTCTGCCAAGCTTTTCCCAGAACCACAAGTCGTTCTGGTCCTTCTCCCAAGCCTCCACTTCACGTAATGCCGTAACTAATGTCTCCCTAGACTCGCTCAAACCCCACAACCTCCCTGGCTGCTCACTCAGATTCTCCTCGCTTCCACTGACATTGGTTGCGCAAGATGGACTTAATGTAGTCCTGCAACGCTTCTGACGTGGCATGACAGACGAATTCTTTTTTATTTCTTACGATTCCCAGCTTCAAATGTTTCACTTGCTCTCCTTCGATCTGAAAGCCGAACTTCTCCAGGATCACCTTCTGCTCGTTTGTCACAGGACTTCCTCCCTTGTAGTCGAAAACCCCCATGCCAAAATGCAAGGGGGTCTACCTTCCTACTTCACTTCAATTGTAATCGTCAATGTTTCATTGCGCTCATTTACACCGGTTTTCTTATTATACTTTCTTTTGGAGTTGATAACCGTGCAGGTCTTATTGGTGAGCGTATTCGTTACCTTGATCTTGTATTCTCCGGGCTTATTCGTATCGATATACCTTTTTATATTCAGTGATTCAAGTCCCTCGCCATCGTCGTCATCACCTTTGCTAGGCTTGATGCTAGCGATCTGTTCCTCCCCGAAAAAGACCTCGATCCGATTTTCTGAGGAAATGGTACCGTTACTATGCTTCCGACTGGCACCAATACCGATTTCGCCATGTTTCCATTCAAATTTCGGCATATAGTATGCCTTCTTTTCGCTCTTATCCCTGATCTTTTTGGATCCGACAAGCTCAGCATGAGTAGCGATCAGCCTTAGGTCTTCCCATTCTTCGAGATCCTCGCCTACGTTCACGGTGATCTTTTGTCCGTCCCGGTATTCCTTGCCACTCTCACTTCGAAGAAGAAGTGGCGAACTTGGCGGAGATATACCTGTATCACCCGGCTCACATGCTGGATACGTCTTGATTGGAGGCAAATCTTCTATTACTTGAACGTAGCCGCACCATACTTGCGCCGGGTCTCTTTTGCTATAGTAGTTGACTTTGTAGCGACCTGGCTTATAGCCGGACAACAGCAATGCCGTGTGATCCCAATTCAATTTGCTATCGTCGACAATGACGTTATCAATCGCCCACACACCCGGCCCCTCATCATCATCCGCTTCACTTCCATATTCAATGTGCTCGGCAGCAGTTGCCAGCCAGATCATATGAACAGGATTCTGATACAGCTTGACTGTATTATCAGAGGAATACAGGTTCATCTTTTCTACCGTCGGTGTTGATTGTTCGTTCTGCTTCATCAACACATCCATTGTGACATTTCCACTAGCAGGGCCGCAGGCATTTGGTGCACCTGGAACTTGTATTTGAACCGTTGTCGCCGAAGTATCGCCCCACAACGACGATTTATCTTTTTGCACCGAAACAGGCTCAAAGGTAACAGCAATTGTGATTCCAGCCAGTCTCTCAGGAATGTCCACCTCAAAATGTTGCGCGTCTGTCAAGGTTTGTCCTGTTCCGTTCACCGACCATCTTCCTGGGATTGGCGAATACAAGGGAACCTTCCCTGGTGCTGCTGGGGCTGTTATTTTCTGATCTTGCGTCAGCTTTTGACCGCTTGTATCTGTTCCCATGTACAGCTCTGCAACGCCTACTTGAATCGTCGTCATCCAAGGTGACATGGTTGTATCATCCGGAACAAAGAGGAGCTCATACTGCCCCGTCAACAATGTCCCCGTCGAAAAAATTGTCGTCGCAGGAACAGACCTCATCTCTGTACTCGTGGACTTATTTGTTAGTTTCCATGTGCCCGGTAAAGAACTGGTGAAGTCGTGTGAACCCATCATGCCAAAAATAGCCGTTTGCCCACCACTTGGTACTGGTTCTCCCTCTGCCTTTTCCCCATTAAATATGCTCGGGTAATTTTTGGCCTCTACAATAAATCTCACATGCAACGTGCTGCTCTTCCCTTTGGCATCCGTCACAATAAAGGTCAAGCTATGCGAGCCAGCAGACAGCTTTTGTGCTGGAATAGTAAACCGAGGTACTTGCCATTTGAAAGAAGTCTGTGACGAGGTATTTTCGGCTTGATACTCCGATAACTCTACGCCATCCAATAAAACTTGCTTCCGATTGAGGTTGGTGCCAGTTCCATAAGTGGTCTGTATCACGTCAATATCAAGTGGTGTCTCGGGAGGAAGAATAAACTCATCGTTCTTCACCCAGTTCCAACCATTTGAATCCAATCCTGCAACCTGATAATCGTTAAAGATAACCATATCGTGAACAGGCTGCTGCCGGATTGGCTTAGATACTTGGCTGTTTTTTTTCATGGATGCTGTTGCCCCGGCCCCCATGGCTGACGGTACTGACACACCTGACAATAAGGTGCCCGTTGCCAAACACACTAGAAGTGCTTTTACAACCCATTTTTTCACGAATTGTCCTCCTACTTTCTTCCTTACAATTTTTCAACTGTGATCATTCGACAAAAACGGCGAAATATCCTTTACAATCGTAGAGCTTTTTCGCGAGCTAGATATAGTTAAATACTATTCAGTTTATAATTTATATAGATTTGACTTATATCTCTCCAGTCGGTAAAAATGGATGAAAGGGAGGGAATTCAGATGATTCGAACCAATCAATGGAATGCCGGGCTGTACGACGCCAAGATGAATTTCGTTTCTGAATACGGCAAAGGCTTAGTGGACTGGCTACAGCCGGCTCCAGGAGAAAGCATTCTTGACTTAGGCTGTGGAACAGGCGACCTGTGTGCGCAACTATCGCTTGCAGGAGCAACTGTGACAGGAATCGACTTTTCTGTCGCCATGATTGAGGCTGCTCGCCAAAAATATCCGCAGTTTGCCTTTGAAGTAGCCGATGCGCATACGTATCGTACAGATGTCAGCTACGACGCTGTCTTTTCTAATGCCGCACTCCACTGGATGAAACGTCCTGCTGAAGTCGTTGAAACCATTTGGTTGGCTCTTGCTCCCGGTGGACGCTTTGTTGCCGAATTCGGAGGACACGGCAATTGCGGCCAAATCACAAAGGCATTGCAGACTGTTTTGGCACGAAAAGGAATATCCGCGGATGAGCGCTCACCTTGGTATTTTCCCAGCATTGGAGAGTACACGACTCTTTTGGAGAAGCAAGGCTTCCACGTCGTACTTGCCTCTCATTTTGATCGTCCGACAGTCATGGCTGATGGAGACTTGGGGCTGTCGCATTGGTTGAATTCTTTTTGCAGTCCTTTTTTTACGGGACTGTCCTCAGATGAAATCCAGCAAGTATGTAGGGAGGTCACTGACTTACTGCGTCCTGCGCTGTTTCAAGAGGGTCACTGGGTGCTCGATTACAAGCGTATTCGCGTCCTTTCCCATAAGAAAGCAGAGAATGATACGCTAAAGGGGGAAGCTGCACGATGACCCGTATTGCCTGTCTCCACGGACATTATTCGAATATTTCCCTCTTATCAGATGCGTTCGCAGCCTTTGACGTAGAGCTCATTCATTTTGTTGATCCTAGTTTACTCCTGCAAAACGCAGGAACACCTGTCCATACCACGGAACAATCACAGGCTAAATTACGTGATCAACTAGTCTGGATGCAGAGCTGCGCCGTCGATGCAATCGTGATCACTTGCACGCAGTATGCCGCACTGGTAACACCAGAGGATGAGGCAACTGCCTCTGTCCCCATCTTCACAATCGATGGACCTTTTTTTCATGAGCTTGCACGCTATACAGAGCCACAAGTTCTGCTGTTCTCCAATCCCGCTACTGTCCAACCTACGATGGAGCGTCTCGTACAACACGCCCATTCCCATAACCTTCATCCAGAGATTCAAGTGAACATCGTCGAAAATGCTTTTGCCCTGCTCATGGAAAACAAGCAGGAAGCGTACAGGGAAGCGATAAAAGGTGCCCTGTCTCAGCTCCATCAAACGTTTCCAGACCAACCTATTGCAGTGGCACAGCTCTCCATGGCACCTGTTGCCGATCAGTTCGCAAAGGAAAACGGCTGTACAATTTCCCATCCTTTACATAGTTTGACGTCGCGAATGACCGCAACGTTACGTATGCGTTCAAACCGTTGAAAAGCATTTGCATGTAAAAAAACAGCCCCGTTTGCTTAGGTCTTTGGCCAGTGGCAACGGGGCTGTCGCTATAAACGAATTCGATTGGCTTTTACATGCCTTCGGAGTTGGTCACCAGAACCTCTTCTCCCTCATTCAAGCCGCCTTTGATTTCAATAAAATCATATCCTTCAATACCGATTTGTATGTCTTTCGGCATTGGATCTCCGGTGCTCGGATCTTTCACCATTACGGTTCCCTGACCTGGCCCCAGGATTTCAACTGCATTGCTTGGCAAGCGCAAGACATTCTGTGCTTGGGCGACGATAATATCGTTGTCACCCGTCATCCCATGCTTGAAATCAGCCTTGTCTAGTAGTTCCACTTTAACCGCGAAACGAACTTCCTTGTCTTCTTTTTTCCCTTCTTTCGGGAGCTCTACGACTTTGCCTTTAAACGGCTCGGTACCAAACGCATACACATAAACATCGACATTTTGTCCGATTTTAATCTGTGGAATATCAAGTTCTCCAACGGCTGCCATAAAGTAAACAGAAGTCGTATCCATAATAATGGCTGCAGGGTCTGATCCTGGCGCTTCGCCTTCTTTTACACCTAGCTTGGTGATGACACCGCTGATTGGCGCTGTTACTTGGTTCTTCGCAATTTCACGCTTTTTCTGCTCCATGTTCAATAAGGACCCTTTTAACGCTAGTTCTTTTTCCATCAGCTCCATACCGGACGCTTCCATATCCATCTTGAACAGTTGTTGCCCTACTTTGACTACATCGTCCTTTTTTACGTCGAGCTTGCCGATTTTCCCGTAAGTACCAGCCAAGATTTCTATTTCATCTGGCAACTGGAATTCTTTCTGATTTCGGCTTACATATAAGAGACCCTTATCATCCGTGTACTGTACCTCACCCTTGTCCCCAACATAAATGGCTCCAGGCTTCTTGACCAATACCTCGACATTGTGAATTCCGCCAGCACCTTCTACTTTTTCACCAATTCTATCCACTTCCGTGACAACACCATCCACAAAATACATGGAAGTCGGAATGAATACCTTCACTTTTTGACCTATACTGAATCGTTCAGACTCATAGGAGGTAAATTGCCCAATAATTTTCAAATAGTCGGTATTAGCAAGTTTGGCGACTACGGTTTCTGGTCTGACATCTTGCCCTTCTTCCACTGAGACTTCGATGACTTTCCCTTCCTTGGTAGCCGTGATCTTGTCTTTTTTCTGTTTAATTTCACTTAGCTCTTTTTTCGCCTTTAAAATGTCCAGCTCCAGCTTTTGAATTTCTAGCTGTGCATCCGAGCTGTCTATCGTGAACAAGACATCGCCTTTTTTTACAGACTGCCCTTCCTTGACTAGCACACGTTGCACCTTGCCGTTGAGCTCTGGCTTGACTTCCTCACGCGCCTTCGCTTCCACTGTACCTGCTGAGTTGATCGTCTTCTTGACATCACCACGTTCCACGAGCGCTGTCGGGAAGGTCGGTTTTTCTTCTGGCTTTTCTTCTGTAACCTCTTCGCCCTTGAAGTACGAATAGCCGTAATAGCTTCCTCCTCCAAGAACGGCCACAACCGTGGCGATAATGATCCATTTTTTCTTGTTCATCTTACGTTCCTCACATTTCATCACTTATTCAGATCGAATCGCTTGCAGTGCACTTAAACGAGACGCACGAATCGCCGGGAAGATTCCCGCCAACACCCCAATAATAAAGGAGAAGCCAATTGCAAAGAGTGCCAGCCAGCCTGGAATGACCGCCAATTTTGTTGGCTCAGCCTCTGGATTACCACCGCCGTAGCCCATGTTCAGACTATCCAAGAGACCTCCAGACGCTCCGAAGTAATTCACGAGCTCAACCGCTCCCCACGCCATGCCGAGACCAGCCAGTCCACCTATTAAACCAATAAAGCCTGATTCCATTAAGAACAGCCAACGAATATTCAACACAGTGGCTCCGATTACTTTCATGATCCCAATCTCTTTGGTTCGCTCTAAAATTGACATGATCATCGTATTGACGATTCCAATGGTTGCGACGAGCAAGGAGATTGCAGCAATTCCTCCGAGGACCATCTGAATCACGAAGAAGAAGTTATTGATGGTTTCCAGCTCACGTGCAGGCGACCATACTTCAAAGCCTTTTTCCTTCAACGCTTTGACTACACCCTCGACTTTTTCACGAGATTCTACCTTGACTGTAATTCTGTCAAATTCAAAGGTATCCTTTTTGGCTTTATCGCGTGATCTGCGCGATGCTCCTTCTTCGACTTCGTCACCTCGACTGCGCGTGACCCACTCATTCAGCTCTTTCACAACGTTAATCGGTACATAAACCGCGGCTGAAGAGTTACGTTCTTCAGATTTCTTTAATTGACCGACAACCTTCACACGCAGTTCTTTTTTCTCGTATTTCGGTTCATCGTCGATGCGATATTCGCGTGACAAGATGAGAGTCCCTGCTCTGTCTACGAGATTGAAGGCCAGTGCTTCTCCGCCCCCTATATCAGGAGGTGGCATCTGAGACATTTCATGCCGTCCAGCTCCGGCCTTTCTTCGCCGTTCCTCGCGCTTTTCCTTTTCGACGTCGCGCATTTCTCTGGAAACATCGAAAGCAACCACTATCTCTTGTGGCGCCCCTGTCAGATAGCTTCCTTTTTCAATGTCATCTTTGCGATAGGCAGCCGACTCATTCACATCCACCCCAATAAGCTGTACGTAACCTTCTCGTCTACCTACCTTTAGCTTCGCTTGCTCTCGTAATTCTTTTATCGGCATAACTGCCTGAATGCCAGGAATCTTTTTTAATTCCTGCACTGCTTGCATATTCAGCTTCTTGACTTTATCCTCTGGAACATCGATCCATTCGCCATTTTCCTCGTACCAACGCAATGGCTCGACGTCCATCTCTGTCAAGTTCCCGAAGTTCTCCAAGCTTTTTACCGCACTTTCCTTAAGCCCTAAACTAAGTGCCATCATCGCCACGATTGCAGCCGTTCCGATCATAACACCAACCGACGTGAGGGCTGTCCGTAGCTTCATTCGCCACAGATTCCTCCAGACGATGCGAAAAGAATCTATTACCTTCACTGTTTGTTCACCTCATACCCTCGCCTACGCTGGTCTTGTCCTTTTTTGTACAACCCGTCCGTCCTGGAGATAAATGACGCGGTCGGACTGTTCCGCTACTTCCTGCTCATGGGTAACGATGATGAACGTAGTCCCATTTTCCTTGTTCATTTCTCTCATTAATAAGAGAATTTCTTGTTCCGTCTTCGAGTCCAGGTTCCCCGTCGGCTCATCCGCCAAGATGATGCCAGGCTGATTGACGAGCGCTCTCGCAATACTGACACGCTGCTGTTGTCCACCACTAAGCTCATTTGGTCTGTGGTCGATACGCCCTTCCAGCCCTACCCGGTGTAGGATTTCCGTTGCTTTGGCCCGACGTTTTTTCGTACTTTCGCCTGCGAAAATCAAGGGAAGCTCTACGTTTTCCAACGCAGTCAGATTTGGGAGCAAATTGTATGACTGGAAGATAAAGCCCATATTTTTACGGCGAAACATGCATAGTTCGTTTTCGCTGTAGCTGGAAATCTGTGCTCCGCTAACCGTGACACTCCCTTCCTCCGGCTTGGTCAAACCTGCAAGCAAATTCAAGAGCGTAGACTTACCGGAACCCGACGAGCCGCACAGAGCCACGAATTCACCCTTGTTGATATGCAGGTTGATATCATACAGCACGGGCACTTTGATTTTCCCAGTTCCGTAGCTGTGATTGACATCTGTCACCGTCAGCTCTCCTGTTGAATTGACCATCGTTTGTCGCACCTCATTCTCATTCGTTCTTTCAAAATGGAAGCTTTCGTAAACATCACATACTAAAGACGTAACATTTCGCAAAACGTAACGCTATTTCGGAAACAATTTACGATTTACAGAATAACCATATTTTCTTCAAAAATATGTAACAGCTATGTAACCTTTTGCACGCTGTAACGTAATACAATGTAGATGTCAACAAACCATGGAGGGTCGAAGAAGATGACTATCTATCGCTTTTTATTTGAAACAGCAACACGCAGATGGGTTGAAATCATCAAGGCACCCAGTATGTTTGAGGCAGCAAAGCAAGCCAAACAGCTTGCAACCAAGCGTTCCAAGTCCATGTCCACTACCATCAGCTTCTCTTTTCACCACGCTGCTTCTCAAGCATAAATGCACACATACATAAACCGCTTGCCCACTACGGGAAGCGGTTTTTATATTTTGGGGATATTATTGACAGCACCGATTTCTTACTCTTTAATATAGAGAGAGGCATTACAGTGCATGACAGTATAGATCCGCTTCGATTGTGCAGCGGTATACAAAGGGAGATAATCACAATGACCATGAAGAAAGCACTCACCATTGCAGGTTCCGACACCAGCGGCGGAGCTGGTCAGCAAGCAGACCTCAAAACGTTTCAGGAGCTTGGTGTTTTCGGGATGACCGCCCTCACCGTTATCGTAGCCCAAGATCCACATAACGAATGGTTTCACGAAGTGTTTCCGATCGATGTTGCGATCCTGGAAAAACAAATCGAAACCGTACTCGCAGGAATTGGCGTAGATGCTGTAAAAACAGGGATGCTCGGAACCACTGAACTGGTTGACCTCGCTACCCGTAAAATAAAACAATACGAGTTGAAAAATGTTGTCGTTGACCCTGTGATGATCTGTAAGGGTGCAGACGAAGCACTCCATCCAGAAATTGCAGTCAGCCTGCGTGAAGTCTTGCTCCCGCACGCAGCAGTTGCGACACCTAACCTGTTCGAAGCTGGTATTCTCAGCCAAATGGGCGCACTGAAGAGTGTCGATGACATGAAGGAAGCGGCAAAGCGCATCCACGACTTCGGCACCTCTTATGTCGTTGTAAAAGGCGGCAGCAAGCTTCAAAGCGGCAATGCCGTAGATGTTTTCTATGACGGGAAAACGATCGAAGTATTGGAATCAGAGCGCTTTGAAACGAGCTTTACTCATGGTGCCGGCTGCACGTTCTCGGCTGCAATCTGTGCTGAATTGGCAAAAGGAAGCTCTGTACACAATGCAGTAGCTGTTGCCAAAGAACTTATTACCGAAGCGATTCGCCACTCGTTTGCACTCAATCAATATGTGGGACCTACTAATCACGGTGCGTACCGCATGAAAAAACACGGCGAAGCGATCTGCTAATTACATCCTTGTAAGCAAAAACTCCTGACCATATCCGAGTCTTTCTCGGCGGGTCAGGAGTTTTCTTATATTTACGCTTGTTTTTTGATAGCGACCTCGGGATTGATTGGGGTAGCTTTTCGTTTCATACGTACGGAAGACACTGTAAATACGATGAGCGCAGACCAGATGAATCCAAAGCTGATGAGATGTGTTTGGGTGAAAGACTCACCGAACAAGAAAACAGCTGATAGGAGCGATATCGTAGGCGCCAAGTATTGAATGAAGCCCACAACGGAAAGTGGGAGTCTAGTCGTTGCTAAGGCGAACCAGTAGAGTGGCATGGCAGTAGCTACCCCCGCGAGCGTCAGCAACAAAAGTTGCCACCACGCTAAGGATGTCATCGTCTCCGTCCCATTGACCTGTAGCATCAACAGATAACCGAAAGCAATAGGGGCCACAAACAGCGTCTCCCATGCCAGTCCGATCATCGCCTCCATCCGAACGAGCTTTTTCGCCAAGCTGTAAAAAGCAAAGGTCAGGGCAAGTGATAGAGAGACCCATGGAATCTCACCGTACTGGAAGGTGATGAACATGACTCCGAAAGCCGCGAGTATAAGCGCGAGCCATTGCCCAGCATGCATTTTTTCTTTTAAGAAAATGACTCCGAGCAGGACGGTGATGAGAGGATTCATGTAATAGCCAAGACTCGTTTGCATGACTTGATCGTTATTCACTGCCCAGATAAAAATGAACCAATTTGCGCTGATTAGCAGGGAACATATCGCTAATGCTCCGAACATTTTAAAACCAGTAACCGCTCCCCACATACTACGCCAACGTTTCGTTACCTGAATAATGATTGCGACAAAAATAATCGACCAGACGATTCGATGAGAGAGTATCTCCCATGCCCCCATTGCCTGAAACAGCTTCCAATAGAGCGGGAGTAACCCCCAAGCCAAATACGCCACAATTGCGTAAATAATCCCCTGTCTCATCCTTGCTCCTCCATGTGTTTCGCCTTCTCTTTGTCTACAGACGACTTTTTGAACTTCTTCTATGGAGTAGTGTAACGGAAATAAGAAAAAACAGCTATGTATTCTCACGAAGAATAAGGAGTCCTCTACACTTTCATCCGTTACCATATTACCAATGCATGCAGCTATCTAATTACCTTAGTAGCACAGTAAAGAGTGGACAAAAATTTTATTGTACCACTTTTAGACCTATAGTACAATAGTCATTATTCTTCCGAGTTTAGTCATACGAAAGGAACTTTTACTTATGACATACTGGCGATCTATCTTTTTAGTTTTAGTCGGCGCGTGCAGCTACGGTGTCCTCTCGATCTTCATGAAGCATGCTTTTCAGCTCGGCTTTACGCCATTCGAAATGAGCGGAAGCCAATTGATTTTTGGCGGCCTGATCATGACGGTCATGGCCATCTTTTTCTCCAAGCAACGGTTTTCGTTTAAGTATTTGTTGCTTTTGGCACCAGCCAGCCTCATGATGGCCTCAACCAGTCTTTTTTACCATCAGGCTGTTAGCCGGGTCTCTGCTTCGCTCGCAATCGTTCTCCTCTTTCAGTTTACCTGGATCGGTGTCTTGCTGGAGGCGATTGTGGATCGCAAATGGCCCACCGCTGAAAAATGGGTGTCTCTGCTTATGCTTGGAGCAGGGACGGTTCTTGCAAGTGGACTGGGCGAAAGTGGCATTCAGAGTGTAGACATGGTTGGACTGATCTTCGGTCTGATGTCTGGCGCGACCTTTGCCCTGGTTATTTTCTTCAGCGGGCGAATTCTCCCTGGAATGGATCCATACTTGCGAAGCGCGATCTCGATTAGTATGGCTGCCCTGATGCTCTCGATCGTGTATCCACCGACTTTCCTGATCAATGGTCAGCTTCTGCAAGGTTTGCTGCCGCTCGGTCTTTTGGTTGCGATCTTCGGTTCGGTCATCCCGATCTTCTGTTTGGCTGTCGGTGTGCCGCGGATCGGTAATGGACTAGCTACCATCTTAAGCGCGGTGGAGCTTCCCACTGTCGTACTCTTGTCGAGTTTCGTGCTTCAAGAGGCTGTCTCTCTCCCACAATGGGGTGGCGTATTCATGATCCTCGCTGCCATTTGCGTGCCGCAAGTAAAATGGCGGAAACAATTCTCTCCTTCTCACTCCCTCGAGCAGGAAAGAATGTAGCGTCGTTTCCTATACACAGCATACAAAAAGCGTGCAGACGAGTTGTTCTGCACGCTTTTTTGTTGGTACATCCCTTTCTTATAGAAGGTAGTAGATTCTCTGACTCGAATTTATTTGCGAAGACTACCACTCAAGGGGGAAAAAGTATGGAAAAGCGGCACAGGGTGCTATTCCAGCAGCTAGAGGATTATCGACAGGAGACGTTAAAAGCTATCGATGGTTTGACGGATGAAGATGTGAACATCATTCCCAATGGTTTCTCTAACAATATCTTGTGGAATCTGGGGCACATCTATCTCGATCAGTATTTATGGATCGCTCACCTTACAAAAGAAACGATCCCACTACCCCCTGGCTTCAACGAATGGTTTAACTTCGGGACAAAGCCTGCTGACTGGGACACACCACCACCGAAACTCGCAGTCCTCGCCTCCTTATTACAAGAACAACCTCTGAAGATACAAGCTGCTTACAAGGATCGATTAGAAGAAGAATTTCCTGCAACTGAATCTGGCATGCATACGATTGCACAAGTGCTTGTCCGAACGATTTTTCACGAAGGGGTGCACCTCGCCTCCCTCAATACGATCCGGAGGTTTCTTGGCAAATGAATCAGATCATAACGCCTATTTTTCGCATGTTTGACGCTGAGAAGGCAAGAGAACATGCAAATTTCCTCTCTATCGTGCACGCTTCATCTATCCGAGCATCACGGGGATGCTTGTCCTGGCTCGGCGATTCGCGTGCAGGTAGAGGACATTGAGCTTTTTCATCAGTCACTATTGCGTCAAGGATACAAGTACGCTTGTCCTGGTCTAGAGGAGACGCCGTGGGGAACGCGTGAAGTGAGCGTGACCGATCCTTTTGGCAATCGCCTTCACTTTTATCAGCCTGTTGCTCATTCGTAAACAGATACAAAGAAAGCCCAGCCGGAGTTCCTGTACAGGAGCCTCCGCTGGGCTATTTCATTTTACATTTTAAAGATATATGGGGCGATCGATGGGACTTGAACCCACGAGTGCCGGAGCCACAATCCGGTGCGTTAACCCCTTCGCCACGACCGCCATATATAGGGTTTACTTGGTGCGGTCGAGAGGACTTGAACCTCCACGGTGTTGCCACCACTAGAACCTGAATCTAGCGCGTCTGCCAATTCCGCCACGACCGCATATAAAAATGGTGGAGGCTGACGGGATCGAACCGCCGACCCTCTGCTTGTAAGGCAGATGCTC
>NZ_JBEAES010000020.1:0-114505 GCF_050477165.1 Brevibacillus sp. FIR094 | reverse complement strand
TCTTAACGTTGCCTAGACTTTTTTAAAAGTGTCCTTTACAAAGGGGACAGTTTAATACGCGAAAGTTCTTTCTTATATATATTTTTACATACTTGTGTGAGAATTTCTATTTTGATATATCGCTATAATTACACGTGGGATGTGTCCGCAGCAATTTCTCACGAAATGGCTAATTGAGAGAGGTAATCGGTAATTTTTCGAGAATATCTTTTATAACAATGTATCTCTCTACAAAATGTGGGCTTTCCTCTATGGACAAAGTTCTGATGAGCATTTGAGAACATTGTTTTATTTTTTATAGGAGGAAAGATGGTACTGTGAGCAGAATAAATATATCGCCATTGTACCTCTGTATGAAACGTGGGTTATTTTATAAGCTTTAGATGATAGTTTGGGGACATTGGTATTAAAGCAGGAATAACCTTGAGTGTTAGAGAATGAATAACCTGTGCAGTGACCTTTTACGGTTTTCCTACCACAATTGGATTGGGGCTGGTTAATCTAGACCTCTGAGATTAAAGTGGGGCACTCCACCTTTATCGGCGCTGCACATATTAAAAAAGATACGATAACCCGTCACCTGACGGGTTATTTTTATTAAAAGCAGGAATTTTATTCCAAATGTTGCATCTGTATAAAGACTAGATTAAAGAATTAAATCTTAATCTATTTGAATAGCAGTTGAAACTCTTTGAGTGTTTGGGGCTATGTCACATAGACATAGACCTCTGGACAAAATATGGGGATCATAACCTGGCGCTATAATTCTAACATGCTACATTGGGCAAACAGCTCTCACAGTAACTTGGATAGTCAGGTATATATATACTGCTAGAATATACAGGGAGAAAACTTAAATGAATGAAAACCTTTTGACGCAATTCATTGTTGTACATGATGAAGTCCATACAAAAACAGAAGAAAGACTGTTTTACCCCATTTATGCAGGAATCGATATTGGAGCCGATTTTCATGTGGCTTCCTGCATCATACCTGAACATTTTCGTGACGGGAAATGGAAAAGGGCTAAAACAATGAAATTCAATGCGGATAGTGTTGGTATTTCTGATTTTTTGGGCGCACTCCGGGCGATTCAAGAACAACTAGGGCTAAAACCAGCAGACTTTTTTATGCTGATGGAGCCAACAGGTGGTCATTATTCATTTTTACTCCAACAGGTACTCATAACCGAAGGTTATTCATTACACATGGTCGAAAATTCTGCCGTAAAAAGGTTCCGTGAGGAAACTCTAGGGATTCAGGAAAAATCAGATGCGATCGATGCTAGAATTATGGCTTATATGGGATGGCACAAATCGCTTCATCCTGATATGAAATCGGTACGTTTGGCAAGTCCTGCCTCAATGTCCCAGTCTATTGTACGTACCTTAATGCGGGATCGTTGGCTTCTGACTACCACATTGACACGTCGGAAAAATCAAGTCCAACAACTATTCCAAATCACTCACCCGGATCTGAAGCGTGCATTTAAAAAGTTAGGTAGTCCCTCTGTTTTACGCTTGGCTCAGATGTATCCAACTGCATTAGATATGAAACATTTATCAGAAGAGGAGCTGCGACAAGCCATTATTAAATGTGGTGCTAAGCCAATTGCTAAGAAGGCAGCAAATACATTGGCTTCCGTTCTCCCCCATTCTGTCGCCATTCAAGTAAGCCATATTACAGATAGACAAAATTGGCTTATACACGAAGCGCTTAGATTAGAAGAAAGCTTACGAAATATTGACGAGAATATTCGAAATCTATTACATGGGAACCCTGAAAAAGGTACGTCTCCCCATCCGTATACACAACTACTTTACTCCCTCCCAGTTATGGGTGATGGATGGGCCTGTACGTTGATTGGTGTCATTGGTGATATTGAACGCTTTAGTACCTATAAAGAATTTAAAAAGTATCTTGGCGTTTCGGCAGAAAATAAACAATCAGGAACCTCTGTTAAAGGTACACATCAAACTAACAGTGGGGTTCGGGATTCCCGTAGGGTATTGTTTCAAATGGCCCTGGTGCTAATTTCTCAAAGATCTGGCCCAAATGTATTTGCATCCTACTACGTGCGTCTGGTCGAACGTCAAATGGCAAAGAGAAAAGCGATAGGACATATGTGCGGGAAGGTTGCTAAAATTATTTACAGCATTCTTAAATCCGGTATGCGTTATGATCCCAGAAAGCACGCACTTGCGTGTGGTATTCCTTGGGCTGACGAATACAACAATAAAGCTGAAGAGGTTGATATTGAGCCATTCGAGGAAGAAGCAATGATACTTGCAGGCGGCTATGACGAAAAAATTGATGACAATGGGCATGAGATTGATTAGCTGTTGATTCCACTATTGTACATATCAATACATTTGACTGTTGAAAGAACATACAGAGAGGCATAACTAAGAATATCTCGTTGCAAGGAAGTGATTGTTATGGAAAATTCAAATAAAAACACTACAGCTAATAGCTCTGTGGACACTATGAAAGAAGCGATTGTTGTAGGTGAATCATATCACTTCTGGCTGGATGCAGAGGAAGATGTATATGATCAAAAGTACAATAAATTAGAGGCGGAGTTTTAACAGCTTTATGATTACAACCGCTTCCCTCCAGTAGGAGGGTATTCAGAGTATAGAGAAAATCCCCTTTCGCAAGAAGGGGACTTTTCATGCCTCGTACATTAGATAGTTACATCTTGCGTGCGGAGAAAGTTACTCTCCTGTCTCCACAAATTTCTTTATACGGGCTCCGATTTCATCACGCACGGCTTGGGTGGTCGACGCTCCGGTACTTCCTATCTATTGATAGATTTTCAAACTGATGATATATTCTATTTGTTAGTAAAATACCTAAATATGGAAAGAGTGTTGAAATTTTGGAAAATAAAACGTCAAAAATCTTACTTGGCGCTACTTTATTAATCGGGCTTAGTGTAAACCAAATTGCACACGCATCTAGTGAACAAAATTCAACAGCAGCTCAGAAGATAATCGAGAAAAATCAAGCATTAATTGAAAGCTATTCTCCTTCGATCACTTATTCCACGAATTTGCCTTCTAGCACAGATGATACTTCCGAGTCCAAGTCTAACAAAGTGTCTGCAAAAGGTTTAAGATTTACTGATATTGCAACAGGAAATACAACTATTGATACTGAAGGCGGTCGCTATGTGTATACTACTGCTTCAACTTCAGGTGAAAAGTTGACGGTTGTAACTTCTGCAACAGCAACGCTGTGGAAAGAAATTTTTAAGGAGGAAGAAGGCGAATTAATTGATGAGGGGGATAAGGATATGTCAGTTGGATACGGTACAGCTCAGTCCATTGCTGGCAAACACAATGTTGATCCCGGTACGTACAGGGGAATCTCTTTCCATACAGCGGCATATGAAATGTCGTTATACGAGAGAAAAACTTCAGATACGACAAGAGTGAAATAATAAAGGTAATGAATTTCTAACGTTTAGGGTGTACCTATCATCCTAAACGTTAGATTGACACCTATGGAGTGATTTTAGTTATGATCAACCAGAATAGGACTAAATTATTGTTTTTTGGCTTTCTTATATTCATAGCATTAATAGCAAGTGTAATTACTCTTGAGAATTCCGCGATTAATATAAAGCAGGAGAGCATTAACGAAGTTAAAACTAGAATTGTGCTACCAGAGGAAGCTTCTGTACGTAAAGGTCAGCACCTTTTGTTGTCTGACTCACCTGAATTTTCAGCATCCCAATATACTTCTTCGCACTCATTTGAGTTGGTTAGCGAAATGAAAAAAGAATACTCTTTGTCTGATGACGAATCTTTCAAATACTATATAAATGATGACAAGTCAACAATAATTAAAGGCAAATACGTAATTGACACCACTGATAAATCAAATAAGGTTACATTTATTGCTTTACAAGGGAATAGCAGTGCTTTAGTACGTTTAGAAAACGATGTTGAGTGGTACTCCTCATTAAACATCACCTATCCTGCAAACTCCACATTAGTTTTGCCTATTGAAATCAAGTGGGATCCTCAAGGAGAAGAAGAGTTAACGATTTTCCCTTTAAAGCATGAAAACCCTGATTTTTATAATGGGGCTAATCTAGGCTTGTTAAGATATTTAGTTTTGAATAATGTTGACGAAGCAATACCACAAAGTATGGTTAATAGCCAGGTGAATATTAACAGTAGTCTGTTGAACAAAAAAGGAATTAGTTATTTCCCTGTTCCTAGTTGGTACGATCCCACTAATAACAAAATAAAACTGGTTTTAAATGAGGGAAGATTATTATCAAATAAACAGCCAAGCACGCTTACTTTAGCTTCATTACCTTATTCAACAATGGTAGATATGATAATGATTGATGAATTTGGAAAAGTTATATTGGTAAACAGTAATATCCAAGTAAAAGAAGATCAAATTACCAACATTACTTTGCCAGATAAAACATTGAATATGTTAAATCAGGGTAATCAAAGAAAATTTGTGATATTACTTAATAACAGATCAAGAGAAATGTTGGCAGACATGATGGCTATAAAACAATTGGGTAAGGCTTACCCAACCACTTTTCAATTAGTCATTGAGTATTACAAAACACTTTAAAAAGCAACGAGTACAGACATTAATTTATATAAGGGGAAATCTTCATTTCATCGAGGGAGGAACAATATGGATTTTGATACAAAGCTACAGCTAAAATTAAGTAGTTTGTTAGAAACGACGGTTAATCAATTGCCTGACATATTAGAGAAAGCGAAGAAAAGTGGAGCTGAAGATGATATTGCTTTACTCCATGCTGCTTTAAGTGGATCACTTACAGTAACTGCTAATTTGTTAAGCTGGTATCATAAAGAAATAATAACAATGATTGAAGATAAGAACGGGGTCATACCCGCAGGGGCGCAATCACCACTGAAGTATAAATAATCAAGCACGTACAGGGCGCGAGAAATCGCGCCTTTTTGTTTTTCACAAGAACGAAATCGCCGAGATCATTGGAAGCACACCAGAGGAGGCAGTTCCTTACGAGTACACTTTCACCAATCGCGTACTGGCGGCCATGTCACGGATCGTTACGATTACTTTGCGGTCTAGAGCAGCTACCCTGTCACTAGCCCTTCAAGTCGTTCATCGAATATAACCTCATTTATCAATTTTTTTGATGAATTTATTATATGCTCAATTTCCAAGATGATGAAATAGTTAAATTAACTTTTTTTGATTAATAAGCGAAAAAGGGTCTCATTTTTTTGTTTTTAAAAGCACCTGTCAGTGCTTAAAAACACAGAAAATGAGTCAAAAACCAAGAATATTCGAGTGGATTGTTGCTCAAAATCCTTACGGATTTTTGGATAAGCACTACACTACATTTTGTATCCATCCGCTATATCCTGGACAGCGAGAAGATTGTCTGCCGCCCCACTTGATCAGCTGCCACTGAATTGATCCAGATAACTTCTGTTCTGATGCGCCCCGTTGTATAAATCATTATCGTAACCACTTAGTATCACGGGACCCGGATATTCGTCTAATGCTTCGAGCAATTCAATATAGTCCGCGGAAATACGAACAATCGCTCAGAGGATCATCTATCACTTGAGCGATTTTCGTATTTCAACAATATAAAATGATTGATTCCGATTTTTTCAGCTCTCTTTAAAGGTACAGGCTTCCGGTCGTATTCTTGGAACCCTAATTTCTTGTATAGCTTCATAGCGGGAATATTCGTATCTGCTACTTCTTCGATGAGAAATTGTTCATACGGGGTATTTTCAAGAATTTGACGGAGAATCATCATTGCCGCTCCCTGCCCTCTGAATTCGGGAGCCGTTCCGACAAAATCGATTGAACATGTAACGGGCGAGGGATCTGCCAGCAATATAATTTCATACAAAATTAGTTAAATGATTCTTTTCTTCACTGTTATTATTATATTAATCGTCCCTTTGTTAATACTAGAATTTGAATACCGGATATTGCAAACTAACAGGAACATAGGAGGTATGAAATTTGAAGATCCAAAGAATAGATCATGTGGGAGTAATCGTAAATAATCTCTCTGCCGCTAAAGAGTTTTTTCTCGATTTTGGACTTGAGGTGAAAGGGGAATGGGAAATGGAAGGAGACTTGATGGGATATGCAGTTGGGCTTAATGACGTTAAAGTAGCGTGTGTAGGATTGGGAACGCCAGACGGTCAGACATGGAAAGAGCTAATCAAATTTTATACGCCGTCAGATGAAAAAGATATTCAGCAATCCCTTGCAAATACACTGGGTATCCGACATATTGCATTTACTGTTGAAGATATTGAAGCTGTTGTTGCCAAATTGAAAAAGAAGGGTACGGAAATCTTTAGTGAGATACAGCAATATGAAGAAAGTTATAAATTATGCTACGTTCGTGGTCCAGAGGGAATTATTTTAGAGTTGGCTGAGAAAATCAAATAAGTAATGTTAATTAAAATGAAAGTACGACTCTTTGTTAAAATTTCGATTCATGAATTCAAAACAAAAAGGCAGAATTTATTCTACACGTTTTGTAGATTAAATCTGCTTTTTTGTTTTAACAGCAACAATCTTTGAGAAAACAGCCTTTCAAAAAGAGTCTGGCGAGGGTGTCTTTATTAACTCCCAGATGCTTTCGTAGCTCTTTTGGATTTAGTTTTACCGAATGCGCAGTACCGTCCGAACATGCAGCCAACAGTTTCTTTATTTGTAATGTCGATACAAATGTCCGATACTGATGCCAGCTGTATCCGCGATGTCCTAGGCATTAAGGGACCGCGTTTTTTGAGTGAGTTTTTGCTCATTAATAAAGCTGGAATTTTGAAATGCAATCTTTCCAGTTCGGTACATGCAAAAAAACGGCATCTCTGCCGTTTTTCGTAGCCCCTATATTCATCCATCTAGTCCTTTGCAGTATTCAGCTCAGCTTCGATCTTAGAGTTTTTCGATGACTCATCCATGCGCCAGTAAACGAGGAGGCTTATGGCAATACAAGCTGCTACATAGTAATAGAAGAGAGACTCGTTCCCGATACTTTTAAACCATAGTGCGATGAATTCCGCTGTTCCTCCAAAGATCGCAACAGTCACGCCATACGGGAAGCCTACACCAAGAGCGCGAATGGCGGTGGGAAACATCTCGGCTTTCACGATTGCGTTGATGGACGTATAGCCGGTAACAATGATAAGGCCAGACAGCATCAACAAGAAAGCCATATATGGGCTAGTCGTTTGTTCCAGGAGCAAGAACATCGGTACGGTCCACAATGTTCCAAGAACACCGAAACCAATCAGTAACGGTCGCCGTCCAATTCGGTCGGACAGCATACCGGCAAGAGGCTGCAAGACGACGAATACGAGCAATGCGGTAAAGTTAATCCAGCTAACTACCTCTTTCGGCATTCCTACCGTAATCACCATGAATTTTTGCAAATAGGTCGTGTAGGTGTTAAAGGCGATCGTTCCCCCGAGCGTAAGACCGACAACTGCCAGCACCGCCTTCGGATGCTTCATCAACTCTCGAAGCGTACCCGCCTTCTCCTTGTTTTTCGACTCCATTTTGGTATACTGCTCTGACTCATCCATACTGCGACGCAGCCACAACACAGCTACTGCCCCAAATGCTCCGATGATGAACGGAATTCTCCAGCCCCATGCCATCATCGCTTCTTCCGGGAGTATTTGCTGCAGGATAATTTGCACACCCAATGCCAGCAATTGTCCACTGATCAGCGTGACGTACTGGAAGCTAGAATAGAACCCTCGGCGACCACTCGTCGCCATCTCGGACAGGTACGTGGCAGATGTTCCGTATTCCCCGCCAAGCGAAAGACCTTGGAGCAGGCGGGCAAGAACGAGAATGATAGGGGCAAACACGCCGATGGTTTCATAGTTTGGTGTTACTGCAATCACCAGAGAACCACCTGCCATGATAGTAACAGACAGCGTCAGCGCGGCACGGCGCCCGTGACGGTCAGCGTATCGGCCTAGGAGCAAGCTTCCGATCGGTCTCATTAAAAATCCGATAGCAAAAACAGCGGCCGTATTCAGCAACTGGCTAGTAGCGTCGCCCTTTGGAAAAAACTGAGATGAGAAATACACCGCAAAAGCTGCATAGACATACCAGTCGTACCATTCAATCAGGTTCCCCAGTGAACCTTTAAAGATGTTGCTTGTGATTCGCCGCGTATTTTCACGATCACTCGATGACTTCATTGCTGCCCCCTCCTTATGATTGACCCGAATCCATTCGCAATTGGGATAGTTTAACCGCTTTCAAATGAAACAATACTCTTCTCAAAAATGCAGGGGCATCGCTTGCTTTGAAAGGGTTTACATATTTACCCGAATGGATTCTCGAAGAACTGTTCTTATTCTAAGTTGTTTGTTTTGCTAGAATCTACTGAATACTTCCAGATGTGCAAAAACGGCATCCGAGCTGCCGAAAAACCCAGTTGAGTTACATTGATTTTTCGACCGGATCGGGCTACCCTTTTTCATAGGGAGGCGGCTGTTATGACAATCACTATGCTTCTGGGACTGCTTGAAAACATCTCTGTAATCGCAGTCATCGCCCTTATCATCGGCCAACTGGATTACTTTCGGAACATCATGTACGGGAAAAACAACTGGATGCGGATCTTGATCCTCTCTACGCTGTTCGGGTTCCTGTCGGTCATCGGAACGGAGAATGGGCTACGGGTCGATGACGCACTCGCCAATACGCGCATTGTCGGTGCCGTCGCGGGCGGGTTGATCGGGGGGCCTGTCGTCGGTTTTTTTGCCGGCCTTATCGGAGGTATTCATCGCTATTCGCTAGGCGGATTTACCGCATTCGCCTGTGCCATCTCGACCGTCATGAACGGCTACTTGGCCGGGATCGTAAGTACGAAAATGAATATGCTGCGACTGAAATGGCAGCATATCGTACTGATTGGTGTTGCAGCCGAGCTCATTCAAAAAGTTTTGGTGCTTCTCATGGCCAAGCCTTTTTCTGCAGCACTCGAACTGGAAGTAAAAATCGCAATCCCGACCACAATCATGACCATTGCGGGACTACTGCTCTTCACGCGCGTTTTCCAAAATCTCAAAATGATGCAAGACCAGTCCGGCGCATTGGGGGCAGACCTGGCCTTGTCGATTGCAAGCCAGACGTTGCCTCATCTGCGGACGGGCCTAAATGAACATTCTGCGAAAAAAGCCGCTGAATTAATCCGTGAAATGGCCAGAGTGGATGCAGTCGCTATTACCGACCGCGAAAAGCTGCTCAGCGTAAAAGGCCATGAACTGGAGAATCATTTGCAGAAAGAGACGCTGTGCGCTCAAGTAGCGGAGGCTGTTTTGACCCAGCCTACAGGGGTATGGTGCGACAAAGATTCTACTCTTCCGCGTCCGCCTCGCCTAAAATCGATCAGCGCTGCATCGTTGTATCATCAAAACCAGAAAATCGGGACGTTGCAATTCTACTATAAAACCTCTTCCTCCAAGACGTCCCAGACCAACGAGAAATTAGTGGACGGCCTCGCTAAGCTGCTGTCAGTCCAAATTGAACTGGCGGAGATCGAGCATCAAGCGAAAATGCGGAAGCAGGCTGAAGTGAGCGCCCTGCAAGCACAAATCAATCCGCATTTTCTGTTCAACACCTTGGGGACGATTATGTCCTATTGTCGTACAGACCCTGATCAGGCGAGAAACTTGATCGGTCATTTAAGTGACATCTTCAGGCGCAATTTGAAAAGCAAGGGAAATCATCACAGTTTGCAGGAAGAACTGGACGGAATCAAGTCGTATTTGGAAATCGAGAAGGTCAGATTTGGCAACCGACTAAAGGTGAACATGGAGATCGACGAATCTCTGCTGGGGCGCAAATTGCCTGTCCTAACTTTACAGCCGATCGTGGAAAATGCCATCCACCATGGACTTTTTCCAAAAATCAGCGACTGCCTGCTCACGATTCGAGTAGAACCGTATGACCATGAAGTAAAAATTAGCATTGAAGACAATGGAGTTGGAATCAGTGAAGAGCGTTTGGCCGATATCTGGAACAGCCAACAGGAAGGGATCGGCCTTGTCAATGTCCATTCACGGCTTCGATCCATTTATGGCAAAAAATATGGCCTCACGATTCAAAGCAAGCCTGGTTTGGGAACAGTAGTATCCTTTGTCGCTCCGTTATCCGTATTTGAAAAGGAAGTGCATCCAGATGCTCCTGAAAACGTTCATCATTGATGACGAGCCAGCCATTTGTTCTGAAATGGAATATTTGCTGAAAAAATATATTGATATCCATGTGGACGCAATCTATACCAATCCCTTGGAAGCTTTGCCTCATCTTATCAATTCCCAGCCTGATTTGCTTCTGCTAGATATTCAGATGCCCGGAATGAATGGGCTTGAATTTGCCAAAACATTGAATCAGATGTCCAATCCCCCATTGATCGTTTTTTCGACTGCCTATCATGAGCACGCTCTGGAGGCTTTTTCCACGCTCGCTGTGGGATATTTGACCAAACCGATCATGGAATCGAAATTGGATGATGTGATCCAAAAAGTGAGGACACTGAGGAATCGATCGGCCATGAATGACCGCACCGCAACAGTTCCCCCGATGGAAGAGCATGTCTGCATCCGGAAGGCCAACAAGATCATCCCGATCCCTGTAGGGCAGATTTACTTTGCGTTTGTGCGGGAGAAAGATTTATATGTTGCGACAAAAGAGAGTATCGACAAGTGTGACTTGTCCTTAAATGAGCTGGAGGAGATTTTGAACCGGTCCCGTACTTTCTTTCGAAGTCATCGGAACTATATTTTGAACGTGAAGCATATTAAAGAAATTATTCCTTGGTTTAATAATACGTATTTGATTAAGATGAATGATGACAGCCAGACGGATATTCCTGTTAGCAGAGGGAAAATGAAAGCGTTTCGGGGTTTGATGAATTTGTGAGTTTGGGGAAAGAAAAATGGACGGGGCGGGGAGAGAGTATCTTTTCGCTCCTTTTTTCCTGATGCACCAAAAGTTACTGTATCAACTGGAAATTCACCAAGGATTATTGATGATCCGACCAGGGAATTCCACCTGACAAAACACAGGCCACCCATAAGCCATAAAATGGATGCCTCGTACGACCCTGTTTGAGTTTAACTAGATTTTTTACTTGAAAGGGATGATACCTGCTATATTTCGTATCCGTGTTCTTTTAAATACAACTCACCCGCTTCGCATAGCTCCTCGAGCTCTCGAATGCCCATATATCTATTGTTCCAGGGCGTTACCTGTTCTTCCGTTAGTGAATAGGAGTAGACCAAAACAGTTCGTTCAAATGTCTCATCATCCGGATTTTCATACCGCTCGCATAGGTCCATAACAGAATCGTACACCGCCAAAGCACTCGCATATGAAAAAGCTACTAAACTAGCAATAGCCGATACCGGAAGTGCACGACGTTCAAATAAATCATCAAATTTAAATGTCAATTTACCTTGATGTTCAGGCTTGGGTAAATCATCTGTATTCATCATTACAGCTAGGATGCCCCCCGCTAATATACAAATACTCATAGCAATAAATAGTACATTAAAGCTACCTACGTTGTGAAGAAGGCACCTTTTAGTAATATAGGAACAAAAAAGTAAGTACTTCACAACGTAGATAACTGTAGGTAAAATCTAAATCGTTGAAACCATGAAAACTTTCGTATTGTTTTATTCGAAACTAAATGTAAAGGTGGAAACATAATGACGGTAAAAAAGCTTTATTTCATGCCAGCTGGTCGTTGTATTTTAGATCAGTCTTCTGTTAATAGTACACTCACACCGGGGAATTTAATAAACTTACCAGTATGGTGTTATTTATTGGAGACAGAAGAAGGACCAATTTTAGTAGATACAGGTATGCCAGAAATTGCGGTTAATAATGAAAATTTATTTGACGGTACAGCTATTGAAGGGCAAGTTTACCCGAAAATGACTGAAGAAGATAGAATCGTAACTATTTTAAAACGTGCAGGATATAACCCGGAAGACCTTCTTTATGTTATTAGTTCTCACTTGCACTTTGATCATGCGGGAGGGAATGGTGTTTTTACAAATACACCGATTATTGTGCAGCGTGCTGAATATGAGGCAGCACTTCACAGCGAAGACTATATACTACCGAAGAATTTGAACTATAAAATCATTGAAGGGGATTATGAAGTTGTACCAGGTGTTCAATTATTGCATACACCGGGACATTCTCCAGGGCATCAGTCACTATTCATTGAAACAGAGAACTCTGGTCCAGTGTTATTAACGATTGATGCATCGTATACGAAAGAGAATTTTGAAGATGAAGTTCCATTCAGGGTACTTGATTCAGAATTGGCTTTATCATCAATAAAACGTTTAAAAGAAGTTGTTAGTAAAAAGAATCCAATTGTTTTCTTTGGACATGATATAGAACAGGAAAAGAGATGTAAAATCTTCCCTGAATATATATAATAGAAAAAGTCATGGGCTAATTCGCTCATGACTTTTTCTATTATATAATCTTTTTAAATAAGTTATATACTTTTTTCGAATTGTTTTCATTTAATTGATAATAAGTAAGATCTAAGTCATCAGGAGTGTTTTGATGGGCAATCATAACTTCACTACTGTTGTTATCTACTATCCAAATTAAATATTGTTTATAAGGGTTCTTCTGTTTGAGAGGAAAATGCATTACACCCTGATAAAAATATAATAAAAGTACTTATATAAGCTATTTTATAACTTCTCATAATTTCTCCTATCTAAATGGTTAATAGTTATAATAACATCATAAATTATAGGTTGTTATTAAGTTTAAATTCGACATCTCCCACTTGATTTGACTTCGTATAATTAATGTGAATTACATTTCCTTTTTCAACTATCCTGCTCCGTGTATTACTCTCCCCACATGCGATTATACGGACAAATATATGAAAAGAGTTTGCTTTGGTCAGTAGACTCCATATGCTCAATAGTAAGCACCTTACTATTGACTATCTATTCATCATATGATAGTATTTAAATATTCGTGGGGCCATAGCTCAGCTGGGAGAGTGCTTGACTGGCAGTCAAGAGGTCAGGGGTTCGATCCCCCTTGGCTCCACCATAATTTAGAACGCTCAAGTCACCTGTAAAAGGTGGCTTTTTTAGTTTTTATAAGCCTAAAGTCCAGACAAAAAAAGCCAACCGATCTCCACCGGTTGGCTCCTCTCTTTTCCCTATCAATCTACTATCTCACCGTCACCACAATCGGTGTCTTCTTCCCACCATATTGCACATAAATCGTCGCTTTACCCGACCCTGTCGCCTTGATCACGCCGTCTTTCACATCGGCCACCAACAGACGAGAAGTGGTCCAGAGAGCTGGCTTGGAGACATCTTCCTCAGAGCCATCCATGTACGTAGCGATGGCGCTCACTTGTTTCACTTCGCCTTTACTCATCACGAGCTGGACTACATTTGTCTTCAAGTATTTCAACATATCAACATCGACTGGGATGGACACGCTCTTGTCGTTGTATCTCGCTGTAACCGTCGTTTTGCCGTAGGCGCGTCCTGTAACGAGACCTTTGGTTACATCTGCTACCTTGTAGTTGCTCGTCTTCCAGTCAGCCAGATTGGTAACATCCATGGTGCGGCCATCTGAGAAGGTAGCTGTCAAGGTTACTTGTACGTTGCTGTTCGACTTCGTAGATACGAAGCGCTTGTTTGCTTCCAGCTTGCTCACGATTCCGACTTCTACCGGGATGCTGATCGATTTACCGCCGTATTTCGCGGTGATCGTCGCACGTCCGTTTGAGAGACCTGTTACGCGGCCGTTTACCACATCCGCTACTTTCAGTGCGGACGAGGACCATTCTGCATCGCTGGTCACATTGTCCGAATTGCCAGCGGAGTCTGTTGCATTCAGCTTGATTTCTTTTGATTCATTGACGTTCAGAATCAGCATGCGAGGATCAACAGAGAGATTCGTCGCTTGGTCTACTTCTACTGCAATCGTAACCGACTTGCCATCGAAGGTACCTGTTATGGTCGTTTTCCCTGCTCCTGTCGCCGTGATCTTCCCGTTCATGACTTCTGCTACAGCAGCAGAAGCGGTGCTCCATGTCGCTGTATCTGTTACATCCTTGGTTGTTCCATCTGCGTAAGCTGCTGTCAGCTTAACGGTGTCGGACTTACCATTGCCAAGCACGATCTTTTTCTTGTCTACCGTCAATGTCTGCATGACGCCAACGGATACGGAAATGTTCACTGTCCGTGTTCCGTATGTTGCTGTTACAGTCGCTGCACCTGTCGACACACCTGTGATCAAGCCTTGACGCACGCTTGCTACGTTAGGTGCACTGGATGACCAAACGACTTTTTGTGTGACATCTTCAGCAGTTGTACTTCCACCTGGATACGAAGCCTTTACCGTCACTTGCTTCGCGCCACCCACTGGGATCGCTACTGTCGTGATATCTGCGGACAAGTTTTGCGGTACATCTACATCGGCAACCAGTGTCGCTGTTTTTCCGCCGTATTTAGCGGTTACATTCGCCGTTCCAGCCTTGTAGGCGGATACGGTATTGCCGCTTGCAAATACGACATCTGCATTGTCCGAAGACCACTCTACTTTTGAAGTGATATCTTCTCTTGTACCGTTCGCGTAGGACGCGTTAACAGTCACGTCTTTCTTATCCCCGCTTTTCATCGTCAGGAAGGCTGGAACGATATCCAAGGAACGAGGTACTTCTACATCTACGCGTACCTGTACGGATTTGTTTCCGTACTTGGCAGTAATCACGGCTTCACCGGACTTCACCGCGTGGATTTTCCCATTGCTGTAGTATGCAACATCCTCGCGATCGGAGGACCATTCGGCCTTATCGTTCACTACTGTGGAGCCACCGCCGTTGGCATAAGTTGCTTTCAGCTCGATGTCTTCTTCCTTGCCCACATTCATGAAAATGTTTTGCTTGTTTAGGTCCAGCTTTTGCGTTGTATCCACATCGACTTTGATCGTCGCTGTTTTTGTTCCATACTTCGCCGTAATGGTTGCTGTACCCGCGCCATAAGCCTTGATCTTGCCTTTGAGCGCATCGGCTACAGCGGTATTGTCTGAAGACCATTCAGCCTTGTCGGAGACGTCTTCCGTTACACTTCCATCCGGGAAAATGGCCTTGAGCTTGATTGTTTCTTCGCCATTCACCAAGAGTGAAACCTGGTTTTTGTTAGGCTCCAGTCTGTGGGCGATCTCGACGTTTACAGAGATTGTTGTCGTCTGGCTACCGAATTTTGCTGTCACTGTACCTGATCCTGAAATCAGACCTTTGATTGCTCCATTTACTACTGTCGCAATCGAAGGTTTATCGATGGACCAGTCTGCTTTAGTCGTTACGTCTTCTGTTGTTCCATCGCTGTATACAGCTGTCAGCTTTACATTTTCCGTGTTGCCAATTCTCACGTTCAACGTTTGATCTTCGGTTGTCAGTGCCTTTACCTTTTTGGTTACATTCACACCCACTACAACAGGCTTACCCATGTAAGTAGCTGTAATGGTAGATTTCCCTACCGATTTGGCTGTGATCTGTCCGGCATAAACAGAAGCGATATTCGCATCCTGTGTCGTCCATTCTGTCTTGACAGTGACGTCTTCCGTTTTTCCGCTCACATAAATAGCGGTAGCCGTCAGGTTGGTAGAATCTCCATTTTCCAATGTTACCTCGTTCTTGGACAGAACGAGTCGGCTGATTTCATCGGCAGCCAATCCTACCCCTGCGTTTCCAGTCCCCACTAATAGCAGGACGGCCAGAAACAAGAGCATCGTTTTTTTCCAGAACATTGCTAGCCTCCCTCGCAAGTATGAAATTTGCTGTTCTTCGAAACCATTCCACCATTACTATATCGGCAAAGAGCAAGAAACAATTTACTAGTTTTTCGTGTCAGGCATGTGTCAAGCTTTGTAACTAGCTCCCATTTTAAACGTCTAAATAAAGAGAGCGACTACGAGGGAGATTTCGAAAAATGAAAAATCGAAAGACAAACGTACAGCGTCCTTGCTGGCGCGGGTTATGGATAGTGTTGGGGATTATCATGCTGCTAGGTCTACTATGGTCGGGCTACAACTGGTACCGCATCGAACAGACGATTGAGGGAGCCAACGCTCGACACGCAACCGTCGGCATTGTCCTCGGTGCAGCTGTCTGGGGTGAGGGACCTAGTCCTGGTCTGCGTGAACGTCTGGAGCAGGCGGCGACTCTGTATGAAGAAGGTTATGTATCGAAGCTGTTGGTCACAGGCGGCCTTGGTGAAGGAAAGTCGATCACGGAAGCTGCTGTGAGCAGAAATTACTTGGTTGCCAAAGGAATTCCAGAAGAGGACATTTTGCTAGAAAGCAAGTCTACCAGCACATACGAAAACCTGCTGTACGGCCAGCAGGTCATGGAGGAACATCATATACAAGACGCCCTGATCATCAGCCACGACTATCATTTGGCCCGTGCAATGGTCATGGCTGATTCACTGGGAATTGTCGCCTCACCTGTCGGGACGACGTCACACGTCCTGTTTGGACCGTATCATAAGGCGAGAGAAGTACTCGCACTCACGCATTGGGAGCTCTCTCGCCTCTGGACACAAGTACTAGGAACGGTGGTTCTCGCGTAAAATTTCATACACATCGACAAAATGGCGGATTCGCTCCATGATGCGAGCCGCTTTTGTTTGTTCGATCCGATTTCCGTTGGAGATAGACAAATGCTCTTGCAGTTCATTCAGCGCGTAATTCGAAGTAAACAACGTAGGTAAATGGTTGTTTGCCCGCTGATTCAAGATAACCCCCAAAATCTCGTCCCGAACCCATGGCGTCAAGTTCTCCGCACCGATATCATCGAGGATCAGTACAGGTACTTCCTTCAGTAATTCCAGCTTCCCTGCGTACGATTGATCCGAGATGGAATCCTTCATCTCCCGGATAAAGTCCGGCACATAAACCAGCAAAGAAGCGACATTACGCTCCGAGAGCTCGCGACCGATTGCTCCCATGATGTAGCTTTTTCCAACACCAAACGGACCGTGCAGATAAAGCCCTTTTACCCGCTCGCCTGTTCCGACTTTTTCACAGAACTGAATCGCAGCGTCTACTGTAGCCAAATTCCCGGAGTCAATGACCAAGCCCTCAAAGCTCGCGTTCAAGGTCTCTTCGGAAACGTAATAGCTGCGCATCAGTCGGCGGCGGCGAATCTCTTCCTCGTGCGACAGTTGCTTGGAACAGGGCGTCATCGAGCTAATAATATGTTGGTGAGCCAGCTCCAATTGAGTGCTATGACCCTTGACCAAATTCGGGCACTCGCCAAGACCCGGACAACGCTCACACCAATACTGCTCCTTGACTGCCGTATAAATGTTAGAGAGCGAGCGGAGGTAATCGTCTCGAGTCAATTCGGGATGCTCTTGTTGAAATGCTTTTAAATACGCGGACGAACGGAACATTTTATCTAACTGCTGATCCGGTGTCAGCAACTGACGCGGTGTCCGTTTGGCCAGCTCTTGCATGAACTCACTGATAGATTCCACGTTCCCTCACACTCCTTATTTCCGTTTTCGCAAGGTTTCCAGTCTTTTCTGCAAATCTGGAAAATCCTGAATGGACTGTTTCTTTTCAGCGTCCGATGCGGTTTTCTCCTGCGACAGCTGCCACTCAACAGATGCCGGCAGCTTGTCCTGCAAGATGGCTCTACCGTTCCGTCTGACAGGAGCAGATTCCTTCTTGCCCGCCTTTGCCTTCTCGGCTGTTTGTGCCCGTTGATCCGCACGCTCGAGGATCTGCTTGACTGCCTCGTCAACTGTCGCGATCCGCTTGGCTTTCCAGCTATCACGAATCGTCTCCATGTACGCTTTTGGCAGCTCCATTTGCATGCTGGCTAACGTATGGAGCAGCAGCGCATTGACGACTTCTGGCTGCATCCCATCCGCAAAAACTAGCGTTTCAGCCCGTTCCAAAAACACCTTGCTGATTCTGCCACCAACGACCTTTTCCAACAGGGTCACCGGAGATAACTGGCGACAAGCACGGATAAAGGCTTCGCTGCCAGGCTCAGGCAAGCGCCCCGGTCCAAAGTCATCCTCTGCCGTGTCAGTTGCAGGCGCAGTTCGGTATAGCTTGTCTTCCGTGTAGCGTTGCACCAAACGCTTGCGCAAAACTTCTCCGTCCAAACTCCGATCCGATTTGTACAGCGTCCAATCACGCAGCTCCTGCCCCATCCCCCAGCTGTCCAGCTGATAGAAATGGCACAACGAGAACAACAGCTCCATGCTCTTGCCTTCCAAAACTTTGACCGAGTCGGCATTATCCGGCAAGTACAGGCGCAAGGACGACACACTCAACGAATGGTTAACCTGTGCCTCGTAGCCAGATTTCATCGGCGCTTGCGGGAAGCTGGTGTCCATCTCTGTTAAAAACTGATCCCGCTCCGAGCCTTTTTTCACTTCCAGCTCTGATTGTTTCAACGACTGGAATACATCATGGAAGTCTTTCGTGACGTTTTCCACGATGGAGTATTCTTGATCCAACTGACTGCCAAGCGTATCTGCATAATGCTGGCGCAGTTGCGAATAGCGAACGTTTTCGATTTTGTTTAACAACATCAACGACAGTACGTAGTCGGCAAAAAACTCAGCCGGACTAAGCGGCGGTTTGATCAAATACTCGTAATAATAGTCACGCTGCTGATTTTCCCTGCGGCGCACCTCGACTAGCCCGATTGCCTCCAGACGTTCACGCGCATCCAATAGCCGATCCAGAGAAAGCGAAGTCGTCAGCATCAAACTGCGATGGGTCCCCTCCGAGGAGGCGCCGCTCACCTCCTGCACGCCATGGACGAGCAGTTGGTAGAAAGCGTACGATTCGACACCGATGATCGGCAAGTATAGCTGCGTAACAAAGCCCATTTCGGCAAAGCCAATCGGTCTTGCCATCCGCACCAGATAACGATCCTTCGGCAACAACTCGTTCCAAACTAAACGACGCATCAGATCTTTCCTTCCTGACAAAATTCGATTCTTTTATTATAGCACGACTACCCATTCATTCGCGGAAAAATCAGCTGGAAAGCCAAAGAAGCCCTGGCGGATCGGCCGCAAGAGCGTGTGAGAGAAGTTGCGAGTCTGATAGAAAACGCTTATCTATTCTTTTGGAAACGAGCTATTTCGCGCTTGAGCCAAAAGCTCCTCTAGCTCTTTCATAAATACATTGATATCTTTGAATTGGCGGTATACAGAGGCGAAGCGTACATAGGCGACCTCATCGACATGGTATAAACGCTCCATGACCTTCTCCCCAACATCATTGCTAGGAATCTCTGCTTGTCCGCAGCTACGCAATTCTTTTTCAATGTCGTTCACTACATTTTCGAGCACTTCCAACGGTACGGGACGCTTTTCGCAAGCGCGCACCAACCCGCGCAATATCTTGTCTCGACTGAATTCCTCGCGTGTTCCGTCCTTTTTCACAATTAACAAAGGTGTTTCTTCTACCATTTCAAAGGTAGTAAAACGGCGTTCGCAGGCTTCGCACTCACGGCGACGACGAATAGATTTATTATGATTGAAAGGACGTGAATCCAGGACTCTAGTCCCATTATATTCGCAAAATGGACAACGCATATCAGAATCAACTCCAATACTGACAATACTTGTCTACAGTGTCCCTCATATTCCTGTCATAAGTCAAGTCAATCCTTGTACCTATTTAAAGCATAAGTCGAATGGAGTACAATTATGATACTGTTGGAGGGATAGTCATGCGTTTAGTATCTTTAAAACAACTACAACCTGGAATGAAATTGGGACGTACAGTCTTCACAGAAGATGGAAAGGTGCTGCTTGGAACCGGTATGGAATTAACGGAACGACTCATTTCCGGATTAGAGCGAGCTAAGGTTGATTCGGTGTATATCGATGATCCCCTTACCAATGATATCGTTGTAGAAGAAGTGATTCGCCCACAAACCAGACAAGTAGCTGTGGAAGTGATCGAGAAGACGATCAAACAAATTACAAACTCAAACAAGCTGGCCCGGAAAATTTCCTTAAAAGAAATGGGCCTTCATTTTCAGCGTGCCTTTAGTTCTATCTTGGACGACCTGATGCAAAACAAGCAAATGGTTGGACATTTGACGACAATCTCTTCTCATTCGCCATCCTTATACCATCACTCTGTGAATGTGGCCGTGCTGGCGACTGCTGTGGGTATGTCTCTCGGCTATAATCGCACTCAGCTCATGAACCTAGGGATAGGGGCCATGCTGCACGATATCGGCAAAGTGAGCCTGCCTGAGGAGATGTTGCAAAAAACAGAGCGTTGGACGGACGAAGAGAAGGAAATCGCCAAACAGCATACGATGCTTGGCTTTAATTTGTTACGTAAGCAGCATGACATTTCGCTTTTGTCAGCACACGTCTGCTTGCAGCACCATGAACGACTAAATGGAAGCGGCTATCCACAGGGATTATCCGGCAAGCAAATTCACGAATTCGCACAAATTGTCGGCCTCTGTGATATTTATGACTCATTGACTTCCCCACGTCCATGGCGCAAGCGCTACATGCCACAGGATGCTATCGAGTACCTGCTAGGCTCTGGTGGTACGCTGTTCGAGCATCATCTAGTAAGCTCCTTTATCAAACACATTGCTATCTTCCCGATTGGAAGCAGCGTCGTTTTGAACACCGGTGAAGTCGGGGTAGTGAGTCGGGTTGATCCGGATTATTCACATCGTCCTACTGTACGTGTGATAAAAGACGGCCGAGGAAACGACGTCCCTAGCCCTTATGACCTCGATCTCAAGACGAACATCCGACTATTTATTGTCGGCTTTGAAGATGATGATCTGTTTAACGTGAACTCATTAGATTAATCTTCTACCTTATCGTAAATACGAAGCAACGCAAAACCCCCTTTGCTCGAAATCGGCAAAGGGGGTTTGTTTATGCTACTTATTTTACGCCCACAGCTGCTGCTTCTTTAGTTGCAGCTTGATTGTTCTGCTCGGATACGTGGCGAACCAGATCTACGACACGGCAGGAGTAGCCCCACTCGTTATCGTACCAAGCAATCACTTTCACCTGATTGTCTCCCATTACCATCGTAGACAGACCGTCGATGATCGAGGAGTGATCGTTGCCATTGAAATCGCTGGATACGAGCGGCTCGTCACAGAACTCGAGGTAACCTTTCAGGCTGCCTTCGCTCGCTTCACGCAGGACACGGTTTACTTCGTCCAAAGTAACAGACTTCTTCGTATTGATCACCAAGTCTACTACAGAAACGTTTGGAGTCGGTACGCGCAAGGCAAAACCGTTCAGCTTGCCATTCAATTCTGGCAGAACAATTCCTACTGCACGAGCAGCTCCTGTCGTCGTTGGAATGATGGACTCGCCAGCTGCACGAGCACGACGCAGGTCTTTGTGCGGGTTGTCGATGTTCACTTGGTCGTTTGTGATCGAGTGAATGGTCGTCATGAGACCTTGCTCGATTCCGAATGCTTCATTGAGGACTTTCGCCACTGGAGCGAGACAGTTGGTCGTGCAAGAAGCATTGGAGATAATGTGGTGATTGGCATGGTCGTAGATGCCTTCGTTTACACCCATCACGATCGTAGCGTCTTCTTCTTTCGCAGGTGCTGTAATCACAACTTTTTTCGCACCGCTTTGCAGGTGCTTGCCAGCGCCTTCGCGATTGTTGAACTTGCCTGTAGCTTCTACGACGATCTCTACTCCGAGGTCACCCCAAGGCAGCTTCAGCGGATCACGGTCTGACAGAACAACTGTTGCTTTTCCATCTACGATAATCTTGTTGTCTTGGACTTCCACTTTATTTTGCAGGCGTCCGTGGATCGTGTCATATTTCAACAAATGTGCAAGCGTCTCCGCTGGATAGCTGGCGTTGATTGCAACGATTTCAATGTTGGGGTCCTGAATAGCGCGGCGGAATACCATGCGGCCAATACGTCCGAAACCATTAATACCGATTTTAATTGTCATATATAGAAACCCCTTCCGAATTGAGTTACGCTTATCTGATACTTTTATTATAATAAGTATGACACAATTATCAATGTGTTTTACTGAAAAATAAATATTTGGACGATTTACCCTACCCAAAAAAAGAGGAAAAAGCCGCTCTCTTATCATAAGAGAAGCGGCTTTTCATGATTTTTAACGTAATTGAAAGTCGTATATATTTTTGTAACGATCATGATAATAGAGCACTCGCTGGACATATTGACGGGTCTCCCCATATGGAATGTCCTCAATCGTCCCTCGAGTTCCGTTCCATTGCTCACTCGCGAGCCATCCGTTTACTTTGCCCGGACCGGCGTTGTAGGCTGCGATGACTTTGACAATATCCCCATCATAGCGGGACAGCAAAAAATCGAGATACCATGTCCCAATCTCGATGTTCATGACAGGGTCGTACAAGTATTGACTATCCTTGGACGGAAACCTGCCTCCTTGACGATCCACTGCGCTGTTTCCGGCATGATTTGCATGAGCCCGACCGCACCTTTTTTCGAAACGCGATCTGTCGCAAACCCACTCTCGGAACGAATGACGGCCAATACCAAATGAGGGTCCACCTCATATTTCAGTGCAGCCGTCACAATCTGTTGCTCATATTTGATCGGGTACATCCATTTCCACACCAATGGCGTGTTTAGCAGCAGAAATACACTCGCCAAAACGAGCAAGATCAATGCTGCACGTTTGCCAAAACTCATGATTGACGCTCCGATCGAATCGCGGCCAATACAGCCTCCACTTGACGCTCGGTTTCTTCACGCGAACCAGAATTATCGATCAAAAAGTCTGCGCCCTGCTTCTTCTGATCAATGGGAAACTGCGCCCGCAGTCTTTTTCGTGCTTGTTCTTCTTCCAATTCGTCGCGCTCCAGCATTCTCGCCAATTGCATCTCGTAGGGCGCATAGACGACCACAATTTTTTCTACCATATGCGTAAGCTTGCTCTCATACAGCAAAGGAATGTCCATAAAGACGATCTCGGCTCCATTCGCTTCCGCTGCTTCTGCCTCTTCCCGCATAACGCGGCGTACCTCGGGATGGACGATGGTGTTCAGCTTTTGACGCTCGGACTCGTCCGAAAACACGATCTCACCTAGTTTTTTTCGATCAATTTGACCATCTTCCAATAGGATTTCTCTTCCAAAATGGCGCACGATCGCTTCATAGGCTACTTTACCTGGTTCTACGACCTCTCTGGCGATTTGGTCAGCGTCAATGACAGGAATTCCGCGCTCTCGAAGCATACCTGTCACCGTGCTTTTCCCAGTGGCAATTCCGCCTGTTAATCCTAGTATCATGCCCATCCTCCTCCCTTGGTCGAACTGTTATAACTGGTTCTTTTGGCAGTCTGGGCAAATATGCGTCCCTCTGCCGCCAACTACAAACCGAATGATTTCCGCCCCGCACTTCGTACAAGCCTCATCTTTTCGTCCATAAACTAATAGAGATTGCTGGAACATTCCCATCTCGCCCTGTCCGTTCACATACGACTTGATGGAGCTACCACCTTGTTCTACCGCTTCTTGCAAGGTAGAGACGATGCTCTCGTGCAGTCGGATAACTTCTTTATCTGTCAGCTTTCCTGCCGGTTTCTCCGGATGAATGCCTGCTTTAAATAGTGACTCGTCCACATAAATATTCCCCAGCCCTACAATACATTCCTGGTTTAGGAGAAGCGGCTTAATTTTTGTTGACCGTCCATTTAACAATTTCCCCAAAACTTCAGGAGTAAAACTCTTATCTAGCGGTTCTACTCCCAGTTTTGCCAAAGGTCCGACAGTTGTTTCCTTCCCCTTAGGAAACAAATCCATCGTCCCGAACTGGCGAACATCTCGATAACGCATCTCCGTTCCGTCTGTAAAATGGAAGACGACATGGGTATGCTTCTCAACGGGATCATCCGCTTGATATACGCCATAGCGCCCTTCCATACGCAGATGGGACACGAGCACATCCTCGTTTAAGAAAAACTGAATGAATTTTGCCCGCCGTTGGATATCCTGAATGGTTTGTCCCACCAAGAGAGATTTGAAAGCTTCCACGTCATCTGGCTGACGCACAATACGCGCCAAATGAACACTTACTCTCTCAATCGTTTTTCCCATAACCAAGCCTCGCAGAGTCCGTACGACGGTTTCTACCTCCGGCAATTCTGGCATATGCCCTCCTCCTCTCGCTGACTATCCATTTTTATGTTCTAGGCATGCCTACTTCGCATCGTACCAAGTACGTCCGTCACTGACGTCCACCTTGAGTGGCACGTTGAGGGACAGCGCACTCTCCATCACTTCTGGTACCTGCTTGCGCATGACCTCAAGTTCATTTTCTGGTACTTCAAATACAAGCTCATCGTGCACCTGCAAAAGCATGCGGCTAGCGAGACCCTTCTCCTCGAGTGCCTCCTGCATGCGAATCATCGCCAGCTTGATCACATCGGCAGCAGTACCCTGGATCGGCGTGTTCATCGCAGTACGCTCGGCAAACGAACGCAGGTTAAAGTTGCTGCTGCGAATATCAGGCAGGTAGCGGCGGCGGTTCAACAAGGTCGTCACATAGCCATCCGCCTTCGCCTGTTGGACGATCTCGTCCATCCAGCGCTTCACACCTGAGAAGACATCGAAGTAGCGCTCGATGAAGTCACCGGCTTCTTTGCGGGTAATATTGAGGTTTTGCGACAGACCGTAGTCGCTAATGCCGTATACGATCCCGAAGTTGACCGCTTTGGCCTGACGGCGCATGAGCGAGGTCACTTCTTCCTCACTAACACCAAATACGTCCATGGCGGTGCGGGTATGAATATCCATTCCCTTTTGGAAGGCGTCAATCAAGTTTTCGTCTTTCGAAATGTGGGCCAAAATCCGCAGCTCAATCTGGGAATAGTCAGCCGCCAACATGTACCAACCGTCCTCCGACGGGATAAACGCCTCGCGAATCTTGCGTCCTTCTTCCATGCGGATCGGGATATTTTGCAGATTCGGGTCCGTACTGGACAGGCGTCCTGTCGCCGTAGTCGCTTGGTTGTAAAGCGTATGCACCTTGCTCGTCTTCGTATGGATTTCCTTGGTCAAGCCCTCAATATACGTAGAACGGAGCTTGCCGAGCTGACGGAAGGTCAGGATCGCATCGATGATCGGATGATACGGGGCCAGCTTCTCCAAAACATCTGCACTGGTAGAAGGACCTGTTTTGGTCTTTTTCAATACAGGCAGAGATAAGCGATCAAACAAAATTTCACCCAATTGCTTCGGCGAGTTGATGTTGAATGCTCCACCCGCCAGCTCGTAAATCTGATCTGTCAGACCCGCGAGCTTTTTATCCAAGTCTTCCCCCATTTGCACAAGGCGTTCACTGTTTACCTTTATGCCTTGCTTTTCCATGAGAGCCAGTACCATACTCAGCGGGGCTTCCAATTCACCGAGCAGCTTTTCCATTTCGTTCTCCGCCAGCTGCTCGCGCAATACAGGCACACTCTGCCAGATTGCAGCCGCTTTATGCGCCACATGCTCGCTCAGGACGTCCATTTCAGGAACAAGACGCTTGGCACCCTTGCCGTACACCTCTTCATCTGACAATACCCGTGTCTGTGCGTATTGTGCCGCAATGCTATCCAATGCCGGGTTGCTCTCAGCCGCATTCAGCAAGTAAGAAGCGAGGTACACATCAAAGCTGATGCCTTTTATCGCCAAATCATGCCAAGCGAGTCCAACCGTGTCTCGCTTGCCGTCAAATACCCACTTCTCCTTTGCCGGATCAGCTAGCCACTCACAGAGTGCCTTCCATTCCTTGGCTACGTCCCACGGAACGAACATCACTGTATCTTCCGCAGCCAGTCCAACTCCGAGGAATGGCGCATGGTGATAGTTTTCCCCGTCCATTTCGATGTAAAGAGCCATTGGCGACGTCAGCTTGGACTCGAACGCCGCTTTGTTTTCCTCTGAAATCATCTCAAACGAAAACGGCTTTGCGTCTGCTTGTCCGCTTCCATCTGCTGGCTGTGCCACTTTGATCTTGGACAACAGCGATTTGAACTCCATCTTTTTAAAGAACTCACTTAGGGGTACACCATCATAGCCTTCATAGCCAGTCTCTTGCACATCCAGCTCCACAGGCGCTTCACGCAAAATGGTTGCCAAGGCTTTACTCATGTTCGCCTTGTCTACATTCTCACGCAGGTTCTCTTGCAGCTTTTTGCCCGAGACTTTATCGATGTTTTCCAGAACTTGCTCGACAGAGCCGTATTCGTGCAGCAGCTTCAGCGCTGTTTTCTCCCCGACACCAGGGACACCTGGAATGTTGTCGGACGAATCGCCCATCAAGCCTTTCAGATCAATTATTTGCAGCGGCTTAAGGCCGTACTTTTCGTGAATTTCTTCCGGAGTGTACATCTCGATTTCGCTGACACCCTTTCGCGTCAAAGCGACGGATACATGCTCAGACACGAGCTGCAGCATATCTTTGTCTCCGGTAATGACAGTCGTTTTCCAAGCTTGTCCATCTGCCTGCTTCGTCAACGTACCGATAATGTCATCCGCCTCGTAGCCTTCCAGCTCGAAGCGTTTGATTGAGAAGGCATCCAACAGCTCCCGAATCAATGGAAACTGTTCAGACAGCTCCGGCGGAGTTTTGCTGCGTCCCCCTTTGTACTCTGCATACTCGCTATGGCGAAACACGACTTTTCCCGCGTCAAAAGCAACCATGATATGCGTTGGCTTCATTTCCTCCAACACTTTTAACAGCATAGTCGTAAAGCCCAGCACTGCATTCGTATGCAGTCCTGCCGATGTAGACAATAAAGGGAGCGCATAAAACGCCCGGTTCGCAACACTGTTTCCATCAATCAACACAAAATGACTCAAGGAATTCGACCCCTCTCGTTACAAAACTACTATCCTTAATCGTAACATAGGGCAAACATCAAAGCCAAGCCGTAGATATGGCGGGTAAAGAACAAGGTGATTGAACAGACTATGGAAAAATTGGACAAGGAAGGTGATCCTATGAATGCGAGGAAAATGATTCCGATCTTGCTCACGCTATTTCTTTCCTTCGGATCAATACCAGCAACTGCGACCCCACATGCAGAGGTCGAGCCCGCAGGCAAAAAGCTGATGGCATTTGTCATCGATGACTTCGGGAACAACATGCAAGGCACGGAGGAAATATTATCGATGCCAGTCCCTCTCACTGTTGCCGTCATGCCGTTTCTGCCAAGCACCAAGCAGGATGCCGAGCTCGCCCATCAAAAAGGACATGATGTACTCGTTCACATGCCGATGGAGCCGATGAAAGGAAAACGCTCCTGGCTGGGTCCTGGAGCCATTACGGCTGATCTGTCCGACGATGAGATTCGCAGTCGCGTGGAAAAAGCGATTGCCGATGTGCCACATGCGATTGGCATGAACAACCATATGGGCTCAAAAATAACAGCTGACGAGCGAATTATGCGCATCATCATGAAGGTCGTCAAGGAGCGTGGGCTCATTTACCTGGATAGCAAGACCACTGATAAAAGCGTGGCGGCGAAAATAGCGGCTGAAATGGGCGTGCCCCATGCCGTGAATCAAATTTTTCTCGATGACGTGTACTCTGTCCCACATATTACGAAGCAAATGGAGCTCGTCTGCAAACGAATCCACAACCATCCCTTATGTATCGCGATAGGCCATGTTGGGCCTCCTGGCAAGAAAACAGCCTCCGTTCTGCGCCAGTACATCCCGCGAATTCAGAAGGAGGCCGAATTTGTAACCATTTCAAAGCTTATCCAGCAAACTGCTCATTAATCTTCGCCACCAGCTCTCCTGCACGCTAGCCTCCGTTTTCAGATTTCCCGACCGCTTTACGTATTCGCTCACGGCTTCTGTAATGGCCTGAGCGATTTTTTCTTGTGCTTTGGGATTCGTTAACATTTCGCGGTCATGCCCATTGCTGATAAAACCCATCTCCACGATGACAGACGGACAGTAGTTATGACGCAACATGTAGTACGTCTTCCCCCTGACTGGTTGGTTGTTCGTCCCTGTCAGCTTGTTCAGCGAGTTTTGCAGCAGTTCTGCCAGCATATAGCTTTGTTCGGTATCTTGGTACAAGAGAATGGCACCCCGTCTCCGCGGATTAGACGCCCAGTTTACATGCAGGCTGAGCAACATCTGGGGACCGATCTCTTTCGCCAAATTCTTCCGCTGCGCCAAATCCCGAATATGCCTCGATCGGTTGTCCAACCACCGATTCTCATCGCTCAGTGCGATATCCTTGTTCCGATTCAAGGCCACCGTATAGCCAGCTTCTGTCAACTGTTGGTATAGTTGCTTGGCAATTTGCAGATTGATGTCTTTTTCGTACAAATCCCCATAAGAAGTTCCCGAATCTACACCCCCATGACCTACATCAATCAAAATGTGGAATGGGGTGAGCGGCAAAGCCTCGCTTCGCGTCGGGATACAGATGAGGATAAGTATGAAAGCAGCGATACGGAAAAAAGCCTGTAAGTGTCTCATGCCAGTAGGATAACCGGATTGAAAAGAAACCTTTCAAGCGGCGAGGTACACATAACATTGTGAATTTTTTAATCCAACTGTACAATTACAATAATGAAACATGACCTTTCCCGCATAAGAAGGTGTACTGATGAATCAATCTTTGGAAAAACCGTTATTCCCCCCGTATTTGGCTCTTTTAATCGGGGTGATCGCCATTTCCTCTTCTGCGATCTTTGTAAAGCTATCGGATGCGCCTGCTCCGATTATCGCTACGTATCGCCTGATTTTTTCTGTTCTCTTAACGCTTCCTTTTTTATTCTGGAATCGTGGCGCCATCGCAGAGATTGGAAAAATATCCAAAAAAGTGTGGCTACTCTGTATTTTATCCGGAGCTTTTTTGGCAAGCCATTTTCTGTTGTGGTTTGAATCGCTGAACTACACGTCTGTAGCCAGTTCTACTGTGCTCGTTACCTTGCAGCCATTATTTGCATTCATCGGCGGTTATTTCTTTTTTGGTGAAAAAGTTCGATTTCTGGCTCTAACCGGCGGCTTGCTGGCGATTGCGGGAAGCTTCGTGATTGGCTGGGGAGATTTTCAAGTAGGCGGCATGGCTCTGTGGGGTGATTTCCTCGCATTGATGGGAGCTGTCACCGTGACGGGCTACTGGCTGGTCGGACAGTACGTTCGCCAGCATATGTCCTCCTTTTCCTATACACTCGTCGTCTATACGGCCACCAGCGTGATTCTGGTCGCCTATGATCTGGCCCTCGGCTATTCGCTCGTCGGTTACCCTGCGGCGGATTGGGGCTGGTTCTTCTGTCTCGCCCTGTTCCCGACCTTGCTTGGACATTCTATTTTTAACTGGATTATTAAATGGCTCAATACGACGACGATATCCATGGGGATTTTGGGAGAACCGATCGGGACTGCGATTCTCGCTTACTTCATCTTGGGTGAAGTGGTAACGCCTCCGCAATGGATCGGCGGCTTGATCATTATCGCCGGCATTTATGTGTTCATTCGTTTTAACCAACCTGCTAAAGGAGTGTCCTCCATTGAACAAGCAACCGGAGAACCGAAAAAGCTTGCGTGAATTCGTCAAGGGACTGAGTATTTGGGCGAAGATTGGCTGGACAATTCTTCTTGGCTACATCGTAGGACGGATTTTGTACTGGTTATTTAAAATGATGTCCTAACAGGCAAAAGGGGCAATTCCTGAGAAGTCTTCGATAAGACTTGCGGAATTGCCCCTTGCTATTAGGCTGTTGCCTTTTCGGTTGCTGGAACCTGTTGCGCTTTTTTCGGCTTTTTATGCAGGAAGTACAGGAGTGGAATCGAGAGGACAATAGGGATAACTGAGACGAGGAAAGTATCCCCGATGCCTTGGACCAACGATTCTTTTGCCATCATTCCGTACAAAATCGCGCTGGCTCCCCCTGTTGCACTCGCCGCATCTACCCCTACTTGTGCATACATTCCTGAAATGCCACTGATAAACTGCATCGCCATATCCGTATTCAAGTTGTCAGAGATTGAAGCCATATGGAAATTTTGACGTGCCTGCATGATTACTGTCAAAATCGCAATGGCAAACGAGCTCATGACCTGACGCAATACGTTGGACAGCGGAGAAGCATCCCCCACACTTGCACGCGGAACGGCGTTCATCCCTACAGTAGACAGCGTCATCATGCACAAACCGATTCCAATCCCGCGAATGGTCAAGATCATATCGATCCACGCGTGCATGCTGTCAGCAGATAGATTGTGCAGTTCATACGTCGTGATGCTCATGATGGTCAAGCCGATTAATCCAATCGGTCCGATCCCGTATTTATCCATCAGCTTCCCGCTGATTGGCATCATGATCGCCATAGCAATCGACTGCGGCATCAACAGGAGTCCTGACTCCATAGCCGTCAATCCCTGAATGTTCTGGAGGAAGATCGGCATCAGGAAGATACCACCCATCATCCCCATCATGACGAAGCCGGAAGTCAAAATACTGATGGTGAAGGTAGGAATCTTCAAAAGCCGCAGATCGAGCAGCGGACTTTCTTTCCCCAGTTCCACCCAAACAAACAGGATCAAGCTCATCACGGCAACGAAAAGCAAACTGACGATGAAAAAGGAGGTCCAGCCCTCTGCTTGCCCTTTACTTAAGGCGAGCAGCAGCGTCCCGAAACCGACGATGGCAAGAAACGCTCCCAAAAAGTCGAACTTCAACTCTGGCTTTTTTGGTGTTTCCTTGAGCAAAACGATACTCATGATCACCGCAAATATACCAAAGGGTACACCGACCAGAAAAAGAAATTGCCAACTTAAAAATTCGATGAGATACCCACCCAATGTCGGACCCAGCGCAGGGGCAGTCATGGAAGCAATCCCGAAAATCCCCAATGCCATTCCGATCTTTTCACGCGGAACGATCATGTAAATCATCGACATCCCGATTGGCATGATCATCCCCCCGCTGACACCTTGCACGACGCGAAAAGCAATCAGCGAAGAGTCACTCCACGCCAAGGAACAAAGGATGGATGAAAAAGTAAACGCGGATAAGGAGAGTACAAATATTTTTTTCGCCCCGAATTTGGCAGACAACGAGCCGCTCATCGGAATCATGACGGCGTTTGCCAGCATATATCCGGTCAATACCCACTGCATGGTCTCAGTACTTGAACCAAAAATATTGACATGGCAGGCAGGGCAACGTTAATCAAGCTATTGTTCAGAATCGCAACGAAGGTTCCTGAGAGGATGGCGAGAAGAGACAGCCACATGCCGCTGTTCCCGCTTTTCTCCTCCCGGTGTGCCACCGCTTCCGCCATGTGTCAACACCCCCGTTAGTTTGCGATCACCTTGTTGCCCTCGGACAGTTTGTCTGTCGGGTTTAGCACAATTTGATCATTGTCTTTGACGCCATTCGTGACAGTTGTCCAGTCGCCGCTTGCGTTCTCTACCGCAACTTCCACCTGGTGTACAACGTTGTCGCTTACGGTATAGACATAATGCTTGCTGTCCTTCTCCAGAACGGCTGACGTCGGTAATTTTGTTCCTGGCGTTGCCTGACCTTGAAGCATGACCTCTGCCACCATACCTGCGCGCAGCAAGCTGTCCTGATTATTTACCTTCACTTTAACTGGGAAAGAACTGCTGTTGGTATCCGAAATCGGAGAGACAAACTCAACGGTGCCTTTCAGCACTTTGCCACCGAGACTGCCTACCTTCACATCAACAGTAGAGCCGACCTTCACTTGGTTGATTTGGTTTTCCGGCACGCTGGCTTCTACTTTGACATCTGCCATATTCACAAGCACCATGAGAGGCGTCCCCGCTCCTGCCATTTCTCCCGGGTCAACCGAACGCTTGGCGACGATGCCTGTGATTGGCGCACGAATAATGGTATTGTCATAATTGCTTTTCGCCAGCTCGAGATTGGAGCCCAAACGGCTTACTTCTGCTTGCAGAGCTGCTACCGTGTCGGCAGTTGGGCCTGCTTTTGCCAGATCGTATTGGGCTTGCGCTTGTTCAAGCCCTGTGCGCGCCTTTTCCAATTCCAGTGAAGATTTCTCCAACTCAGCCTGTGACAATGCGCCTGCATCAAACAGTGCTTTCATCCGATTGTAGTTGCTCTCGACCACCTTCAGGCTGGCTTCTGCCTGCGTGACAATACTCCCAAGCTGCGTCAGTTGCTCATTACGCGCACCTGCTTTCGTATCTCTCAGCTTTGCCTGAGCGCCTGCAATGGCTGCCTGTGCCTGATTGATCTGCTGCTGATAATCAGCTGCCTCCAGCGTGACCAGAACATCGCCTTGCTTGACGACTGCACCTTCTTTTACATTCACGCTCGCTGCTTTTCCAGATACTTTAGAAACGACTTGGATCTCCTCAGATGCTGCCACCTTACCATTGGCAATGACACCCGTAGAGGCAGAGGTCACCTTCCACGTCTTCACAACAGGGACGTTCTCGCTCGTTTGCGATGCAGAAGATGTCTCGCTACAGCCCGCCGTAATAATAGAAACGGCTGCCATGACTGCAGCGATTGTTTTCCATTGTGCTGTTTTTTTCATGCTTGATTACATCTCCTTCACGTGCACTTTAATCTCGGCATTCAATCCGGCCACGAGGTCCAGACCTGCTGTGTCATCTATGGCGATTTTGATCGGGATACGCTGGGTTACCTTGGTGAAGTTCCCGCTCGTGTTGGCCGCAGGCATCAAGGAAAATGTAGAATTCGTCGCCTTTCCGATCTCCATCAAATGACCGCCCAATTTCTTACCTGGGTAAGCGTCAATCGTAAAATCGACTTTTTGGCCGAGTTTCAACCGTTCGATCTCAGTCTCTTCCAAATTGGCGGAGATGTACAATTTGTTTTCGTCCATCACGAGAGCTACCGATTGCCCTGTCGAAACAATCTCTCCCTCTTTTGCTTGCGTTTTAATCACGGTACCTGTAATGGGAGAACGCAACACGCTGTTTTCCAGCATCGTCGTTGCTACGTTAGTTGTATCTTGCTGCCCTACGATTTGGTCCGCTATAACGGTGTCGCCTTCTTTGACAGCGAGTCCGGTCAGTTTGCCTGTCATTTTTGGCATGACGCGATAAATGTCTCCCGCAATCCGAGCATCTTGTGTGGTCACATAATGTGCACCTTGATACCAATAGTAGTAACCGATTCCTCCACCACCTGCCACGAACAGGAGCAAAATGACATACAAAACCAGTTTTCGCTTCATGGTTTCTCCTCAACTTTCTCGTTCTTCTAGTTTCACAATCAATGTTTCCATCGACTGAATAATGATGTCTAAATCCTCATCGGAAAATCCATGGAAAATACGCTTGTAAAAGTTTTCTGAGAAAAAATCAACCTTTGCGAACAGCTCAGAAATCTTTGGTGTTTTACGAATCCAGACAACACGCCGGTCATTCTCATCACGTACGCGCTCTACGAGTTGTTCTCGTTCCAAACGATCTATGATGCCAGAAACGGTGCTGTACGATAAGTCTACGGCTTTGCTTATCTGTCCGATCGTTTTGGGATCAGGGTGGATTTCTCGAATGACCATCAGCTGCGGGACAGTCACACCATATTGGGACAGTTCTTTTGTGGCCATTGTTCCAAATGTCTTGTTCAACCGTTTTAATAAGTCCCGAATATGCAGTGATTTGTTCATAGCGTACTCCTTTCTTAAGTAATATTTCGTGTACGAAATTTATCACATGAAAACTATACGATGTTTTTCTATCCGTGGCAACTATTTCTTTAGGTTAAACTTTAACTAGGCAACCTTTTAAAAGCATGCGTTAATCGGGCTGTCGTGGTGGGGCGGAAACAGGAGAAAACGCTCCAGCTTCTAGGGCCACCCGCTGTGGGATTGACTGCCCGACTCCATGCAAAAAGCGAAACCGCGTCCAAAGTGGTCCATTCAGGATGTGTTTCAGTGGTGGACGCTTAAAGGCGTGTTTCGCTTTTTGCATTACGTCTCGGTCGGCGTCCCTAAGATCTTCGCTTATTTCTCCTGTTTCCTCTACGAGCTTCCGTGGAATGTGCTCAGTTACGCCAGAGAAGAATATTTCCAGACGTAGCGACTTGTGAAGTCCTACCGAGCGGAGAAGGGATTTGCGGGCAACAGAAACGCTACCGTGCCCGCGGGACGGAGCCTGGAGCCTAGACTGGAAATATTCTTCTCCCCACCGCAGCCTCGTACTAAAAACAAAAAACCGACACCCCCTACCATTAAGGGATTGTCGGTTCATTTTCATGCAAAATAGATGGAGCATCCGGTGCTTCCTCAGGGGTCGTGCGACGTACGCTTGGTACATTTCGTGGCTCATGCTCAATTTCTGGGAAAGAGTGAACCGTCACGTACATGCTTCCGTTGCTCGTGATCGCCCGGATCAAGACCGGATAGGCGTATTTGTTTTGAAACACAAAATCGGGGCCGTACCAGCTCACTGTTGCATCGCGGCCTGGAGGTACATACGCTACGTTTCGGCTGTGAGAATAACGCTGCATAATGTGCAAACCTGCCTGGTCTACCGCATTGAACAAAGTAGACGATACTTGGCAGATCCCTCCCCCGATGCCTTCCGACAGCTCTCCTCTGACAATGATGGGTGCCTGCAAATACCCTTTTTCTTTTGTACGCTGGCCCACTACCTTATTAAAAGAAAAAATTTCTCCTGGCAATACGACGTAATTGTTAATCGCCTGCGAGGCGAGCTTGATGTTGTGTACACGATTCCGGTTGCCTGCATTGAAATAGGTCGCATATTGTCCGATCCTTTTTTTCCGAACCTGACTCATGAGAGCCTTGTCTACCTTCGGGAATACCTCTTTGTAGCTGACATTCATGCTGGCAGCTCCCGTACCGTAAAAATAATCGTAAAAACGTGCACGAAATACCAGGTCATCTAATCTTCTTCCCTTGGTTTCTGGAACAATGGCCCCGGCGTTATTAATCGTCGCATTGATGGGCTCGATGTGGGCTTTTTTCGCCACCTCTTCCACCATTCGCGCAAGCTTGCTTTCATCAACCAACGGAACACTATCAAAGGGAAGAGAATAATCAGCTCGATTGAGAATAGCTACCGTTTTGTCCTCCATCTCTATCTGCAAAAAATTCGTTGGGTCGAGGGGATTGATTAATAGTAACAGAGCTAACGTCATAGCAAAACCCATCCGGCTGCTCACCTCCATTCTCCAACAACGATCATCTTCCGTTATTGTAGTATGAGCAGTCGAACGGGTTTCATTCTACGATCTACATACCATTAGCTCATCTTTGTTAGTCTGCTTACGAGAGCTTGCGAGACAGCCTTTAAACGTTGCTGGTCAACGGCTTCCTGATATGTGGTGTTTAACTGGTCACGCAGTTCCTTGGCTGCGACAAGATTGGCTGTGGCCTCTTTAATTTTTTGGGTATATCTTACTTTAATATCCAATAATTCTTCTTCATATTTCTCATCGGTTCCTGGGGTAATCGCGCGTTCGTACATATCAATAACCTCATCCGTCTCTTTGCTAGGAAAATACTCATGCGGTGCTGTGCTGTCAAAAATTGCGAGGCTTTTCTCAGGTACAATGACCATATCGAGGCTGTGTGGGTCCAAACCACAGTGGTACACTTCCACATCAAAACCACGTGTCTGAGCTTCCTTCACCAGCTTTTTCAGCATGGTTGACTTGCCAGAGCCTGGTCTGCCCTTGATGAAGTAGCGTTTCTCCAATTGATCTGTCAGCTTCATGATATGATCGACAGGTCCCTGTGGAGTGGCAGCCCCCAAGTACATGCGCCGAATTTTTGCTTTCTTCTCTATCTGCTCACCCCCGAAGAATAACGCGATGACTTCTTCCGTGACGCGATTGGCTTCATCTCTGTCTAGGTTTTCAATGTAAGGGGCTTCCCACTCATCATGGATGCGCAGTGCTTCGCCAAAAGCTTGATAAGCCTCTTCACTCTTGGTAAAAATTTCTTCGTACCAGGCGGCGATCCGGTCTTTGTCATCCACGAGCTGATCAACGTCTACCATTGCCTGCAAATTGACCTGAATTTCCGTTACGCCAGGGGAAGCCGGTCTCCACATGCGCGGATAGCTCCCGTCCATGATCGCTACTTTATAGTGAGGGAAAATGACACCATCAAACTGTCCGTTCACAAAAGGGGAATGAATCCACTCCACTTCGTTTGTTTTTCGTGCCATTTGATTTCCAATCGACTCGATCAGTGGCGATGTAATTCCTTCCACTGTCCCTGTCAAAATATAAACGCGCTCCAAGCCTTCCAATACGGAGTCATAAAATGTCTTGTATCCTCGCGCAGTATTCCCTGCGGCATATATATGGCGCACTTTGTTCGTCATTGCTTTTCCCTCCTGTACATCTTCTCGCTGCAGTTGAAACGATGTATTGTATGCACAACAGGAGAAATAGGCGTCTGTCTACAAAAAACCGCTGCAAGCTATTATTCATAGCTCACAGCGGCTTTTTGTCATTCGGGTATTATTTATTCAAATCCGTCATTTTACCAGTAGACATATAAATAATCCACTCGCAGATGTTCGTAACATGATCGGCAATCCGTTCCAGATATTGCGCAACCAAGAGCAAATGCGTTCCTTGCGAAATGGCCTGACTGTTTTTCGTCATCAATTCAATCAGATCATGGAAAATCGTGGAGTACAGTTTATCAACAATGTCGTCGCGGGCAGCAATCTCTTCTGCCGCTTCTTTATTGCGTGCAATATACGCATTTAAGCAATCACGTACCATAGCCTTGACGTGATCAGCCATCATCGGAATATCGATGAGGGGTTTCACGTACGGGTCCGCCATCAAGCGTCGGGTCGTCTTCGCAATGGAAACGGCATGATCACCCATTCGCTCCAAATCCGTCACCAGCTTCAACATGGTTCCCAAGCGTCGCAAGTCACCTCCGACTGGCTGCTGCAATGCAATGAGGCGGAAGCAATCGCTCTGTATTTCTTGCTCCAACTCATTGATCACAGGATCGCTTGCGATAACCTGTTCAGCCAGTTCAGCATCCCGCTCAACCAGACTCTTAATGGATTTATGAATAGCTTCTTCCACCAATGTGCCCATCGTCATGAGCTTGCGGTGCAGTACATCCTGCTGTTCTTCAAAAGCATGCCGTGACATTTCCCTCTTCCCCCTTCTAGTGTCTGACATGTCAAATGGTACAAGGCGATTGTATTGTAGGAGTAAAGCTACTATTTTGTTTGTGTAAATCTTTTTGCAGCAGCTTTTTTAGCTAAGGGGAAGTGTAACTGTAAAGGTTGTCCCTCTTCCTTCCTTGCTCTCCACACTGATATGTCCGTGCAAATTTTCCACGAGATGCTTCACAATTGCCAGGCCCAAACCTGTTCCACCTGAATCGCGGCTACGCGCCTTGTCTACACGATAAAATCGCTCAAAAATACGCGTGAGATCCCTTTCTGGAATGCCGATCCCGGTATCCATAACTTGAATGGTGATGTTTTCACTGTCTGCCTGTGTCTTGACGTTGATTTTTCCACCTTCTGGCGTATAGGCGATCGCATTCGTCAACAGATTCAAGATGATCTGCTGCAAGCAATCCTTATCCGTCATCAACCAAATATCTGGCTTTGGTGAAGGCAGTGTGATCGTCAAATCCTTGCGCTGCGCCTGGTCATGCATGATGGCAACTGCCGAACTGATCAAATCCTGCAAGTGAACCTGACTCAGATGCAATGGGATTCGCTTCTGCTCGATTTTGGACAGTTCCAAAATATCGCGGATCATCCGGTAGAGTCGCTCGCTCTCATCTGAGATGATTTGCAGGAAGTTGCGACATGTTTCCTCGTCCTGCATCGCCCCTTCAAGCAAGGTCTCTGTAAAGCCCTTGATCGAGGTGATCGGCGTACGTAGCTCATGCGATACGTTAGCCACGAAGTCACTGCGCATCTTCTCCAGGCGGCGAATGTCGGTGATGTCATGTAACACCACGACTACACCTCTTGACTCCCCCTTGAAGTTAATATAGGGAGCAAAATTCACGTCAAGGATGCGTTCCTGCGGGTAATAGATGTGTACCTCTTGACGGAACTTCTCGCTTCTGTCGAGGCACCTGTCGATGTATTGGCTGAGCCCAAAGCTCTTGCCTGCCTCGATATGCAGCTTCCCTACGATCTCATGTCCAGCGGTCCCCAACAGCTTTTCAACGGCCGGATTGACCAGCATGATCCGACGTTGCTCAGAAATGAAGATCACGCCACTCGTCATATTGGTCAGCACCCCTGCCAGGCGCTGCTGATTCTCCGAGATTTCGTACATCTGCTGCTCCAGGCTTGATGCCATGAAATTGATCGCACCTGCAAGCTGACCGATCTCATCCTTTGCTTTGATTCTCACACGGCTCTCGTATTGGCGCTGTGTAATGTTGCGGGCTACCCGGGTGATCTCCTCGATCGGACGAATAATAGAAAAGGAAATGCGGGAAACAACAATCGATCCGACTACCAAGGTAACCAATAAACCGGTGAGCAAGCTGTACCACATTTTGTGGATCGTATCGGTAATATCTTTCATCGACATCGCTGAACGAACAACACCGAATATTTCGTTGTTCAGTTCAACAGGAACTGCGACGTACATCATGTCATAGCCGAGCGTCTCACTGAAACGGCGGGAAATCCCTGTTTCTCCTTTTAAGGCTGCCCTCATCTCTGGTCGGTCATGGTGGTTTTCCATCTCTTCTGGGTGGGAGGAGTTGTCGTACATCACCTGACCATTCTTGTCGATAATGGTAATCCGTACTTCATCCGTTGGCGCTACTTGTGTGACCCGATCCGCTAACGTCGCCTTATCGGTAAAGACGTCCGGGAAACGGACTGCCTGAGCGATGAGCTTCGACTCGCGGGACAATAGCTCATTCAGTGATTGGAGGTAGGAGTTCTCCAGCACTTTGGCAAAATACATCCCCATCACCAATAGTACAAGGGAGATTAAACCCAAAATAGTCAAAGTGAGTTTGATTCGAAAGCGAGTCAAGGTAAATCCTCCGTTATCCTTCCAGTTTGTATCCTAATCCGCGAACTGTTTTGATGTATTTCGGGTTCTTCGTGTCATCCTCAAGCTTTTCGCGCAAATGGCTGACATGCACGTCTACAATTCGAGAATCTCCGATGAAATCGTAGTTCCAAACAGCATTCAGTAATTGATCGCGCGTCAGTACACGCCCTTGATGGCTCGCTAAATAGTTAAGCAGCTCGAATTCCTTTGGCGTCAGCTCAACCTTCACGTCTTTACAGAACACCTCGTACTTCTCCGGGTATATGCGAATATCCCCAAATTGGAGCAACACCTCTTGAGGCGCTGTAGTCGCTTCTGGCGTGGTCTGAAACCGCCGCAGAATGGCTTTCACGCGGGCAATTACTTCTCTCGGGCTAAAAGGCTTTGTCAAATAATCATCGGCACCAAGCTCAAGCCCCAAAATCTTGTCGAGCTCATCATCTTTCGCTGTAAGCATTAAGATCGGCGTATTATTGCGTTCCTGGCGCAAGGTTTTGCATACATCCATTCCATCCATCTTGGGAAGCATCAAATCAAGAATGATAAAATCAGGCTGCTCGCTCTTGACCATGTCCAAGGCCTGTTTACCGTCAAAAGCAGTTACGACCTGAAAACCTGATTTTTCAAGATTAAATTGCAATAGCTTTACAATGGAAGCTTCGTCATCCACTACCAATACTTTAATCATCTGTCTGTTTCCCCCTAGCGTTGCAATGCTTGCGCTCGATTTTCTAACCTACGTCCCCTGAAAAATGCTTCTCTCTACAATACTCAGTCTGCCAAGGCTCATTGCGGAAAACAAGTAATTTTTTTGTAAAGACATGCTGAATGAGCACATAGAACTTAGTTGCTTGGCAATAGTATTCCTCTTTTAGGTAAAGGTATCTACTTTAAAAATCCTTGTTGTCTTCTGGCTGTAGTGGTCGGGAGAAGCCCTGCCACATGTTTTCCAGTCGCCTGTATCCTCTCTTCGTTCGGGCGGTCTCCTTCCAAACATGTGACAGTGCTTCCGGACAGCTTTGGATACATTTCGTGCTTTTAGTACGTTTTGCAAATCAACACAGCGGAGCTTCTGAAGGCACTTCTTAGATTCTACTTTAAGAATAAAGAAAAACTGCCCAGAAGAAGCGAATTTCCAGTCCAAGCGCCTCTGGAGCCCAGCCCAGCGTAGGAAAAAATGGTGGGGAATTTCAGCTTCACTTATGGACTACCTCTTCGAAACTTCTACGTTTGAAGCGCTCCCGCCATTTTTTCCGAAGCGAACAGTCCATCTCCCCTTGCAGGGCGTAGGCCGAAGCGTAGACTGGAAATTCGCTTCTTCCCACTACAGCAACTTTCATTAAAAAAAGACGCCTTCCCAAAGAAAGGCGTCTTACATGTATTGATCTTATTTCAAAACAGCCATTACGCTGCGTACGGAGTCAGCAGACTTATCGAGAGCTGCTTTCTCTTCGGCAGTCAGATCCAATTCGATCACTTTCTCGATCCCGTTTGTGCCGAGCAGAGTCGGTACCCCCAGGTAGAGATCGTTGTAGCCGTATTCTCCTTGCAGAAGAGCGATGGATGGCAGAATGCGTTTTTTGTCCTTGATGATGGCTTCAGCCATTTGTACCAAGGAAGCCGCAGGTGCGTAGTAAGCGGAACCGTTCCCCAGAAGGTTTACGATCTCGCCACCGCCCTTGCGGGTACGCTCTACGATCGCATCCAGACGGTCTTTCGGGATTAATTTTTCCAATGGGATACCACCGGCATAGGAGTAGCGAACCAATGGAACCATGTCATCACCGTGACCACCCAAAACGAAGCCCGTTACGTCTTCTACAGATACGTTCAACTCCATAGCCACGAAGGTACGGAAACGAGCTGTATCCAGAACGCCGGATTGACCGATTACGCGCTCTTTCGGGAAGCCGGACGTTTTGAAGAAGGTGTACGTCATCGCGTCAACTGGGTTGGACAGTACGAGCACGATAGAGTTAGGTGCATATGTTTTTACTTGCTCTGCAACAGATTTCATAATGCCAGCATTAGTGTTAACCAGGTCATCGCGGGACATGCCAGGCTTGCGGGCAATACCTGCTGTGATGATGACGAGATCAGCATCTTTGATGTCTTCATAGTTCGCAGTACCTGTGATGCTTGCATCAAAGCCTAATACTGGTGAGGATTCCATCATGTCGAGTGCTTTACCTTTTGTTGGGTTTTCCAGTTGCGGAATGTCAACCAATACGATGTCGCCCAGCTCTTTTTGCCCCAAAATGAATGCAGTTGTTGCACCAGTGAAGCCACTACCGATAACAGCGATTTTTTTACGGTTGAATGCCATGAACTATTCCCCTCCAAAAATGTAAGTGTAAAAATTTGTACCCAAATCTATCTTACATGTTTTGAATCAGAGCGTCAGCAAACTCGGAGCATTTCAGTTCTTGTGCGCCTTCCATCAGACGAGCGAAATCGTATGTTACTGTTTTCGCGGAGATGGTTTTTTCCATGGAGTTGATGATCAGATCAGCTGCTTCGTTCCAGCCCAAGTGACGCAGCATCATTTCTCCGGACAGGATCACGGAGGATGGGTTTACTTTATCCAGACCAGCGTATTTTGGAGCTGTACCATGAGTTGCTTCGAAGATCGCATGGCCAGTCAGGTAGTTGATGTTTGCACCTGGAGCGATACCGATACCGCCTACTTGTGCAGCCAGCGCATCAGATACATAGTCACCGTTCAGGTTGAGTGTTGCTACTACATCGTACTCAGCTGGACGAGTCAGGATTTGTTGAAGGAACGCGTCAGCGATAACATCTTTCACGATGATTTTGCCAGCTGCTTCTGCTTCTTTTTGTGCTTTGTCAGCGTCGCCGCCTTCAGCTTTGATGCGATCGTATTGAGCCCAAGTGAACACTTTGTCCCCGTATTCTGCTTCAGCCAGTGCATATCCCCAGCTTTTGAAAGCACCTTCCGTGAACTTCATGATGTTGCCTTTGTGCACGAGAGTAACAGATTTGCGCTTGTTTTCGATCGCGTAGTCGATCGCTGCACGAACCAGACGCTCTGTACCATCTTTGGAAACAGGCTTGATACCGATACCAGATGTTTCTGGGAAGCGGATTTTCTTCACGCCCATTTCGTTTTGCAGGAAGTCGATTACTTTTTTCACTTCTGGAGTACCTTCAGCCCACTCTACGCCAGCGTAGATGTCTTCAGTGTTCTCACGGAAGATTACCATGTCAGTCAATTCAGGATGTTTCACTGGGGATGGAACACCATCGAAGTATTGAACAGGACGTACGCAAGCATACAGATCCAGCTCTTGACGCAGTGCTACGTTGATAGAACGGATACCGCCGCCTACTGGTGTAGTCAAAGGACCTTTGATTGCGATCAGGTATTCACGAACAGCAGTCAGAGTATCTTCTGGCAGCCACTCGTTGTATTGGTTGAAGGATTTTTCACCAGCGAATACTTCAAACCAAGCGATTTTTTTCTCGCCTTTGTAAGCTTTTTCTACAGCTGCATCCAGCGCGCGAACAGAAGCTTTCCAAATGTCAGGGCCAGTACCGTCACCCTCGATGAAAGGAATGATCGGATTGTTTGGAACTACTAATTTACCGTTATCCACAGTAATTTTTTCGCCTACAGTTGGTTGCGTCAGGTTTTTAAACACAAAAAATCCCTCCAGTGTTATATATATTTGGTGATTATGAATATTTCCAGACGTAGGAGAACTACCACTCACTTGTGGTAGTTCTCAAGCTTGCGCTCAGGAGCGATCAGCTTGGCTGACCACCTGCCCTCCACGCTCGAAAATAGCGAGTTCTTAGCGGCGGTCAATTGGAACGTAGTGTTGGTTGACCGGACCGGTGTAATCCGCGCGAGGACGGATCAGGCGATTATTTTCATACTGTTCCATGATGTGTGCCGTCCAACCGGACATACGGCTGATGGCAAAGATAGGTGTGAACAGGTCCGTTTCGAGACCGAGTGAAATGTAAACAGATGCGGAGTAGAAGTCAACGTTTGGCTTCAAGCCTTTTTCTCCGGAAATCATTTCATCGATCTTCACAGACATCTCATACAGCTCAGGGCGACCGATTTGCGCGGTCAGTGCTTTGGACATGTCTTTCAGCCATTTCGCACGTGGGTCACCGTCTTTGTATACACGGTGTCCGAAGCCCATGATTTTTTCCTTGTTATCCAGCTTGGTGCGGATGTAGGATTCTACGTTCGCCATGCCGCCGATTTCGTTCAGCATTTTCGCTACTGCTTCATTAGCGCCGCCATGCAGAGGGCCTTTGAGCGTACCGATTGCGGACACGATACCGGAATAAATGTCAGTCAGAGTCGCAACAGATACGCGAGCAGAGAATGTAGATGCATTAAACTCATGGTCAGCATGCAGGATCAGAGCAACGTCAAACGCTTTTACAGCCGTTTCTGTAGGCTCTTGACCTGTGAGCATGTAGAGGAAGTTTTGTGCAATCGAGAAATCTGCACGTGGAGCTACTGGCTCCAGACCTTTACGCATACGCTCATAAGCAGCGATCAAGGTAGGAGTTTGTGCCATCAGACGGATGGATTTCCGATAGTTGGCTTCAGGAGACATATCTTGCGCTTCTGTGTCGTAGAGCGCTAGCGAAGAGACAGCTGTGCGCAACGCCGCCATTGGGTGTACGCCTTTTGGATAATGGCGAATGCTTTCCAGCACTTCTTTAGCCACGGATGCATTTTCACCCAATTGTTTTTTCAAAGCGTCTAGCTGATCACGCTTCGGTAACGCTCCATGCCAGAGCAAGTATACAACCTCTTCAAAAGTTGCATGTTCTGCCAGCTCATCGATGTTGATCCCGCCATAGCAAAGAACCCCATCGACGATCGAACAGATGGATGATTGAGCGGCAACAACGCCTTCAAGTCCACGAGTAGTTGTCATAGAACTCCCTCTCCTTTTCCACTCAAGTAGTAGTGCTTATCTAGTCTTCGCTTGTCCGCCATGACTGATAAACGACCTGATCAAGTTCAAAAAAGACGATTTTTTGAACATCCTATCTATAAAATTGTAAGCAGCGGTTTCTTTCATCCACCACTCTTGACAGGGAATGTATCCACGCAAATCCTCACAAGGTCGTACATGAAAATGACGCTCGTGTAAGGGGAGAGGCGAGAGAAAAGAATCCACTAAGACGACCCAATTATAAAAGATTATTGCGATTTTGTGAATAAGGTTGGCGAAAAAATGTTTCGAAGGGTGAAACGGAGTTTTGTTTTTTCGCTATTCTTGCTCCACCTATCAGGCATGCTGCATAATAGAAACATCAGTAATTTGATCGCACGTTCGCGGCGGAAAGGAGAAATCGTTTGAATCAGGAAAACTGGGTAGAGCGCCTCTTTCAAATCATTCGCTTGTTATGGGTTTGCCTGCTTGTCTATGTAGGGATTTGGGTATTCCAACATGCAACACCCTTACTGTACCCATTTATAATCGCTTTAATCATTGCGATCATCATCAACAAACCAGTTACGTTCATGACTAGAAAGTTCAGGATTCCACGCTGGCTTTCGGTCATTATCGCGCTCTTGGTTTTGATGCTGCTCGCAGGCGGAGTGGTCACACTGATCATCACAGAAACGGTCGTGGAAATCGGTGAGCTGGCCAAACGCTTGCCAGTTGTTTCACAGGAGCTAGCCCATTATTTGCAAAATACGATTTCTCAAGACTTCTTAATGGGCATTTACAATCAGATTCAGTGGTTTTACGATCAGCTCGATCCAAGTTATAAGGATAAGCTTACCAGTACGGTAGGCAGTGCGATCTCGACCATCACGAATGTCGGGCAGGACTTGATCGTCAAATTCCTGGATGGATTGAAAAACCTGCTTGTCTCACTCCCAAATATGGCAACAGTTTCCGTCATTTCCATCATGGGTGCCTTCTTTATCTCCAAAGATTTTGCTCTATGGGAAGCGCGTGCTCGCCGTCTTTTGCCAAAAGGGGTAAACAGCCGTCTCGATCAAATTTTTATCGATTTGCGCAATGCCTTGTTCGGATTCGTCAAAGCGCAGTTGACTCTCATCTCCTTAACTGCTGCTATCGTGATTATTGGTTTGTTGTTCATGCGTGTCGAATACGCAATTACGATTGGCTTGATCACAGGCTTGGTCGATCTCTTGCCTTATCTTGGGACAGGGACCGTTTTCGTTCCTTGGATCATCTACATGTTTTTCAAAGGCAATTACTCGATGGTTATCGGCTTGTCCATTTTGTACGGGGTCGTCTTGATTTTCAGGCAAATTATCGAGCCAAAAGTCGTTGCGGAAAACGTCGGTCTCGATCCTCTCCTCACTCTGGTCGCACTGTTTGTCGGCCTCCAGCTGTTCGGATTCTTGGGCTTGATCATCGGTCCTGTTTCACTCGTTATGATCAATGCTTTGGTAAAAGCAAACGTCTTCGAAGATGTATGGGGCTACATCCGTGGAAAGAAAACCTGAGCCAACGTAAAAAGAACCGCTTGCGAGCAGCTTGTCACACAGCTCGGAGCGGTTCTTTTTTATAGGGAATATCTGTATTAGCGGCGGAAAAACAATTGAACACGACCAGACGAGATGAGGTTCCACAGCCAGCGCTTCAACAGATGACGAATAATCATCCGTGTGTACGGAATGAGGAAGACCAGTCCAATCACATCCGTGACGAATCCAGGCAACAAGAGCAAAATACCACCGATCAAAATCAGAACACCATCGATGAGCGAATCCGTAGGCATTTGCCCACGTGCCAACTGGTGTTGGACCATCCGAAATACTTGCATCCCTTGCTGCTTCGCTAGCCAAGCTCCCAAGATCCCCGTGAGAATGACCAGCACGACTGTATTCCAACCGCCGATCCACGATCCAATGGTAATAAGCCCCCAAAGCTCTAATCCAAACGCGACGACAAACAGAATGGCAAAAAAGCGGAACATGCCTATTCCCCTCCTTTATGCTGGGAATCCAACCAATCATAGATGTCAGGCTCCGCTCGCGACAAGCGAATCGGCCTCAAAGCTGTGTTGGTAAATACATGCATCGTCTCTCCTGACACCAACAGTTGTTGGTCAGGCAATCTAACAATCTCGTAAAAAAAAGTGAGACGGACAGGACTGATCTCTTTTACACGCGTTCGTATTTCTACCTCATCATCATAGCGGGCGGGCTGTTTGTAAGAGATGTTCGCATCTGTGACAGGCAGAAGTACGCCTTTTTCCTCTAGCTCACGATAAGTGATCCCCGCATAGCGAATCAATTCTGTTCTTCCTACTTCAAACCAGTTCAAGTAATTCGTATGGTAGACCACACCCATCTGATCGGTTTCGCCATAGCGGACGCGCAATCGATGGGAATGAATGATTGGAGTCACTTAGGATCGCCCCTTTCTCTATAGAATGATTGTACCATAGTCCTGTTGCGTGGCTGTAGTGGTGGGGAGGAAACAGGAGAAAACGCTCAGCTTCTTGTCCCACCCGCTGAAGGATTCACTGCCCGCCTCCATGCAAAAAGCGAAACCGCGTCCAAAGTGGTCCACTCAGGATGTATTTCAGAGGTGGACGCTTTAGAGCGTGTTTCGCTTTTTGCATTACGTCTCGGTCGGTGTACCAAAGATCTTCGCTTTTTTCTCCTGTTTCCTCTACGAGCTTTCCGAGTTAATCGTTTTTTAAAGAAGTGAAAGAATGAAGAACCTATTCAGTTACGCTAGAGAAGAATATTTCCAGACGTAGCGACTTGTGGAGTCCTACCGAGCGGAGAAGGGATTAGCGGGCAAAAGAAACGCAACCGTGCCCACGCGACGTAGCGGCTACCACTTTTGCGTTTCCCCGCTAATCCCTTCGGAGCGGGCAGTACACACTTCCCAGTGGGACGGAGCCTGGAGCCTAGACTGGAAATATTCTTCTCTCCACTACAGCCGCATACAACAAAACAGGGGAAGACTGTTTCTTCCAGTCTCCCCCTGTCTCTTATTTATTCAGATCGCTTAACGAATCGGGCAAGCTCCGCCTTCGCAAGATTCAGCCGTGGACAGATCAGCCTCGCCGCCGGTTTCATACTGCTGCAAAATCGCAGGATCAAATGGCTTCATGGACTGCTTCAATGCCTCGTACTGTTCTTTGGTGCACTCTTCATATGGAGCCAATTGGTAGTTTCCTCCATCCAATTGCAAGAAGGATACACCTACGAAATTATCCCAGTTATCGTAAACGATGTCTTCTACTTCTACCCACTCTTCCTTGCGAACCGTAATGGTGTTCGAAGAGTTGTGCTCGGTATATTCTTTCTGGAAACGGAAGTACGTATCGAATTGGCGTTTTGCACTTACTTCGTTCTTCGTTTCTTCTGCGCCTGATGCTACAGGGAAATCGATGACGAGTGTACGTGCATTTGCCATGCGCTCTTCATACGTTTCGCCTGGTGTTCCTACCTCTGGGTTGACTGTCCAGCCAAGAGTTTGTACCGCTTTTGCCAATGGATCCTCAGCATTGATACGAATGCGGCGGATGTAGAACGGCGAATGGGACCAGTGCAAACCGCTGGAGACTCCACCAGCTACTTGAGACAGTGTACCTTCCGGCTTCACGGTCGTTACCAAAAGTGGAGAGTTCACACGCAGCTCATACGCATAACGGTTCGCCTCGTCACGAGCAGCATCGCCCAGCTGGCGCAGCAGTTCGAGCTCTTGCTCTTCTGTATAACCAAGGGATGCCAACGCATCCTTCACACCAGTAAGGGACGTTCCGAGCAAACGGTCACGCTGTTGAACAGTATCCCAATGTGGCAGTTCCAACGTAACCAGCGTCATGCGCAGACCGGCACGAGCAGATTTGCGTTGTGCTTCCAGCAAGCCATCGAGATCCAGATACTTGGAGCCATCCTCGTGATCCTTCACGAATTCAACCAGATTGACTGTCGTCAGGTTGCAGACGCCATAAGAATCGAGCAGGATTTCTGCACAAGGGTTCAAGCCCTCTGCATTTGGACGACGACGGTTTGCTTCTTCCAAGTTGATGAAGCCTGGTTCGCCTTCCAATTGCATCAAGGTAAACACGAGGTTCAAGAATGGCTTGGTCGGTTGTTTAGTAAAGGCGATGGAGTTGTTGGACATGCGGCGGTGATCCAGACCGATGCGTCCGTCTCCTACATTTTGGATGCTGTCAAACCATACAGGCTTGTGCTCTCCCAACAACTCGCCTACACGACGGTGATGGTTCAGCTGATCCTCAGTCCAGAAGCCGTTGATGCCGTATTTCGCCAGCATGCACTCGTAGTCATCGTGATCGAACAGGAAAATTTCCGCTGTACGGCGCACGCCACCTACTACGACGTTTGCTCCGATGAGGTTTCCGATGTCGAGAATATGTATCGGACGGATTTTGCCGTATCCTTTTTCATCACTCTCGATTGATGCCAAATGCTGGTCGATTTGGTTTTTCAACACTTTATCGATTCCTTCAAACATTTCGCGAAGCGGCTCATGACCACTAGCAGTACCACCAAAACGCTTCAGTCGCTCGCCTTTCGGACGCACGCTGTTATAAGAGATTTTCACAGTATGAATGTGTTCGTAAGTGGAATCTGTCAAAATTTGCAGGTAGAGACGGAGGGATTCTACCCAGCCTTCTTTACTGTCGCCCACATAAATTTTGGCAAAGCCGTTATCCAGTACATTCAGCTCAGAACGCTCCAGGCGTTGATGCTTTGGCAGCGGTCTGTATTCAGAAGAAAGCAGCGAAACATTCGTGCGAATCGGGCCCAGCCCAGCAGCCATTTCCTTCGTGCATTTGAACCCTACGCCAGTTCCTACCAAGAGAAGATAGAACAAATCGCCCAAGTCATCCCAAGACTTGATGTTCAGGAAGGAGCAGTTGAAGTTCGCCAACGGATACAAATCCGCTACGCCGTTGTCTGCACCGCCAACCCACAAGGTACGGCCAGACAAGAACTGACGAAGGTTGAACATGTTGTCAAACAAACCTTCTGCCTCTTTTTCCATTGCGTGAGAATCGGCGTACATTCCGATTTTGTTCAAATGCTGATAAGCCAGCTTAATATTGTAATCCACCGAGCGGCGGCAAGTTTCTTTCCACGTTTCCCGTCTTCCTTTTTCCGGTACAAAACGAGAATAAGTACGGTAGTAAACAAATTGTCCCAGAGGACTCATATGGATCGGAAAATCAGGATATTGATTTAAGAATTCATCCCGCAAAAATTGAGTTCGGGATACGGTTTCGGTCGCCAGCATATCGTTCCTCCTTCGAATCTTTCCTCTCTAGTTTAACTATCTTCATCTGTAAAACTCAATAGTTTTACCTATATATTGTGCAAAATAATTTTCGACAATACTAGATGTTGTGTTCGCTCTAAAAAAACACTTGACACAAAATCCCGAACATTGGACGTACAGAAGGACCCTTTTATGTTCAGCCTTTTCTTGGTAACGAGCGCTACAACACCCATTCTGTCACGATTTGGAAACCCCGAACGTATGGATTTAATCCGTCCTGACACAAAGCCACCGACCGATTTTAACAGATTCCCACTCGCTTTGCACCACCTAATAATCACCGTTATCTGGTAAAACTTATCAGGTAGTTCGTCGGCTAATCCTTTTTGCGCCAAGCCAAAAAAGGGTGACGCTTGGTCACCCTTCAAAGGTATTCCGTATTAAATATGAATAATATTACCTACAGAATCCGGGCATGCCCTGAGTAAATATGCCCGCGTTCAGAATCCACCGTTACGATTTGCCCGTCCTTCAATACATCGGTAGCAAATTGCACACCTACGATGACTGGAACGCCGAGATTCAGGCCTACGATGGCTGCGTGAGAGGTAAGTCCCCCTTCTTCGCAAATCACTGCTCCAGCCTTACCAAACGCTTCAATCATATCGGAGTCGGTACCGATGGTTACCAGAATTGCTCCTTCTTCTACCTTTGCCAGCGCCTCTTCAGTCGATCTAGCAATAACTACCTTATTTGTGACAACTTTCCGGCCGATTCCTTGTCCTTTTGCTACCACATCGCCAATGACGTGGATTTTCATCAGGTTCGTTGTCCCAACTTCACGCACAGGCACGCCTGCTGTGATCACAACGAGATCGCCATGACGAACGAAGCCTGCATCAAGCGCCTCCTGCACAGACATCTCCAGCATTTCGTCAGTTGTATTCGCCATCTCGCCCTTCACCGGATACACGCCGTTTACGAGTGCAAGACGGCGAATAATCGCTTCATGCGGCGTTACAGCCACGATTGGTGCTTTTGGACGGAACTTCGATACCATGCGAGCTGTGTGTCCGCTTTCGGTCGCAGTAATGATTGCCGCTGCGTCCAGATCCAGTGCTGCATTGGATACAGCTTGGCTGATGGCATCTGTAATCGTCACTTGTTTGAGCTGTGCTTGTGCGTACAAGATCTCGCGATAATTCAGCTCTTGCTCTGCACGTACAGCGATGCGCACCATGGTCTCGACAGACTCAACCGGGTATTTACCGGCAGCCGTCTCTCCAGAGAGCATGATTGCGTCTGTACCATCGAAAATGGCATTCGCAACGTCACTCGCTTCCGCACGTGTCGGGCGTGGGTTGCGCTGCATGGAATCAAGCATTTGTGTTGCTGTAATGACTGGCTTCGCAAGCTCGTTACACTTCTTGATCAGCTTCTTCTGAACAAGTGGTACTTCTTCTGCCGGAATCTCTACGCCCAAATCTCCGCGCGCAACCATGATTCCATCAGTTACTACCAGAATATCGTCTACGTTATCGACGCCTTCCTGGTTTTCGATTTTCGCGATAATATCGATACGCACGTTATGGCGCTCCAAGATTTGGCGAATCTCCAAGATATCCGTTGCTTTTCGGACGAAGGAAGCCGCAATGAAATCGACTCCTTGTTCAATACCAAATTCGATATCCTGTGCATCCTTTTCAGTGATACCTGGCAAGTTGATTTTGACACCCGGAACATTGACGCCTTTTTTGCTCTTCAGTGTTCCACCGTTTTTGATCAAGCAGACGATTTCGGTACCACGTACTTCTTGTACAGTCAACCCGATCAAGCCGTCGTCGATCAAAATTGTATCGCCGCTTTTCACATCACGAGGCAATTCCGGATACGTAATGGATACGCGCTCAACGGTACCCGCTACTTCCTCAGTCGTGAGGATCAGCGTATTTCCTTCTTCGAGCTCGATTGCATCTACTGCGAGCGTACCCGTGCGGATTTCAGGACCTTTTGTATCCAACAGGATTGCAACTGGTTTCCCGGTTTCTTTTGATGCCTGACGAATGTTTACAATTCGCGCCGCATGCTCCTCATGGGAACCGTGCGAGAAATTCAAACGCGCTACGTTCATTCCTGCTTCAATCAGTTTTTTCAGTGTTTCAACCGTTTCACTCGCCGGTCCGATGGTACATACAATTTTTGCTTTCCTTAACATAGGATGTAAGCCTCCTCTACACTCCAAAACCTGTTAGTTTTATATAGATAGCGTGCGCGCCAATTGATAAATGGATAAATCCAATTGATGCTTTTTCGCCAATGCTTCTTGAAAATCAACATCAACGATCTGGTTGTTCTGAATCCCAACCATTCGGTCCTGCTTGCCTTCCAGCAACAAATCGACAGCTGCTGCACCCATTCGGCTCGCCAGCATTCGGTCCATCGCAGTAGGGGAACCACCGCGCTGGATATGACCCAGTACCGTTACACGAGTCTCCCAGCCTGTCTCTTTCGTGATCGCTTCGGCATAAGAGGCTGCACTTCCTACCCCTTCCGCCACAATGATGATGGAATGCTTTTTGCCACGGCGTTGTCCAGCATGCAGACGCTCAATAATATCGTCCATCTCCTGCGACGCTTCCGGGATAATAATGGACTCGGCACCAGCTGCAAGCCCTGCCCACAATGCCAGATCGCCAGCATCTCGCCCCATCACTTCAATAATGTACGTGCGTTCATGCGAGGTGGCCGTATCGCGGATTTTATCGATCGCTTCCACAACGGTATTCAATGCGGTATCAAACCCGATCGTGAAATCGGTGCACGGAATATCATTATCAATCGTACCCGGTACGCCAATGGTTGGGAAGCCTCTTTCAGTCAGCTTCTGTGCACCGCGAAACGACCCGTCTCCCCCAATTACAATCAGACCCTCAATTCCATGAGCACGTAATTGCTCCACTGCATTTTGCTGTCCGGCTTCCGTCTTGAACTCTTCACTGCGAGCGGAGTAGAGAATGGTTCCTCCCCGTTGGATAATATCCCCAACAGAGCCTAGAGACATCTCCTTGATATCTCCCCTCATCAGCCCTTCATATCCGTGGTAAACCCCAAACATTTGTACCTCGTGAAAATGAGCACGACGTACAGCCGCCCGGACTGCGGCATTCATTCCAGGAGAATCTCCACCGCTAGTGAGAACTGCAAGTTTCCGCATGGAATCCACCTCTCCAATCGTATCGTCTTTAGCATGTCATTTAACGGAAACAGTATGTACCATACTTTGTATGAAACATGCTGTATCACTCAAATCAGCATATCTGTTATACACTCGATAGATATGTGCCATACTTTTTGAAAGCTCTGATAACTCCTTCATTCGACTTCGATTGTAGCAGATTTTCCCCACGGAAAACAAGAAAAAAACGCCCCCTGATTCTTACAGGGAGGCGAATTCTCCGATCTGTTTAAACTTATCGTAACGGTCCTGTATCAATTCATCTGGAGTTAAACGACCCAACTGTTCTAGTTGTTCCGAGATGACCGCCTTGACCATCCCTGCCTGCGCGATCAAATCACGATGGGCTCCTCCGAATGGTTCATCAATAATTCCGTCAATGACCCCTAATTCCAACAAGTCAGGAGCCGTAATTTTCATCGTCTCCGCTGCACGCATGCCCAAGCTGGAATCTCTCCAGAGAATCGCAGCGGCACTCTCCGGTGCAATCACGGAGTAATAGGAATTCTCCAACATATAGATGCGGTTACCTACGCTGATCGCCAAGGCTCCACCGCTTCCGCCTTCCCCGATCACGATACAAATAATCGGCACGCCAAATGTCGCCATTTCACGCAGATTGCGGGCAATCGCTTCGCTCTGACCGCGTTCTTCTGCCGCTTTTCCAGGATATGCCCCTGATGTATTGATAAAGCAGATGATCGGCCGACCGAACTTGTCCGCCTGCTGCATAATACGCAAGGCTTTTCGATAGCCCTCTGGGTGAGCCATCCCAAAGTTGCGCTTGATGTTGTCCTTCGTGTCTTTCCCTTTTTGGTGACCGATGATCGTAACCGGACGTCCGTCCAGCTTGGCAATTCCACCTACAATCGAATGGTCGTCTCCGAACAAACGGTCTCCATGAACCTCGATAAAATCAGTAAAAAGTAGTTGTATATAGTCCAAAGTCGTTGGCCGTTCCGGATGACGAGCCAGCTGTACGCGTTGCCATGGAGTCAAGTTGCCGTAAATTTGCACAGCAAGCTCTTTTGATTTTTGTTCGAGACGCTGTATTTCGTCAGAGAAATCAATTCCCTTTTCCTCAGTAAAACGGCGCAATTCCTTAATCTTATCTTGTAATTCTACTAATGGCTTTTCAAAGGAGAGCTCGCCTGCCATGTTTCTACTCCTTCCCGAGACGTGTGCATCTCTACCAGTTTGGACAGCGTATTTCGCATATCCTTACGGTGTACCACCATATCGAGTTGCCCGTTTTTCAACAAGAATTCCGCTGTTTGAAAGTCTTTTGGCAACTCCTGACGGATCGTTTGCTCAATGACTCGACGCCCAGCAAAACCGATCATAGCTCCTGGTTCTGCGATATTGTAATCTCCCAACGAAGAAAAGCTGGCTGATACGCCACCATATGTAGGATTCGTCATGACCGAGACGAACAGCAAGCGTTCGCGATCCAATCGAGACAACGCTGCGCTGGTTTTCGCCATTTGCATCAGGCTCAATACACCTTCTTGCATGCGTGCTCCACCAGATGCACTGAACAGAATGAAAGGCAAACGCCGTTCGATCGCTTGCTCAATTGCGCGCGTGATTTTTTCCCCGACGACCGATCCCATACTCGCCATACGGAAACGAGAATCCATGACCCCAATCACGATGCGGTTCCCACTCAGGAAACCTTCGCCTGTAATGATCGCCTCGTTCAAATTGGTGTTGGCCATATCTTGCTCCATTTTTTCCAAATAGCCAGGAAAACCGAGCGGATTGGCTGTAATCAAATTGGCATCAAATTCTTCTGTCAGAACCCCATCATCCAGAAGCGCTTGCAGACGCTCTGGAGCGGACATGGAGTAGTGGAACTGGCAGCCTTTACAGACACGCAAATTCTTCTCCAAATCCTTCGAGTAGTGAATCGTCCCACAATGTGGGCATTTATTCATCAATCCCTCAGGGACTTCCTTTTCTTTCGTACCCGCTTCCTTGCTAGTGTCGGTGGAAGCTGGGACACGTGCTAGTGTCTCTGAAGGAACTGTAGCGAATTTGCGCTTTTTCCCAAAAAGATCTTTAAGCACAGGTACACCCACCTTTCTCATCAGTGAAGGATCGTGCCGAGTACATCCCGGACTTCGTTTAGTTCGCTCTCTGGCACGAGAATCTCGTATTGCTTCGAGACCTTACCTTCGCGAACCTTTACCAAAAACCCTTCATCTGTCAAACGTTGCTGTATCCGTTCTGCAATTCTAGCGCTAGGAGCGATGTAGATGACCGTCCACATGTTGGCTTCCTCCTCAATCGTCCAATACAGGTCTGCATCATCATATCACAGCGCCAACGCCCCTCGCAAATTGAGGGAAAACTAAAGCTTGCTGTTCTCCAAATGCTTTTTCATTCTCTCTAATGCGACGTTCACATCGCCTTCGCGAATGGCTTCCATAATCTGTCGATGCTCTACGAGTGCTGCACTCGCTCTACCTTCGCGCGACAGTGATTCAATACGAATACTGTTGCTGTACTCAACCAAAGGCGTCCATATGCGATGCAGAATCGAGTTGCGGCTGGAGCGACATATGACGCGATGAAACTGATAGTCTTCCTCCGCAGGTACCTCGCCTCTTGCTACTCTTTCCTCTGCAATGGCCAGGATGCGTTCCATTTCATCAAAATGCTTGTCAGTCGCCCGTCTACAGGCTAAGCGGACAGCATCCAGCTCTAGCATTCGGCGCATTTCGATCAAGTCCTTCTTGGTTTTGGTATCCCGTAGGATAAAAAAGCCAAGAATATCGATCAGCCGATTGTGTCTGTAATGCTTGAGGAAGGTGCCTTCCCCGCGACGGGTCTCAATGAGTCCGAGCAGCTCCAGAGCCCGAAGAGCCTCGCGTACAGAGGAACGACCTGCTCCCAGTTGCTCGGACAGCTCTCGCTCAGACGGAAGCTTGTCCCCAGGCCGCAAGTTTTGCTCCTGAATGATTTCATGAAGTTGCAGGAGAATTCCTTCGTAAACCTTTCGATCTTGGGAAGAGTCGAGCACGATTATCCTCCTTACTCATACCTTCAACGAGGAGCACCCTCCACGTTTGTAAAAAGCCTACGTTCTTTCGCGGAGGGTGTCGTCGGTGCCTCGATGAAAAGTATTTTACGCTTCTTGGTAAGAGATAGCTGTCAATTTCGTCGTTTTTTGTTTGACTTCTTCCGGATCAACTGTGAGGCGAGCAACACCCGTTTCCATTGCTGCTTTTGCTACTGCCGCAGCTACGTTTGGTGCTACACGTGGATCGAATGCAGAAGGGATCACTTTATCTGCAGTAAGCTCTTCTGGTGTGATCAGGTCTGCGATTGCATATACAGCAGCCAGCTTCATTTCTTCGTTGATCTCCGTTGCACGTACATCCAAAGCGCCACGGAAGATTCCCGGGAATGCCAGAACGTTGTTTACTTGGTTCGGGAAGTCGGAACGGCCTGTACCGATTACTGCCGCACCTGCTTCTTTTGCTTCTTGTGGCATGATTTCTGGTACTGGGTTTGCCATAGCGAAAATGATCGGATCGCGGTTCATCGAACGAACCATGTCCTGTGTAACAGCGCCAGCTACGGATACACCGATAAATACGTCCGCGCCCTTCATTGCGTCAGCCAGGTCACCTTGCAGCATGCTGCGGTTCGTGATTTTCGCCATTTGTTCCTTCACTGGGTTCATACCGTATGGACGGCCTTCGTACACGATTCCTTTTGTATCAACCATGATCACTTCTTTAACGCCCATGGAAATCAGAAGCTTCATGATCGCGATACCAGCTGCACCTGCACCGTTCGCTACTACGCGGATATCTTCCAACTTTTTGTCAACCACGCGCAGAGCATTGATCAGACCTGCCGCTGTAACGATCGCTGTACCGTGTTGGTCATCGTGGAAAATCGGGATGTTTGTTTCGCGCTTCAGACGCTCTTCGATTTCGAAGCATGCAGGAGCTGCGATATCTTCTAAGTTAACGCCACCAAAAGTAGGCTCGAGCAGTTTTACTGTCTCTACGATTTTATCTACATCTGTTGTATTCAAGCAGATCGGGAATGCATCTACACCTGCGAAGGCTTTGAACAAAACTGCTTTACCTTCCATAACCGGCATTGCTGCTTCTGGTCCGATGTTTCCGAGCCCCAGTACTGCAGTACCGTCGCTGACTACTGCAACCAGATTGCCTTTCATCGTGTAATCGTACACTTTTGACTTGTCATCAAAAATATCTTTGCAAGGTTCAGCAACCCCAGGAGAATAGGCAAGACTCAGATCGTAAGCATTGCGAACGGGTACCTTGGTCACTGCCTCCAATTTTCCTTGATGTTTTCTGTGAAGCTCAAGTGCTTCCTCTCTCAGGTTGGACATGCGATCCCACTCCATTTCACGATAATAGTTTCTATGATTGCTTGTAGGCAGTAAAAACGCCTGGGTTATTCCAAGTGGTCTGACCACTTATTGAGTTATGATCTCAATATAATAAAAAACTGTTCTCCTGTAAACCTGCCGAAAACGGCGAAAAAGGGAGGACATTCCTCATCCTCCCCAATTTATAGGCATTTCTTTCCGAATTACGCTGTCAGGACCCACAATTTCTCGCGCTTGCTCCAAAAATGACTCATCTACGTCTACCCAATTTGCTTCTGGCAGGCGAATTGTCTGTCTTTTCCCTTCATAGAAGAGGATAACGGGAATCGCTCCTTTTTTTTCGACAAACAAGCGTGAAAGTCTTTGCAGCGTCGAATCGTGCTCTTGCTCTACCGATATTTTGACAAATAATACGGTCTCAGACTTCGGCTGCGGCAGCGTTTGTGCATCCCAGAAACGAGAAGCCATGAGCTTGACCATGTCGTCCTGATGATCGACTCGGGCTTCTGCCACGACGATTTGTTCACGCTCGAGCAGTGGCGCATACTTCGCATACACCTGTGGAAAGACGACCAGCTCTACTGGCGCCGTTTTGTCCTCTAGCGTAATAAACGCCATTGGGTCCCCTTTTTTCGTTTGGATGCGTCTGGCTTCCGTTATCATTCCGAATACTTTCACCGTCTTGTCGCGCGGCACATCCCCCAATGAAGAGATAACGGCTACTTCCGGGCGACTCGCGACATGGGCAAACTGGTCAAGTGGATGACCGGAGATGTATACCCCGATCAAATCCCTCTCCTCTTTTAATTGCTGGGTATGTGAGAGCGGTGGTACCTCGGGATATTCTGCCGGCTCGCGCAATGGTGCCGCATCTTCTTCTCCCGCAAATAGATTGAGCTGGTTGGCGTCACGTTCGATTCTTTTACTGTTTGCCTTCCCTACCGCTTCATCCAGTAATAGCAAAAGCTGACTGCGATGTCCTGGCAACGAGTCCAGCGCGCCGCATAAAGTGAGCGACTCTACTACTCTGCGATTGACTAACCGTGCATCCACGCGGGCACAAAAATCAAAGACGTCACGATACGGTCTGCCTTTGCGCTCTTTCACGATCGATTCAATGGCACTGTAGCCGACGTTTTTCACTGCTGCCAGACCGAAGCGAATCGCCTCCTGCTCCACTGTAAAGTAGGCAAGGCTCTTATTCACGTCAGGCCCGAGCACGGTAAGATGTAATCGCCGCGCTTCTTCCGTGTACTCGGCAATTCTCGTTTGACTGCCGATGGACAATGAGAGTAGCGCTGCCATGAACGCAAGCGGATAAGTTGCTTTCAAATAAGCCATCTGGTAAGCGATGACCGCATAAGCCACCGAATGGGCTTTGTTGAAGCCATAATCGGCAAAGCGTACGATCAAATCGTAGACTTGATTGCCCAGCTCTTCTCCGTACCCTTGTCGGACACAACCAGCCACGAACTTCTCCCGCTGCTCCGCCAATAGCTCCCGTTTCTTTTTCCCGACTGCTCGGCGCAAAATATCTGCCTCACCAAGACTGAAGCCTGCCAGTGTCGAGGAAATCTGCATGATCTGCTCCTGATAAATCATAAAACCATGCGTCTCCCGCAAAATCGGCTCGAGAACAGGATGAGCGTACTGTACTTTGCTCTGTCCGTGTTTAGCGGCGATGTACTGTGGGATGATCTCCATCGGCCCCGGGCGATACAAAGCCAGGACCGCAATGATGTCGTCGAGGCTGCTCGGCTTCAAATCTCGCAGCACACTGCGCATCCCCGAAGATTCCAGTTGGAAAATACCGGTTGTCTCCCCACGGGAGAGCATACGAAACGTTTTCTCATCGTCTGTCGGCAGCTGATCCAGATCAAGCGATATTCCCTGCTCCTGCAAATGACGCAATGTTTCCTGAATGATGGTCAAATTGCGCAAGCCGAGGAAGTCCATCTTCAACAGACCGACTTCTTCGAGAATCTCCATCGGATACTGCGTGAGCGCCAAGCCTTCATTGCCCGTCTGTAATGGAACGTAATTCGTCAGCGGTTCACGCGAAATGACGACACCCGCCGCATGTGTGGAGGCGTGGCGCGGCAAGCCTTCTACTCCCCTTGCCGTTTCGATCAGTTGTGCTGCCTGTTTGTTTTCCGCGCACAGCTTGCCGATATCCGGGTTGATCTGCATCGCTCGTTCAATCGTCATGCCTGGCGATTGCGGAATCATTTTGGCCACGCGATCCACGATGCCCAAAGACAAGCCTAACGCCCGCCCAACGTCACGCACTGCTGCACGAGCCGCCATCGTTCCAAAGGTAATGATTTGGGCAACACGATCATGACCGTACTTGCTCGCTACATAGTGAATGACTTCGTCACGGCGCTCTACGGAAAAATCGATATCAATATCAGGCATCGTCACCCGCTCCGGGTTGAGAAAGCGTTCAAAGAGCAACTGAAAGCGAAGTGGATCGACATTCGTGATTTTCAAAACATACGCGACGAGACTACCTGCCGCAGATCCGCGTCCAGGTCCAGTCGGTATCCCGTTTTCGTGGGCGTACCGCATGAAATCCCATACAATCAGGAAGTAATCGGTGAAGCCCGTCCCTGTAATAATTGCCAGCTCGTGATCCAGACGCGCTTGCACCTCTGGCGTAATCTCGCCGTATCGCTCCAAGCATCCCTTTTCACACAGTTCACGCAAATACTGCGTTGCATCTTGTCCCCCTGCCAAGGGAAATTCCGGCAAAATATGCGCGCCAAAGGTAAGGTCCAGCTTGCACCTATCTGCAACAACTACAGTATTCGCTAATGCCTGGGGCGCAAAGGCAAAGAGCGCCGCCATTTCCTCGGCACTTTTCAGATAGTATTGATCCGTCTCGTAACGAAAACGGTTTTCTTCGCCAATCGTCTTGCCTTCTTTGATCGCCAACAAGATATCATGCTGCTGGTGATCCTCCCTGTAGATGTAGTGAACATTGTTCGTCGCAATCAGCGGAATCCCCGTTTCCTGGCTCAGTTTCACGAGACGAGTATTCAGCCTGCGCTCCACTTCCAGTCCATGATCAGCCAGTTCCAAATAAAAATACTGTTCACCAAACATTCGCTGATATCGGAGGGCTGCGTCTTTCGCAACGTCCGCTTCTCCAGCCAGTAATAGCTTGGCTACTTCCCCTTGCTGGCAGCCGCTCAGTGCAATGAGGCCGTCTGTATGCTTTGCCAACGCCTCTTTGTTGAGACGCGGAAGAATGTAGTTGCCGTCTGTATTCGCGATTGTCGCCAGCTTCAGGAGATTCCGGTAGCCCGTTTCGTTTTCAGCGAGAACGATCAGATGACTAGGCGGCGGTGCATTTCGCACGCGATCTTGAAGATTTCCCTCTATTACGTATATTTCCATTCCGATAATCGGTTGGATGCCTGCCTCCAGACAAGCTTTATAAAACGGGATCGCCCCGTGCAGATTGGCATGGTCTGTCATAGCCAGTGCATGCATGCCCAACTCGCTGGCTTGCTTCACTAGTGCATCGATACGTGCTGCTCCATCCAGCAGACTGTACTCCGTATGAACATGCAAATGGACAAAGGAGGTCATGATATTACCCCTCTCAATTTTTACAATGGAAACTTTCTCTCTTACATTATACCGGAAGTATAGCGCATACGGACGTTAAGAACAAACGTTCTTACTTGTATTTGACCGCTCTCCCCTGATTTTGGTAGGATGGGTAATACCAGAATGGCTAGAAAGGATGAATCCATATATGTGGTCTGCCTTTTACATGACCGGTATTCTCGCTTCCCTGGTTGCCAGTGTCTACTATAGTATCCATGCGCGCAGACGAGGCATCCATCCGCTTGAATCGCGTATGTTGCTGGGGAAAATGAATGTGTCATTGGGGATACTCGTTTCTTTGTTCGGCATCAATCAGTTTACTTTTGATTCTCTCGATACGATCCGCATTGTCGTTGCGTTGATCATGCTGATTGTAGGGGCTATGAATTTATTTTTGGGAACTCGCAATTATTTCCGTTATCGTACAGCTTGGCAGGCAGAATTGAAAAAAGGGGTATAAGTGTTCAAAACCTCAATAAGAAAAAGGCATGGGAACAGCTTTACGTTCCGCATGCCTTTTTCATTTTTAGGAAAACGATGACTGGAAATACTTTTCCTCTATTCCCAGCTGTTTATCATACAAACCTGTTAGAGCTCTCGCTATAATGAATTTGTGTGACATTCTATTGCTTCGACAACCTGAGCGGCAGTGCCGAAGGTTGTCCTTTTTTCTGTTCAATTCAGAAGGAAACGATTTCCTGCTATTGCAGGTCTTCGGCTTTTGCCCAGATTTCCTCCGGGTTCAGCTCATAGATGCCCTCTTCTCGATACATATAATGATTCATGATGAATTCCCGGCGAATCGTAGCATAATCCTCGTGGAATTGGCGAATGTATTCGTTGATCTCTTGTTCCTTGTACTTGCGACCTTTTTCTAACCCACGGACCATGTGTTCAAAGACGATCAGCTTTTTCTTACGCTGGGACGGGATTTGTTTCAGCTTGCCATCTGGTGTAATAAAGCTGCGAATGACCTGCATTTTTTCTGCTGCCATCTGATGCCTCCTCTGAACGTGTGAGTTGTCTTGCGCAAAAATGTCCTCTGCTGTCGAATCCTTTGCTTTTTCCATGACATTCACGATTGCTTGCGACTGGCGTGTTACATTGGCTTCGTGCAAATAAAAGTAAATGGTGTTTTTATCACGTCGTTCGTAAACGACACCTGCATCTCGAAGCTTTGCCATATGGTGGGTGATGGTGGGAGGTGTCACGCCGAGCTTGCCTGCCAACGCCTGTCCGTGCAGGGGGCCATTTGCTAAAATCGCGAGAATGCGTACGCGCGTCGGGTCTCCGAGTGCTTTATAAAAGGTGACGAGTTGGTCGAGTTGCAAAAGGGGCACTCCTTTCTCGATTGGTTATTGTCCGAATCTAATTAGATAATTTTCTAATTAGATGATAAGTTACATTCCTTACCCTGTCAATTCATCGGTGACGAAGCTTCGTACGTACCTACATGCTATTACGGTAATCGAGCGGACTTACTCTATATTTTTTTCTAAAGGCCCTCTCAAATGTGCTTACACTACCAAAGCCCGCTTCAAAAGCAATGGCCGTAACGGCGAGCTTACTATGTCGGAGCAACCAGGCGGCCCGGGTTACACGTTGATCTGTCACATATTGCGCAGGAGTGCGACCAATCTGCTCACGGAATAGACGAATCAGATGAAATTTGCTGATACCCGCAACTCCCGCCAGTGTATCCAGTGAGCAATCCACGGTTACATCATCCTGGATCAAATCCGTCACCCTTTTCAGGACAGGATGGATCGATACAGGAATCGAGGGATAAGCGGATAGATGCTTGCCCCGCCATTTTTGCGTGTGCGATCCTTCCTGCACATTTAACAGCAGGCTGGCTAGCTCCCATTCTATCTGTTCAAGCTCCAGCTTTTCCATCTGCTGTGTAATCATTTGTGTACAAACCGTTTCCGCGATTCTTTGAAAACCATCCGTTTCATCTTCCGACCATGGGACAAATTCAATCGGTCCGCTAACTGCCTCCATTTTGTCAGCATAGACACTCTCCAGCAGGCTTGGGCTGAGAAAGAAGAGCATCAACCGCATAGCCTCTGCCTCGGAAAAATGACGGTGCAGACAGCCCGGCGATGCAACCAGGCGCTGACGTCCGGCCAGCTTGCGAAATTGCTGTTCACATTGCACCATCGGATTTCCCTGAAGCAACATGCTGATTTGAAAACAAGTATCGTGCTGATGTAGCTCATCAGAAACGCCTGCCTCCATCTGATAGATGGTAATTGCGCTGTTCACAATCTTCAGAGTTAACGGCTTGGTAATCTGACTCATCGTTCCCCTGCCCACCTTCCGATGTCAATTTTTGCTCAATCGTCACAGCAAAATTTGCCGCGCTTTTTTTCTTGATCCATCTACAATTAAAATATGTATTTTGCCTATAGCGCCTGGAGGGATCAGCTATGAAGGTTCATTTGTTTGCCAACCCTAATTTCTCATTGTTTCTGTTTCGCCATTCTACTACCGAGTTTGGAACAATCTGCCTAAGTGTTTCCTTTTCCCTGTACATTCTGGCGCTCACAGGATCAGCAGGAAAATTTGCTTCCATACTGGCGCTAGGGGTGCTCCCGCAAATCCTGTTAGGTCCATTTGCAGGAGTATGGACTGACCGTCTGGACAAGCGCATGCTATTGGGCGCCATCGATCTCATTTATGGAATTTTTCTTCTGTCGCTGTTCTTTCTCTCGCTGTTTCAGCCCATCAAAGAAACAATTATATATGTGGCCGTTCTATTTTTTTCTGTATGTAATCTACTGACGGTTCCCGCGTATACCACGCTCTTGCAGCATGTTGTGAAGAAAACAGAATTGACTGACGCTATCGCTTTGGATACCACTGTAGTGGAGACGGTTCGTGTGCTTGCCCCACTTACTGGAACAGTTCTGTATAGTGTTAGCGGGATTGGAGCGGTCTTTTTACTAAACGCCGTGCTTTCCTTGATCTCAGCTGCATCTATGCATTTCATGAAGCTTCCTACGCTCCCAAGAACGGCTAGTTCTTCTTCGATTATAAAGGAACTACAGGAGGGTTTACAGATTTTCGCCAAGGATTATCGAATCAGTTCACTTGTACTCAACGGTCTTCTTACCCATATTTTTCTCTTTCCGTTTGTTATGCTTGGCTTCCCGTATATGATTAAGCAGATATTTGGCGGATCGGACATCGATTTCGGACTGGTAGAAAGCGCACAGACCGCTGGCTCCATATGTTCGATTCTTGGGGTGATCCTTTTGCAAAACGTTTTTCGATCTCCCATAATATTGGTATCGGTCTGATCGGAATCGTTGTAGCCGTCTTTCCCCTGCTTCTCTTAGGCAGTGATTCCTTTTTTCAGCTCCTGCAATCCAATCCACTTGCCGTATTACTATTTTATTCATTTGTGAGCTTTTTTCTATTTTCCATGTTCAATATCTATGGTGTATTTTTCCGTACCTTTTATCAGCAAACCATCGAACCGCATATGTTGGGAAGATTTATTTCCGTGATGGTCATGCTGTTTGCTTTAGGCAGGCTGATCGGTTTTCAATTATACGGAGCGCTGTTTGAGTCGATCGAATTGATTTATGCTGTATTTGTATTGGGAGTAGGAATGCTGGCTAAAATTTTCATGCATATTCCATTTCTTCGCATTGAAAAAAGAAGGCGCGAGCAAGGTTTTGAACAAAAGGAAAATTAGTAAACAGACGACGAGACACGAAAAAGAACAGTCCATAAAAGACTGTTCCTTTCTTTTAACGCTCAATAATTTGCGCAGTAATCATGGCCTGCCCCACGAGCTGTTCACCGTGGAACACGGATACTTCGACTTTTCCGAAGCGGCGGCTGATGTCCAATAGGCGCGGTTTCACTTCGATATGACTTTCCATCTGGACTGGCTTTAGGAAATAGACGGTGATATTTTCCGGTACCATGTCGCCTCGACGATGGTGGCGTAGCAGGTTACAAGCAGCCTCGACCATGACCGTCGTCATGATTCCGCTGGCAATCGTACCGAGATGGTTGGTCATTTGTGGGCTTACATCACCCAGATAAACCATCTCATCTGCTTGGCGCTCCTCACGGAAATGCGACATGATCAGATTCGGGAACGTTTCACTCATCTGAGGTTGCTTAGCTGTAAATTGCAGCGCTTTTAACACGTCGTTGCGGCTCAAGACCCCTACGAGCTTGCGATAGTTATCTACGACAGGCAATAGCTCGATTCCTTCCCACACCATGGTGTGCGCAGATGATGCTACGGATACCCGCGGCGAGGTCGTGATCGGGTTTTTCGTCATGACCTTGTCGATCGTCGCAGTTTCCTCATGACCGATAATGTCTTTGGAGGTAACAATCCCGATCAGGCGCATCTGCTCATCTACGACGGGGAATCTCGTGTCCTGATACAGCTCCGTATACTGGTGCCACTTGGCAACAGAATCTGATGTCAATAAGACAGGCGTTTCTGCAAGCGGCTTCAAAATATCCTCTACCATTACGATTTCCTTTTTGATAAGGCGATCGTAAATGGCTCGGTTAATCATCGATGCTACCGTAAAGGAGTCGTAGCTGGAGGAGATGATTGGCAGCGCTAAGCGGTCAGCTAGCTGCTTGATTTCCTCGCTTGTATCGAATCCCCCGGTAATTAATACAGCAGCCCCTTGCTGCAAAGCGATTTTGTGCGCCTGATAGCGGTTACCGACAATCAAGAGACTCCCGGCGTCAATATAGCGCATCATGGCTTCGAGCTGCATGGCCCCTATTACAAATTTATTCAAGGTCTTGTGTAAGCCTTCACGTCCAGCTTGCACATGACCATCGACGATGTTCACAACCTCCGCAAAGGTCAAACGTTCAATATTTTCTTTTTGCTTCTTCTCGATTCTCACCGTACCGACACGCTCAATCGTGCTGACGTATCCTTGTGTCTCCGCTTCCTTGATCGCGCGGTATGCAGTCCCTTCACTAACATCCAGGTCTTTCGCGATCTGCCGCACGGAAATCTTCGAACCGATCGGAAGGCGATCAATATGTTGCAAGATTTGTTCATGCTTCGTTGCCATATTGCTATTCCCCCTTCCTTTTCTCCCACCCGTTCCATGTACGTGCGCTCCTTCGACCAATATACCCGAAGGCGGGGCAAAAAAAAAGGGTAGCTTTTTCGAAAGCTACCGACCAGAAAGTATATCATTAAGGGGGTTTTCATCGTGCTTTTATCATACCCAAGGAATATTACAGGATTATTACAACACAGTTACAGTTTCTTTTCAGTTTTGTTTAACTGACCAAATTGGACAATAAACCTTGGACCAGCCCAATAATACCGCCAAGAATAAATCCGAGAACCGTAATCATGCGGAATTCCTTACCTGAGATCCCGACTACCATCTCTTCAATTCTTTCAATCGGGAAACCCTCTACTTGCCGTGTAACAATCTCTCGGATGGCCAGGCGCGAAAATATTCTCTCGATGTTTTGTTGCAACGTGTCCACCATCCACTTTGCCAAACGAGGAACGAGTTCCGTTGTCACCGTCGCAGAAAAAGGCGCTGTCAAACGAGACAGAGGCTCGTCCACGATGCGCAGGCTTTGCTCCTCCAGCTTGGCAAAAAGCTTCCGCGCCCAATCGTCCACTTGATCTCGCCCAATCCAGGCAACCACTTCGCCCACATTTTTGTCCAAGAGCTTGTCCGCTTCCTTATGCAAAAAGTAATGCACGCGCTCCGAAAGCTCTCTGCTTTGCAAAAGCTCATCGAGATACGGGAGAATTTTGCCCAAAATCTTGTCATCCCCAAGAAACATCCCGACTAAGCCACCAAACATGCCTCCGCCTCCACCGAGCAATCCGCGAACCATGTTTTGTAAGGTTTGCTGGCCTTCCGGGGAATGTAAATATTCGCGGAAACGGTTCAAAAGCAGTTCGCTCACACTGCCAAGTGCAGCATCCAGACGCTCACGTCCGTTGTCCGTAATCAACTCTCTCAGTTTTTTCTCTTCATATTGAGCCAGAACCTGTTCGACAAAAGTACCCCATTTCGCCTCGATAGGCGCGCGGACACCCTCACTCCACGTTCCATCTTCCTTAAATAACTGTGGCGTCACCGTCTGCAATACTTGACGTAGACTGCGCTCATCTGTCATCCAGTCTCGAGCGATGGTGTTCATCCATCCAGTCAGGGTGCTCTCCAAACCACTCTGATTCAGCGCACGCTTGACCCCCTCTGTTGTCAGCAAATGTTCTTCGACGAGTCTGCCCATTTGTATCGCGATATCGTCCCGTCTTCTCGGGATCAATCCCGGGGTAAAAGGCACTTTCCACCTGCCTATATACCACGGTTTTACTGGTTTAAACAGCATTCGGATGGCTAAATCATTCGTCACTCCACCAATGACAGAGCCTACTGCAATATTCACTAATAGTATCCAAGCGTTCATAAATCCTAACAACCTCTCTTCTCTACATGGCACCAAACGTTTTGGGTGCTCATACCATAGACTAACTTTGCCTGATGGGAAGGGGATACTCATGTCCTACATTCCAACAATCGTTGTCGAAAACGAGATAATATCGGAAGTAGACCTTTACCTGCCCCAGGCGCACTTGCGCAAATGGAATCTTTCAACACCGTCCACCATTGCGGTTCAATTTGGGAGCAAAACCGTTTCCGCACGCGTAGGCAGTTGGGAACGGGGAGCCAAAACCTCGGGTAAAACCTTCATTCGACCATCTTTAGCTCAATCACTACATCTGCCCAGGGGCGTTTCACTCTTAGTCCGTTATGATGCGAGTCAGAAGACAATCGTTTTCGGACCGTATGTAGGTGTTCTTGTTTCTAGCTACAATGCAGCGTTCTCGCAAGCACCGTTTGGACACCTAAACTCTTTCTTCCAGGAGATGTCCGATATCACCCGTAAACGCGGAGGTATCCTTTGCGCATTTCGGCTTCAGGATGTCAACTGGGATGCGGGAATCGTGCGCGGAATCGTTAGAAAAGGAGGCGTCTGGAGACAAACCTTACTTCCGCTTCCACAATGCATTTACAACCGACTCGTATCCCGCCAACGCGAACGAAGTGAACAGATGGCCAACTGGGTTCAGCGCTGCAAAGACGCTTCCATTCCCTTTTTTAACGAGCGTTTTTTGAATAAGTGGCATGTACACGCCGCTCTCGAGAATCAACCGACAGCCTCCGAACATCTTCCCAGTATGGTTCGTTATTTGAAACAGGAAGACATACGGCAAATGCTATCTACGTATCGCACCGTTTATGCAAAACCCGCTAACGGTAGCATGGGACGCGGGATCATTCGAGTTCGCAGTTCGCCCGAGGGATATCGGCTCGCGTTCCCCGGAGGATTGCGCAAATCATTTGCTAGCATTCAGGGCTTACATCAGTATTTGCAAAAAAGGACAAAAGGCACATCCTATTTGCTGCAACAAGGTTTACCGTTAATCGGCATCCAAGGACGTCCGACAGATTTTCGTGTATTGGTACAAAAAGACCGAAAAGGCGAATGGTCCATCACTTCCATGGTAGCTCGCCTGGGATTAAACCATATTGTTTCCAATATATCCAGAGGCGGGCAGATGATGACTCCCCTTCAGGCCCTGCGAGTTTGTGGACCACGGGCGGGCACGATTCGACCATCCCCTCAAACGTTACACGCAGTAGCACTTAAGCTCGCAATCCTTTTAGAAGAATCACTGCCTGGGCAGTACGCAGAATTCGGAATTGATCTGGGAGTCGATGTCCATGGACGGGTGTGGCTATTGGAGGTCAACAGCAAGCCATCCAAGTCAGCCAAAACAGTTCCATTGCCTGAGGGTGCCGAAGAGCTGCCTCGGCGCGCTCGCCCTTCTGTCGTTCGCATGCTGGATTATTCCGCCTTTCTAAGTGGTTTTCCCCGGACCATTCAACCACAAAAGACGATAAAAAGAAGACCGAAGTGTAACAAAAACAGGCGAAGGTGACCTACATGACAGCATCCGAGAAAAGTCTTGGTATCATGGCCCGGTGCCAAGGCTCCCACTTTGTAGACAAAGGGTACTACAAAAAGCTTACGCTCTATGGACGCAAGCACGGCATTCGCGTCTTCGTTTTTTCACCACGTCAAGTTAACTTTTCCATTCGTATGGTAAAAGGCTTCGAATATCGCAATGGGTCCTGGCACGCAAAAGACTTCCCAATCCCCGCCTTTATCTATGATCGTTGCTTTGTGGGCCCATCTTATCGCCACTATAAACCATTTGTGGAAAAGTTGCAAAACGATCGCAACATTACGTTTTTGGGGCATGGTCTGTCTGGAAAATGGCAGGTGCACCAGATGCTCGTGAAGTCCTCTCTCCTCGCCCCGCTGCTCCCGCCTACTGAAATATTCTCATATCCAGTGCTCCATGCAACCTTGCAAAAATACGGGGCAGCCATCATCAAGCCGATGGCGGGAACTCACGGTATTGGCGTCGTGAGAATCAAAGAAATGCACAGTGGCTATGAAGCTTCTGGACGAAACCGAGACAATAAGCCTTTCACCAAGCGAATTCGTGACACTGCCGGGTTAAAAAGTTTTGTGTCTGTCTTTACTGCCGGCCGCAAGTTCCTGGTACAGCCCTATTTGGAGTTGCATACCCCGGATGGTACCCCATTCGATGTCCGTGTTCTGGTTCAAAAAAACGGGCTGGGTAAATGGGGGACAACTGGCAAAGCTGTGCGTCTGGGAGACAAACGCAGTATCACCTCCAATTTGCACGGAGGAGGGAAAGCAACACCTCTGGCCTCTTTCCTGCCCCTTCACTTCACATCCGCAAAAGCGGCACGCATCGAGCAAACAATCAACCGAGTGGCAGAAGAACTTCCCCGTTTCTTGGAAGAGTCACACGGCAGACTCGTTGAGCTGGGAATCGATATTGGCATCGACACCGCAGGTAATGTTTGGATCATCGAGGTAAACAGCAGACCAGGGCGAACCGTTTTTCGCATGATTGACGACCCGACTGCACAACTGCATTCGATTACTCAGCCTGTTCGCTACGCCCACTATCTCATGAAAGAGCGTGTAGGAGGTTAAAGCATGGAAACGTTCAGAATGCGGCTTCGCTTCCTTTCCAACCCCCGTATCAGTGGGATTATCCTGCCAGCTACTCTCTTCCAACAGCTCCAGCTACGGCAACGCCAAAAAATTAAAGTCTTACTGGGTAAAAAGGAAGTAGTCGCAACTGTCTTACAAGATAAAAGCAATCCGGATGCGAACGTCATGAAAGTGACGACGCTCTTGCAAACGGAGCTGGGCATTCCTCACCCTGGCTTGATCCAACTCAAATTAGAAGGCTCTGCACTCCGAATCGGTCCTTCAATCGGGATCGTTACGACTGGCATTAGACGAGATCCCAAGCAGCCAATTGGCCCTCGCACCTCGTTTTTTCAAAATCTGTTACAGGCTCAAGAAGGGAAAGGCGTTTTCTACTATATATTTTCCCCCACCGATGTTGACTGGGAATCCAGTACGGTCAAAGCGTGGTTTTTGCGCAGAAGCAAGTCAGGCGCCTACTTTTGGAAAAAGCATGTTACCGCCATGCCTGATGTCGTCTATGATCGTATCCCCTCTCGTTCGGCAGAAAAACATGAAGCCGTTCAGGAATTCAAGTATCGACTCGCCAGTTACCCCAATTTACCGATGTTCAATCAGGGCTTTTTTAACAAATGGGGTGTTCACCAGCTGCTGTACCCGAATCCAGAAGTGAATGAGCATATCCCGGAGACATACACCTCTCCTTCTCTTACAACTGTTCGAAACTTGCTGCGTAAATACCCTATCGTTTATTTGAAGCCCAAAAACGGAAGTCTCGGGTACGGTATTGTCAAAGTTGTTCGCCAGGCAGGCGCTGGCTTTACTGCCTCCTACCATACAGGCAGCGGCAATGTAAAAAAACAATTTGCCAAGCTGTCCAGCCTTTATCAGCATGTCTTCCGCAGTCGTCGCGTCAGCGCGTATCTGGCACAACAGGGCATTTCACTAATGACATTCCATGGACGACCGTTTGATTTCCGTGTTCACTTGCATAAAAACCAGCAAAATGAGTGGGTCGTCTCCTGCACGGCAGCTAAGGTTGCCGGTTCTGGCAGCGTAACTACTCACGTACGCACAGGTGGAACTGTCATCCCCGGCGATGACCTGTTGCAGCACCTGTTTGGCAGACAAAAACCCCTCATGACTCAGCGCATTTCTGACGCGTCGATCCGACTCGCTACCGCAATTGAACTGGCCAAAGGGATTGATTTAGGCGAATTGGGGCTGGACATGGGGATTGATACGCAAGGCCATGTCTGGATGTTCGAAGCAAATTCCAAGCCTGGCCGTTCTATATTCAAGCACGCCCGTCTCAAGCAGGCTGATCACGAATCACGCAAGCTGCTCGTCGATTATAGCTGTTACTTGGCCAATTTCTAGTCGCACGCGATCTGTACCGTTTTTCTGGAAGGAGGAACACCATGCTTCAGCAGCGCTCCGGGTGGCTGACGATCCTCCCTAGCGGTAGATGGTTCGTACAGTTACCTCGGCTAGTCCTTAAACGCTCGCCAAAGCCACTGGTCGCCAGTCTCGGTCCCTTTTCTCATACGAAACGGATATACGCTGGTTTACCCCGCGTGCAAGCAAGCCGTATTCGTACACGCATTAACTGGAAAATGGCGGACGACTCCCTGAAGCTTGGCCCATTATTTGGCATATTGACCGTTGGTGAAGGGGCAACATTTTTAGGAAATCGCGAGAACTTCAAGGATATTACCCAATCGGGAAAGCAATGGGGAGCACTCGTATATGTGTTCACTCCACAAGGAATCAATTGGGAGAAGAAAAAGGTACGCGGCTATTTGTACAACAATCGTCTAAACTCGTGGCAAGAGGTGATTCTACCTTTCCCCCATGTGGTTTACAACCGAATTCCGACGAGGAAAGCAGAACGGCGACCTGAAGTCCGAAGAGCATTGAACCGCATTCATGAAATGCCAAATGTCACATTGTTTAATCGCGGCTTTTTTGACAAGCACCAGCTGTTTACGATGCTTGAGTCTCACCTGGAGGTGCAAGATTTTCTACCGGAGACGAAACAGCTGGACACCTTGGCTCGCTTTCGAAGCTTTTGCACGGAACATCGCTTTGTCTACTTGAAACCTGTGCTCGGTAAAGCTGGTCAGGGAATTATGCGCATTGATTTTAAAAACGATAAGTGGTTCCTGCAACGGTTAAAGGAGCAAAAGGCCATTACTCGCCGCTTTTCCAATTTGAATGACGTATGGAAGCATATTAGACTTCATGTCAAACAACAGAAGTACATCATGCAGCAGGGTATCCGTCGTGCCCGTTACAACGGCAAACCTTTTGATGTGCGTGTCCTCGTACAGAAAGATGGCGAGGGCGAGTGGTGCGTAACCGGAGTTGGCATCAGAAGGTCTGGCTCGCAAAGTATCACCACTCATGTGCCACGCGGCGGCTCGATCCACTCGTTATCAACCGTTATGCAAGCCTTGTTTACAAATAATCACGAGCAAATGGAAAGACACATTCACGATACGGCACTTGCCGTCGCACGGTCTTTAAATGCAGAATGGACGGATTTGGCTGAGATGTCGATGGACCTTGGCTTGACAGAAGAAGGAAAGCTCTGGCTCTTTGAAGCGAATGCAAAGCCGGAGAAATTCGATGAACCATCGATTCGACGATTATCGTTAGCGAATTTGATTCACTACGCACAGCATGTCTCCCGCTTGCAAAACAAGCGAGGGATTGCCGCAGGATAAGGGAGTCGAGCAGCACTAGCTGATTCACAGACGACCTTGGTGCGATTTGCCCGTCAGGAAGGGGAACGTCGCATCACCCAACGAACGACTGGCTGACGCGATTGACCCCCAGGCTGTTGGCTCATAATGGGTCAATCCTTCCTGATTGTAGATAAACGCTACCGCAATAGGTGAATCGGCATGCTAGCTGTACGTGCGGGTAGCACTGAACAATGAGGCAAGTCTCACGTTTTGATCTAAAGGAACATGCCGTTTAGACTCCGGCATGTTTTTTTCGTTTTCGGATGCATGACCTGATCGACCTTGGAAAAAATACTCCATGGAGGTGGTCTTAACCATGACCCATATACTTAACAATATGATGCATTCCCAGCAACAACCGCAATTTTTTGGAGCAATGAGCCCTGCAGGCGCGATGTTCCAACAAGGATACGCCGGAACAAACGTACAGGAAGTACAGCATTGGAACCACGGAGGGCATGCCCAATCCATCGGTACCCCTGCAACGGGCATGTCCTACGGTGGTGCACAATCGATTTTTGCCCCTGGCTTTGCGAATACCAATACCCAGGAAGTAAGACAGCTCAATCAGGCTGGTTATCCTCACCACCAACAACATCATCAGCCGCAATATGGCTATGGGCAAAATCAAGCTCTCCAGTCCATGCAAAACCAATTCGCAGGCTATGCACAAGGCCAACAAGCTGGCTACATACAAGCACAGCCTTCTTATCAGCAATCAGTTGGACAAGGCTCCGTTTTCTCTCCGGGCTTTGCCGGCACGAATGTTCAAGAGGTTCAAGCCCGCAATCAAGTTGGCTATAGCGGTTACGGAGGACAAGCTGGCTATACGAATCAAGCAGCGTATCCACCAGCGATGACTGGCAGTATGTTTGCGCCTGGCTTTGCCAATACCAATGTCCAGGAAGTTCGCCAGTTGAATAACACTGGCTACGGCATGCAAGCGCAACAAGGTCAGCAGCAGCAACCTCAGCTGCAGCCACAGGCATATGCCAATCAAGCGTACAGCAATCAGGCTGGCGCAGGAGCACAATCGATCTTCTCTCCCGGCTTTGCTGGCACGAACACACAAGAGGTTCACCAATTGAACACCCCAGGCCAGATGGCTCCCCACACAGGCTCCATTTTCCCTGGCACTTTCTAAATGAGAAAAGCGTGACCATCCATCGCGATGGTCACGCTTTTTGTTATAAGTGGTAGTTTAGCGGTCTGCCTTTTCCCAAATCGCCTGATACACGGCATGCAAATCTTGCAGACTCTCTTCATCCACTGTAAAAATGATGCTGCCAAACACGTAGGCATCATTCTGCACGCAGGACCATCCATCCCTGGTTGGTTGAAACTGCGCCTCCACACACGCCTCCGTCTGATCCAGTAGTTGCCGTACCGCTACATGCTTTTCCAACGACTGTCGATATCTTTCCACCACTTGCCCAAGGCGTTCATCCTGACGGGCCAGCCGATACAGGGCAAGCTCAATCTGGAGCCAGCAGGTCACATAAAAATGGAACTCCAAAAATAACGTGTGTACAGCTGCACGGATTTTGTCGTGGTCACCAGCTTCCAAGGCTGCACATGCTTCCTGCTTTTTCTCCTGAATCAGGTCAAAATGACTGACTGCTCCACGGTAAAACTTGCGCACCACGTTGTACAACATCTCTGGCGTACGCTGCGGAAGATTTCGATGTCGGTTTTGCACATCTCGCATGGCTTGTTCTCCTCGTTCCGACGCTCGTTTTCTTCTATTGTACAACAATGGTGCACGATGCAGGCAGCCTACTCTTTCCCGTTTTTCCAGTAGTCATAAGCATGAATGGCGAGCCCCCAATAAGAGGAGTACCGATCCAGCACTTTTGTCACCAGATCCAGCTGCCGATCCATTTCGCCCATGCCTTCCTCGTAAAAGGTGATCCCGTTCCCTTCGTGGCTCTCTTTTGTCTCCACGGCGACGACCAACTTTTTCTGGATGCTCTCTGCGTACTTCATCTGATTTTCAACCAAGCCGATGATGCGAGGAGCCTGGTCGCGAAATGCCATCAAGGTCGTATGATCAAGCTGTTTGATCATCCAATGCGAAAACGGCAATTCGGGCTGACCCGGAGTCGGTGTCTTGTCCAGCCATGCAGCGAGATCGACGCTCGCTTCCAAGGAAGTCCCTTTCTTGGTCTCCTCAACGAAAGCCTCGACGTTGCCCATCCACTGGCGCAAGACTTCCTCTTTATCCTCACGCCAGACAGGAAGGACATACGGCTCGATATCTAAGTGAATACCGTGAAACTGCTCTTCTGTCGAGACAGACTCGTTGTAGGCTTTCACCCAATTCACGAGCTTTATGATCTTACTCCGATTTTCAGACATCGCCCAAATCGGATGACCACCCATCGCATGAACCTCGATACCCGCTTCACGAGCCTCTCTCACGAAATCGCGGTAATAGGAAGCCGGCTGCTCCAAATCAAGACGAACATAGAGGAGATTCACCCCGTTTTGTTCCGCAAAGGAGAGAATTTCATCCTTTTCCGTGCCAATCAATTCTGCACGCCATATGTAGGTGCCTTTGTAGCGTTGCTTCGTTACCGGGGGCAGTGGAGTCGCCTCCTTCCAGTAGCGATAATCGTGGATCGCGACACCAGAGAAGGACGGATGCTGTGCCAAATGTGCAGGCAATTGCTCTAATTGCTGTTTCATGTAAGCCGGACCTTCCTCGGCAAACGAAGAGTGGTCTTCATCCAGCAGTGGCTTCATATTCACAGCGACCAAGACACGCTTCTCTAATTCATCCGCTTCTTTCATTTCCTGATCAATCAAATTCAGGATGCCGTTTTGACCGGAAAGTGTGTCACGATACGCCATGATACATACCGTATCAAACTGGCTGATCATCCATTTGGACAAGGATATCTCTTCTGGCCCAGGAACGGGAATATCGTCCAGCCAAAATGGAATGGCTGTACTGGCAACCAAATCCTCATCTTTTGACACCTCGGCAGTGAACGCCTGCACATTAGCCTGCCATTCCCGAATAATCCTCTTCTGATCGGTCTCCCAAAACGGCAGGAGATACGGCTCGATGTCTAACTGAATCCCGCGAATTCGCTCATTCTTTTCCGCTTCACGGTTGTAGCTTTTTACCCAGTGAACGATATTCATCATCCGCTTTTCGTTGCTTTTGAGTGCCCATGCCGGATGGCCAGCAACCGCATGAACCTCGATCCCCATCTCTGTCGCTTCGCGGATAAAATCGCGGTAGTATTCATAGGGCTTGTTCATTTCGATTCGTAAGTAGACGAGATTAATATCGTTACTTTTGCAGAAATCGAGAATCTCTTGCTTATCTCTCCCGATCATTTCGGATTGCCAGATCCACGTTGCTTTACTCTTCTTCTCCGCGGGGGAAAAGCCGAACAGAAAGCCGACTGTCAGGCAGAGAACACTCAAATAGATGCGCGCAGCTTTCATTCGTCAAAGTTGCCCCTCTCGTTGACTTGCGTGCTTCCAGCTCTCGTAATCATGGATCGCACTTCCTGCAAACGCCGGATTGTTTGACAGCTCTTCCTGTAAAATGGCCAACTGGTTGTTCATCTCTTCTGTGCCTTCTTCATAAAAGCTAACATGAGCGCCTTCCATCGTTTCCATGATGTTGACGCCCACGATAACCGACCCTTTTTTTCGTACATTGGCATCATCGACAATCTTTCCTACAATTTCGACGATCCCATTTTGCCCAAGGGCTTGATTGCGGTAGGCCATTAACGTAATGCTATCGAGTCGCTGCACCATCCAGTTGCTCACTTTTTCATCACTGCCAGGAACGTTTACGGAGTCGATCCAAAAAGGCAAGTCGGCACCGACAGCGAGATCCGTATCCTTCTTCGTCTCTGCTGCCAGATAGCTGACGTTTTTCAGCCATTGCTTCACGATTTTTTCCTGGTCTTCCTTCCATGCAGGCAACAAATACGGCTCGATATCGACATGAATCCCCGAGAATCGTTCATCTGACTTGGCACTGCGATTGAACGCCTTCACCCAGGAGATGAGATCGTCGATGCTCTGGCGATTCGCTGTTAACGCCCAATTGGGGTCACCGCCAAGCGCCTCTACCTTGATGCCTGCCTGGTTAGCCTTTTCAATGAAGGTACGATACTTCTCTGGCGCAACACCTGCTGGTTCAACGTGAAGATAGATCAGGTTGATGTCGTTTTTCTCGGCAAACTCGATCATTTCATCAGTTTGGGTCTCTATTTGCTTGGCATCCCATATCCAGGTTGCTTTTGTCAGGGCGGAGTGGGTGTTTGCCAACGACAGCATGATGATCGAAGCCACTGTCACAAGGAGCAGTGCTATCCAAAGCCAGCTATATCGACGAAGTACCTGCATCAGCGCTGGTCGATACCGTACTGTTGTGTCGTCGCTCCCACGCAAGCAAAAGCCCGCTCACCAAACGTACTGCCGTCAACCGCTGAAAACGGCTGAATTCTCGTGTAATCCTCAATGCTCTTGTTTTTGACCATCGCGTTCGGCCCGATCTGGCAGCCTTCGCCGATCTGTGTGTCGCCAAAAAGGCAGGTTCCTGGATAGAGCACCGTATCACGTCCGATCATTACGTCAGAATCGATGTACGTAGAGCTCGGGTCTATCATCGTAACTCCGTTTCGCATATGGAATTCGTTGATTCGCTTGCGCATTAGCTGTTCCAAATCAGCGAGCTGCACACGATCATTGACGCCATTGCCTTCTTCGGGATCATCCGTTGCAAACGCCGCGACCAAATGACCTTGCTCTTGCAATAGCCCCAGAACATCCGGCAAGTAAAACTCCCCTTGCGCGTTTTCGTTTGAGACCATCGGCAGCATCGAAAACAGCTTTTGATTGTCGAAGCAAAAGATTCCGGTGCTAATCTCGTTCACCTTTTTTTGTCCCAAGGTCGCATCTTTTTCCTCGATAATTTTTCGGACATCGCCGTTCTCGTCGCGAATGATCCTGCCATAGCCAGTAGGCTCGTCCACAATGGCGGTCAAAACCGTGGCTGCTGCCTGTTTGAGCTGGTGATACTCGAGCAAACTTCGCAGCGTCTCTTCTTGTACGAGCGGTGTATCACCATTCATGACAATCGTCACGCCATCCTGTGCCCCGAGAATTTCGTGGCTCATCCAAACAGCATGAGCGGTCCCAAGCTGTTCCGGTTGATACGCATACTGAACGCGGTTTTTCAACTGCTCTTTGACCACTTCGGCTCCGTGACCGACAACGACGACCAAGTGGCGAAGTGATAATGCTTCCAATGTCTCTACGACGTGTTCAATCATCGGCTTCCCGCAGATTGGATGCATGACCTTGTAGAGCGAAGATTTCATTCTGGTTCCTTTTCCTGCTGCCAATACTACTGCATGTATGTTCATCCTATCGCCTCCGTCTTGGTCAGCTCCCCTTTTGCAAGCTGACCTTGTTGGATTTGCTGATCGAAGTATGGTTTCAATTCATAGGTTAGTGTGTCAATCATCATGGTCAAATCAATGTCTTTCCTCTGCACGCCCAGCTGATAGGCCTGAAGCATAATCTCCAGTAATTTCTCCTGATTCAACGTCCGCTTCGAGGTGTTCATTCATCTTTCCCCCTTTTTCCTATTACCCTCTAGTCTTAATACGACTGACGTTTGTGTTTATTCAACTGTTACACTTTTGGCCAAATTTCGTGGACGATCTACGTCATTGCCGAGCGCAACAGAAGTGTAATAGGAAATGAGCTGGAGGGGGATAACGCCTAGAACAGGTGTAAGCAAGGCATCTGTCTGCGGAATCAGGCAAACATCATCAACCGAGCGATGCAGCTCTACATGTCCATCTAAAGTAATACCGAGAACTTTTGCTCCACGGGCTTTCACTTCTGTAATATTACTAATCATTTTCTCATGCAGCTCATCCTGGGTAGCCAAGGCAATGACTCTCGTTCCCTCTTCGATCAGCGCCAGCGTGCCGTGCTTTAGCTCCCCTGCCGCATACGCCTCCGAGTGAATATATGAGATTTCCTTCAGCTTGAGCGAGCCTTCCATAGATACTGCATGATCGAGTCCTCGTCCGATGAAAAACAGATGCTGCTCGTCCTTGATCGATTCAGCGAAATGACGTATCTCATCCGCATGTGCGAGAATATGCTCGACTTGATCCGGGAGTGCGGTCAGTTGGTGAAGCAGTGAGGCACGGGTGCCAGCGTCCAGTGTTCCCTTCGCTTGCGCCAAATAGATGCCGAGCAAGTAAAACGCAATCAACTGCGAGGTGTATGCCTTCGTCGAAGCCACCGCGATTTCTGGTCCTGCATTTGTCGTAATCACGTCATCGGCATCACGGGCAATCGAGCTCCCGACTACATTCGTAATAGCGAGTACTGCTGAGCCGTTTCGTTTGGCTTCACGCATGGCTGCCAATGTATCGGCTGTCTCCCCTGATTGGCTGACGGCAATCGTAAGTGTATTCGGTTGAAAGAGTGGGCGACGATAACGAAACTCCGACGCTACATCTACTTCTACCGGAATCTGTGCCAGTCGCTCGATCACATGCTTGCCGATCAAGCCCGCATGATAAGCAGTACCGCAGGCGACAATGTAGATTTTCTCCACACACTTGGCATTCGCTTCTGATAACTGAAGATTAGGGAAAATAACCTTTTGCTGGGTAGGATCGATTCGACCTGTCATTGTATTGCGCAGGGCACGCGGCTGCTCGTAAATTTCCTTTTGCATATAGTGAGCAAAGCCGTCTTTTTCCGCTTGCTCCTTGTCCCACTCAATTCGCACCAGCTCTCGCTCGATTGGCTCCGTCGTATCCAGACGCATGACGTGAACAGAATCCTTGGTCAAAATCGCTAGGTCTCCGTCTTCGAGAACGTACACATCGCGCGTATGCTCCAGGATCGCCGGGATATCAGAACCGATGAAATTCTCATTCTCCCCTACCCCGATAATCAACGGGCTCGCCATACGAACTGCAATCAGCTTGTCAGGTTCATGCTCCGTCATCACACCGAGGGCAAATGCTCCGCGAATTTTGCCAGCGACCTTCTGCACTGCCGCAACCAGATTGTTGTCGTATTCCTGCGCCAAAAGGTGCACGATGACCTCCGTGTCAGTCTCCGAAGTAAACGTCACGCCTTTTTCGATCAACTCCTGCTTGAGATCCAGATAGTTTTCGATAATGCCGTTATGCACGATCGAGAACTTGCCGGATTGATCAAAATGAGGATGAGAGTTTTCGTCTGACGGTCGTCCGTGTGTCGCCCAGCGCGTATGACCAATGCCGATGGAGCCTTGCAAGCCGGACTTTTGGGTTTGGCTTTCCAGTACATCAATTCTGCCTTTTGCCTTGCGAATGCTGATAGTTGCTCCGTCACAAATCGCAATGCCAGCTGAATCGTAGCCTCTGTATTCCAGCTTTCGCAGCCCATTGATTAGAATCGGCTGCGCTTCCCTGTTCCCGATATATCCCATAATTCCGCACATGTCTTCGGTTCCTCCCTTGTTGCGTAAAATGTTCGGTCTTTGTATTATGCGAGCAAGCTGACGACTTCCTTCTCTTGCCTGATAGCAACGGAGGTTCCAATGCGATATACATTCGGATTCGTGATGCCCTCAAACGCATTGCGTGTATCGATAATGGCCACTCCCAAGTCCGCCAGCTCCTGATAGGCAAAGCTTTGGTGATTCGTAATGAGAACCATGCAATCGTAAGTCTTGAACGCCTCGTAATCATTGGCGATGGAATGGACGATCTCACCTTTTTTATTCACAAAGCTCTGTGCATACGGGTCGTAATAATCGACAGTTGCTCCGCTATTGGTGAACAGCTCGTAAATCTCCAGCCCAGGTGATTCACGCAGGTCATCTACTTCTGGCTTGTAGGCCATGCCGAGAATCAAGATACGCGAGCTGTTGATTGCTTTGGCGTAAATGTTGAGCACCTGTGCTGTCTTGTTTCGCACATAGTCCGGCATGTTGTCGTTAATGGATTGGGCGATCTCAATAAATTGGCTGTGAAAACGAAAGCCCTTGGCCTTCCACGACAAATACATCGGATCGAGCGGTATGCAATGCCCACCGATTCCGGGTCCCGGGTAAAACGGCATGAACCCAAAAGGCTTGGTCGATGCGGCCTTGATTACTTCCCAAACATTGATGCCCATTCTGTCGCACATCATCGCCATCTCATTCATGAAGGCAATATTGACGCTACGGAAGGTGTTTTCCAAAAGCTTGGACATCTCCGCCACCTTTGGCGAAGAGACTGGCACCACGGTTTTGACCAGACTGCCATACAAGAGTGTGCCTAACTCCATGCAGCGTTCTGTCGTCCCGCCGATCACCTTTGGCGTATTGTACGTACTGTATTTGCGATTGCCCGGATCGACCCTCTCCGGTGAGTAGCAGAGGAAAAAGTCGATGCCGGCACGATAGCCCAGCTTTTCAAATTCGCGCTGGATCAGCTCTTCAGTCGTTCCCGGATAGGTTGTGCTCTCCAGCGTAATGAGCATTCCTCTTTTCATGAATCTCTTGATTTGCTCGACAACGTTTGTAATGTATGAGGTGTCCGGGTCCTGATTGGGACTGAGCGGAGTAGGAACGCAAATGCTGATCGCATCCAGCTCTTCGATTACGCTATAATCAGTCGTCGGAAAAAAGCGATTGGTCGCGAGGCATTCCTGCAAGGTTTCATTGGAAATATCCTGGACGTAAGACTCTCCTCTTTTCAGGCTCTCGATTTTTCCGCCATGCAGATCGACTCCAATTACGGTATAACCGCTCTTGATCGTCTCTACCGCCAGTGGCAGCCCTACATACCCAAGCCCAATCACACCCACTCTCGCTGTCTTCCGTTGAATCTTTTGTTGCAGTTCCTCGTATCTCGCCATCCTCGTTTCTCTCCCTTTCTCTTTCTAGAATTTATATCAGCCTTTTCACCCTAGCTTCTAGTTCTACCGGGGAAAATGGCTTGGTAATGTAGTCAGATGCTCCCATGGCAAACGATTTTTGCACATCTTCTTCCAGGCGTTTGTCTGTGAGCACCATAATCTTGCTCATGGAAGCACTGATATGCTTGATTTTTTCCATGAGCTGGTATCCATTGAGGATTGGGAGATTCAGGTCGGTAATCACAAGATCAGGGGCGACCTCCTGATATTTTTCCATGCCGTCCATCCCGTCATTGGCTACCGTAACGAGATACCCTTTGCGCTGAAAGTAGATGCTCAAAAACTCGTTGACAGTCTCATCATGGTTAACCAGCAAAATACTTGCCGGCTCCTCTTTTTGAGCAGGATTCTGCTCGTAAATCTTGATCTCTCCCTGCGTGCCTAACTCTCTCATCTCTTGGATCATGCGCATCAGCATTTGACCGGACGAGCGCGAGCTTTCGGGAAAACTCGCAATCAAGAGGCTTCCAGAAAGCAGTTTGTGCTCTTGCAAATAGTCTTTTACACGCAAAGCATAGAAATGGGTGTTCGAAAGCTTCTGTCCCTCAAGCAGTATCCCGAAGAGCTGCTTGTTTTTGTCATACGCGTAATGCAAAGCAATCTCGGAGCCGTCTCCTGAACGAGTACCCAGGTCTTGCTTGATCAGCTCCATTGACTCTTTGGTGAGGGTTTTGCAAGCCGCCAGAATAACCCCACACGCCAATTGTTTCTCTTCCATCTTGCTCAGTTGCTCATAAAAAACAGGTACGAGATTACTCATGATCTAGCCTCCAAACTTGAAATGTTTTCGCTGCCCTTCGTCTGCCAGCTCGTCCGCGTCATCGTTCCCCAAGAGTTGTTGTTGCGCAAATATTCAATATGACCGAGGAATCTCCAAATGACGCCGATTTGCCGATAGCCGAAGAACATCAGAATTGTAAAGAAAAGCATTTTGACGATGTCTCGAAAACGCGGATACCGTCGAAACGCGATTTCCTCCAGCAATAAGGAGCCAATGCCAAGCAGCATGCCATACAGCACATTGAGCAAGCCGTAGAGTAAGAGGACGTAGCCGTTGGTCATATCCAGCAAGGTGTAACCGATGAGGGCCAAGAGACCCGTGATGCGAAAGTACGGATTCAAGGTTTCAAACAAGATATTGAACGGTAGCGTGAGCATCCCGAACAGCTTGTACTTGGGGCGAAACGCCATGTATCTGCCGTACTCAATCATGTTTTTCAGATTGCCGCGTCCCCATCTACGCCGTTGACTGCCCAAAATTTTGAGTGTATCTGGCGCTTGTGTCCAGCAGACCGCATCGGGGCAAAATGCCACGCGGTACGGCAGCTTGTTTTCCAGCATGTACTTGTGCAGCTTGATGATGATGTTCATGTCTTCGCCCGGATACCCCTCGCGATAGCCGCCTACCTTGATGATGTAATCCTTGCGAAAAACACCGAATGCGCCTGAAACGATAATCAAACCGTTGATCGCGCTCCAGCCGATCCGTCCCCCGAGAAACGCCTTTAGGTATTCGACGGATTGCATCATCGGCAAAAACTTGTCTGGCAAACGAATGTCCTTCACGACACCGTCTTCGATCTTGCAGCCGTTGGCAATGCGGATATCTCCGCCGATAGCTACTGTTTCATCTGGGTTTTCCATATACACCTTCGCAATGCGAATCAGCGCGTCTTTTTCCAGCAAGGAATCTGCATCAATAGAAGCGATCAAAGGATAGTGGGAGAGATTGATCCCCGCATTGAGCGAGTCAGCTTTTCCTCCGTTCTCTTTGTCGATCAAATACAGATTCGGAAAAGCCGGATTGTGGTAGACTCCCCTGATCTTCGACGTATGAAGAAGCGGCTGCACCGGCATGTGCTCGGAGTAAACCAGTGAAAACTCGTTAATCATTACCTGCAAGGTATCATCCTTTGATCCATCGTTGACCACGAGCACCTCGTAGCGTGGATAGTTCAAAGATAAGAGCGACCTCACATTTTCAATAATCGTCAGCTCCTCATTGTAAGCCGGCACGAGAATCGAAATCGGCGGAACGTGCTCAGAGCCTGAAAGTGTCTGGAATCTCGAATAGATGGAGCTTTTTAAGATTCCCATGATGCTCTTGAACGAGAACAGCATGATAATGAAGTACAAAGAGTTGATCGCGATGACGTAATAGACCGCAAATACTCCGTAGTAAAGTAGAAAATCTCTCATGGCAGCCTCCTTTCGCTCTATCTTTCCAGTGCCTGAACCGTTGAGATCGTTTTCCGATACGACTTGCGGTACAGATGCAGCTTTTCGTTGTATTGCACGAGCTTCTCTGTCGCTGTCGCACCCTGTAATACCAGCTTCTCTTTTTCCAGCTCCTCCTGGATCACTTGGTGAGCCATCTCGCTCTTATGACCGTTTCTCTCTTCCTGCAAAATTTCACACAGAGCCGCAAAGCCTTCGACCTCTAGCTGTGCCAGGCTGCGTGCACTGTGATGTCGAACCCACCAGTTCGCATCGCCCACGGCCTTTTTCAGCAAGGGAATGTACGAATGCAATTTCAGTGAGCCAATGGCCTTCGCTGCCATTGCCCGAATTTCCCAATCTTTGTGATTCATAAAATCAGTGACTGTCTGCTCATTCATATAGCGGATATCCCGACACATGAGCTTGACTGCCTTGATTCGGACTTCCTTGTCAGGCGATTGGATGAGCTGGTATAGTCCAGGCTCAATGCCGGGCTGGACATGAACGGTGTAGCCAATCAGGCCGATTTGGACCAGTTCAGCATCGGATTCTTGTAAAAACTGTGCAAAAAGCGGTGCCGTATCCACCTGCGAATCACTGATGATATCCACGATGAGCTGGTGGACATTTTTCTTCGCTCCGACAACGTGGGTTACCATTTCCCGCAAATCTTCTGTGTTGCGTGCACATTTGGCGACGGAGCGCGCCATGATAAAAATACTGATGTCATTCGTGTTTTTTTCAGAAGGGTTAAGAGAGCAGGTACGGCGAGCTTGGAGCGCATGATCCCCAAATTGTAAGCGGCATCCACTCTCGTCCATTTCCACCAGCCATTTAGTCTTTGCATGTCCAGCTCTACGAGACCCATATCCTCGCAGAGCCAGATCAGCTTGTCCCGATGAATGCCTGTGACCCGCTCCATCAGCTCAAACAGCTTTTTCTGAATGACTTGCTTTTCTTTTTGCGTCACTTCGCCATAAGGCACTTGCAAGCGCTCCTCTTCTTCCCCGTGTGCTTGCAGGTAAACGAAGTAGTCGCGATATTTTTCCAGACAACGTATGGTCTGTTTCTCCACCGAAATGTTGCGCAGCTTCAGTGCGAACAAGACAAGCAAGCCTAATACTGTCAATCCACATAGCGCGTACAGAAAAACAATTGCCGTCGCCAATGGTGTTTGCACGTTTGCCACTCTCCTATCCAATCAAGGCTGAGTCCCGATCTTTACCGGAGCCTCAATCTCATGGAATGCTTTTTTTAGTATGGAATAGCTCTGTTTTTTGCGTTCGTGATAGCCGACCTGCTCCCAGCCTTGCCATGTATACATCGGGAGCTTCGTCATTGCATAAGCGTTTTGCCCGACGATTTGTTTGGTCGCTGTATCCACCAGGAGTGGCAGGATGCGTATGCCTTTTGTCTTCGTCGTCGTGAAGCTTTTGCCATCATCTTCATAGCTCATGACGGACAAGGAGCTCGGGTCTGTAAATCCAAGCAGCATCCACGGTACCCTCAGCTCTACCACTTTGCCCTTCGCTTGCCACGCGGTTCGTGAGTCGTACTGCGGGTCTTGGGAATCTGTCGTTCCCCGGATCAGCTTGCCGACCTCAACTTCCTCCAACGGATAGTACTTCTTGCTGTCTGGCGGCTCCATCTCCAGGCTAACGGCCAGCTTCCACGGCTTGAAAATCCCGGAATTGTCTTTTTTCTCCTCGTCCTTGACCGCAAGCATGCCGTAGCGTTTTCCGTATAAGCGCGCATGAAAGTCGTAATTGGCAGCGATTTGAATCTGGCTCTCGTCTGTTTTTCCCAACGCGATCAACGTCTCTAGCCCCTCATCCAGCGTCAGGCCGGGAAGCGGAGCAGCATGCTTATTCCCTCCAGGAAGCGTATCCACGCCCACATAGAGCTGTTGTTTTGCCGGATCAAACTCTTCCTTCAATTGAGCAAGGAAATAGACATACCCTTCATCATGTGTCATCCAGATTTCGTCGATGCCCGGGACTTGAACATCAAGGCGTTGCTTCTCTTCCGGTACGAGCTGATCCCAATCTGTGCGATTCCCATCGATGGTCAGCACGCCTTCTTTGTTCGGGAACATGCCGAGGATTCCAAACAGAGACTCGTTGGTCAAAACGTTGATCCACAGGGAGCGCCGATCTTCCGGCAGCTCAAAACGCATCGTGTTCCACGTTTTTTTGAACCACTCGTCCTGCCAGACGAATACAATTGCTCCTGCATACCCTTCCTGATGGATTTCTTGCAGAAGCTCGACATCGATCTCTCCCTGCTGCTTTTCTGAATGACCACCCTGATTGCGCCCTAAATTGCCCAGATGGGCGACTCCGACCGATGCCGGGACCCCGAATTCCGTCACCATGATCGGCATGTTTTTGTGATACTGCTTCAGTTGTCGCAAATACGCTTTGTACGTATCGATTTGCCCTGCATCGTTCTTCAACTGTTGCAGGGTAGTGTCGTGGCGGAAGAAATCCGGATAATACGGGTACACGTGATAGGAAGCGAAGTAGCCTGCCTCCCACTGTGTTGGCTCTATATGGGTAGGATCGACACTAACCAAATCTTCATGATGGATCGGCTCTCCCGGATGCGATAAGGGGTCAGTTGTCACCCAATTGGTGAAGGTCATCGGATGCTGCCAACCGTATTTGCTCTCCTCTATTGCGACACTATCCACCATTTCAGCAATCCATGTCTCAAAAGCGGTTGCATTCGTTGTCGCGTGGAAGTACTTCCCTTGATAGGGCGCAACTTTTTGATGCAGGCGGTTGGTGTTTTTCACCATCACGGGGTCCCACTCGGTCCCTGTGTGCCAGCCAATCAAGTATTTGCCCGCATTGGCACGGTATGTACCACTTGCCTTTCCCGGTTTTTCCGGCAGGGTGATGTCTCCGTAAACAGCGCCGACTGCATCCTTTATTTCCTGTCGAAACTCCTCGCGAATCTCTGGCAAATAGGCGTCTTTCTTTTCAATCAACAGCTCTTCTGGACTCCAAATGCCCTGCATCAAATAGAGAGGGGCTCCTTCTTTTTGCCGATTGTAATCGACCAGAGCTTCATAAAAGACAGGAGAATGGATGGTATACACACGAATGACGTTCGCTCCCATCTCGTCGATCATCGCGAACCAGCGCATGTAATCCTCTCTTGTTATGGGAAGCTCACCCGGATAATGACCCGGTAATGATGCCCCCAGATTGACACCTTTCGCAAAAAAGGGCTGCCATTTCTGATTCTGATAGACCTCGAACAGCTCGCCATTCGCGCGAAATTTTAATTGAACACCTGTAGTCGTCTCCATGCTTTCGACACGATCTGCTGCCCAAAACCACCAGAAGGCACTTATCCCCACCACGATCAGCATGGTCAGGCTCATCCAGCGCCATCTTCTCTTCTTTCTTGGCTCCATTTCTCGTCAACCTCCGATATGTTGCCACGTCACAGTCATTGAAACATAGGAAGCAAATCGTTCCCATAGACAAAATTCACTATTGTGTATTTTTCAGATTTGTCATGAAATTGTAATGTTGGGATGGATTCGCCTCCATCGTCCTACGTTTTTTGTAGGGAAGTCCTGCAACCCGCCCTGTCTTCTGGCCCACATTTTTTGGCTACTAGGTACATTTACTCGTTCCTTTTTTTTCCTTTTCACTAGTGAAAATGGTAGGTTGCTACTATTTGGAAGGCGGTGTATTTTGTCGACATAAGGGATTATTTACAAAAAGAATATAAAGTGCATCACGAATTGACTCTCAGAAAGGTTCGTTTATAATAGATATAAAAGATCTATAAAGGTGGCAAAATGAACATGAATCAACCTATCGATGTAGGGATTATTGGCGGCGGACCAGCAGGTATGAGTGCCGCTCTCGTACTTGGCAGGGCAAGAAAAAGGGTGGTCGTTATCGATGAAGGCCGTCCACGCAATCGCGTTACACGTGAGTCGCATGGTTTTCTTACGAGAGACGGCATCACTCCGAGCGATTTTCGCCACATTGCAAGGGAGCAAATCAGCGCCTACCCCTCTGTCCATTTCGTGGAGGATACAGCTGTAACGATCACAGGACACGATGGAAACTTTCTCATTACGACTGCTCAGGGGACGACTTATCAAAGCAAAAAGCTGCTGTTCGCAGTGGGAATGAAGGATCTCCCTTTGCCTGTTAACGGATTAGCAGAAGTGTATGGAAAAAGTGCTTTTGTCTGCCCTTATTGCGATGGATGGGAATTACGCGATCAGCCACTCGTCTTGATCGCCAACGGAGAAAAGGCCTTGCACTTGGCAAAAATGCTGTCTGGTTGGACTAATCAATACACCATTTGCACCAATGGACCAGATGAATTCACAGAAGAACAAAGGTTGGAGCTGTTGCAGCATCACGTTCCTGTCTTTGACTCCCCGATTGAGCGCATTGACTCTGTCGATGGGATGGTGCAGCGCGTTGAGCTAACAGATGGCAATAGCCTTTCGTGCACCGGGATCTTTTTTGCTCCAAAGCTCGTGGCTGGATCTGACTTGCCGGAAGCATTAGGCTGCCAGGTAACGGAAGCAGGTACGGTCATCGTAGACAACTTTGGGAAAACGAGCGTACCGGGTGTCTACAGTGCAGGCGATGCAGCAACTACACAGTACCAGGTGATAACTGCCGCAGCTCTAGGCTCTGCGGCTGGAATGAGTATCAACAACGAATTGCTTTTAGAGGCATGGAATCGTCAGAGTTAGCTCCATCTCCACGAGTTCCTTCCATAAAAAAGGGACAATCCCTCCGACTGATGGGACTGTCCCTCTTCTATATTATAGAAGCAATGGCTCTTTCTTTGATTACAGCGTCTTCTGTCCTGGCTTCCAGTTCGCCGGGCACAGACCGCCAGCTTGCAAAGCTTGCAAAATACGAGTCGTCTCTGCCACGCTGCGACCTACGTTCATGTCAGTTACCACTTGGTAGCGCAGAATGCCGTCTGGATCGATGATGAACAAACCACGGTGAGCGGCACCGGTCTCTTCGTCTAGGACACCATAAGCTCGTGCCGTCTCTTTTTTGAAGTCGCTCGCAAGCGGGAAGTTTACTTCACCGATTCCGTTCTCGTCGCGCGGTGTTTTGATCCATGCCCGGTGCGTATGTACGCTATCCGTGGATACGCCCAGCACTTCGCAATCCAAATCTTCGAACTCTTCCATGTTGTCACTAAACGAAGTTACCTCTGTCGGGCAAACGAATGTGAAGTCGAACGGCCAGAAGAACAAAATCAGCCATTTTCCTTTGTAATCAGCTAGGGACACACGTTCTTCCAGTGTCTCGAGGTTTTTGGTCGTAAGCATGTTAAAGTCAGGTGCTGGTTTTCCTACTTGAAGTTGAATCGTTTGCTGTGTTGTCATGATAAATCTCTCCTTTTTTATGGTGTCTGATGAAAATTACTTCGCAGCCTCTTCCAATGCTGCCAACGCTTTTTTGATACGTGTCGGGTTGAAGCCCAAAATTTGCTTCTCACCAATGACGGTCAAGGGAACAGACATCACGCCTAAACGGCTCAGCTCCTGGCCGTACTCTTCTTTTTCATCGATGTTTCGCTCTTCGAAAGAAATGTTTTGTTCTGTCAAATACGTCTTCAATTGCTTGCAGAAGTTGCAATTCGTGCTGGAGTATACGATTGCTTGTGCCATGTTTGTTTCTCTCCTTTTTCTTCTATTTATATTGAGGAACAACTTTGGAACGCTTGTTGATGTATTTGTCTACAGCCATAGCTGCGATAGCACCGTCTGCCGCAGCGACTACTGCTTGCTTCACAGGTGTTTTGCGCACTTCACCCGCTCCAAATACACCTGGAACAGAAGACTGCATGAACTCATCTAGAATCATAAATCCTTCCTCATCGAGGGGAACTTGTCCATCCAAGAAATCGGTACCCGGCTTGCTGCCAGACAGGAAGACGAATACTCCATCTACGGACAGCATTTCTTCTGTTCCTTCTGCTGTGCGTATGCGCAACCCTTCGACCGACTTCTCTCCCACAATTTCCAACGGACGTGTACGGAAATGTATTTCCGTGTTCGGCAGTTCAGGTAGTTCTTCTACCCCTTGAAGATCAGCACGCGGCACCAAGAAAGTGATTTTATCCGTAAATTTGGTCAGTGCATGCGCTTCTTCTAATGCTTCCTCCGTATCACCGATGACTGCAACATGCTTACCTTCATAAAAAGCTCCGTCGCATGTCGCGCAAGTGCTCACGCCTCGCCCGAGCAATTGCTCTTCTCCTGGAAGCATACGATTACGTCCTTTGGAACCAGTCGCTACGATCACGGCCTTCGCTTCGAAAGTACCATGCGCCGTGAAGATGCTTTTTTCCTCATCCTCTACATCTACCGCAGAAATCGTAGTCTGGATGAATTCTGCACCGAAGCCCTCCGCTTGTCTGCGCATTTTATCCAACAGTTCTTTCCCAGTCATCTCGTCTTCCACTCCTGGGTAGTTGGCGATTTTATGTGTCAGGGCAAGTGCGCCTGTTCCGGGTGCCTTATCGATGACGAGCGTCTTTAGATTTCCACGAGCTGTATAAATGGCTGCGGAAGCACCAGCTGGTCCTCCACCGATGATGATGACATCATACATGAACGGCTCCCCCTTTCTTTATTATCAAATTATAATTATTATCAACTAGGAACAATTATCATTGTACTTGATATAATTTTAAAGTCAATATCTTTTTATAATAATTTTAAATAAGCATTTTAAGACTCGTCTAAGACTTTTGAAGGGCGTCCATTTTTAGGAGTTTAGAAAACAAGTCCCATCAAATAAGAATTTTTTCGAATATGCTACCTTACATCTTCTGAAATGAGGTGATCTCTCTTGAAAAAGAAAAAAACTGGTTCTAATCCAGCTCCAGATTTTTGTCGCCTTTGTTACTGGCAAGAAACTTGGGGGCGATCATGCGGATGGTGTTGTAGATTTCCAGAGTAGTTTGACTTTGCCTATAAAAATAAAGGGACAATTCCTTCCGTCTATACTAGACTTCTGGGATTGTCCCTCTCCTTTTCTCCTTACGATTCGTCTCACTCGGACCCCTACATACTTATCTGTATTATTTTACGATTCCGAATTCACCCCATCTCGTTGACGAAACAAGTAATTCAGGATAAAGTACCACTAACACTTGAACGCACAAAAGCAAAAAAGCAAGAAAGCAAGAAAGCACAAAAGTACGAAAGTATAAATGTACCTTCTCATTGCTCCAACCTGATTTAACAAGGAGTTGCCATTATGAACAAGCCATTAACTTTTTCGCAAAGTATTTGGGTGCTTGTCACCGTATTCGGAATCTTGTTTCCCGCCCTTTTCTGGGGCAAAGTTGAGCCGCATATGCCGCTCTTCCTCGCAACCATTGGAGCTGCCACTCTTCTCTTCCTGTTCGGCGTTCCGTGGAAGCAAATGGAGGAGGGCTTGATCAAAGGAATTCAAACCGCGATCGCCCCCATGCTGATTCTATCCTTAATTGGAATTTTGATCGGGGTATGGATGATGAGTGGAACCGTTCCGATGATTCTGCATCTCGGCATTTCGATCATCTCACCGGAGTACTTCACACTCTCCGCCCTGTTTCTGACGGTAATCGTTTCTTCTGTTACAGGAAGCTCTTTTACCACGATTAGTACGGTAGGGGTCGCTATGATGGGGGTCTCGACTGCACTCGGACTTGATCCATTGATTACAGCCGGAGCCATTATTTGTGGAGCTTGCTTCGGGGATAAAATGTCGCCGCTCTCTGACACGACCAACTTTGCAGCAGCCATTGCAGGCGTTTCCTTATCGGAGCACGTCAAGTTCATGTCACGCACTGCCATTCCTGCCCTTGTCATTACCGCGATTTTCTTCGGATTTCAAGGACAAAGTGCCAGTGTTAATCTAGATGCCATTCAAGAGATCCAGCTTGCTTTGGAACAAAACTTCTCGCTTGGCCTTTTATCGCTGCTACCAGCATTCGTCGTCTTGTTATGTTCAGCGCTGCGAAAACCAATTTTGCCTACATTGGTATTCGGAATTTTGAGCGGAATTCTCACAGCTGTTCTTTCGGAAGGCGTTACCTCTCCAGTTGAATGGATGACTGTCATGCAAAAAGGCTTCGTCAGCAATATCGCCAATGAAGCCGTTGCATCAATTGTGGACCGCGGTGGACTGTTGTCGATGACCTGGTCCCTCGCCTTGATTTTGATTGCCTTGTCTTTAGGTGGAATCCTACAATACAGCGGTGTGTTTCATTCACTCTTTTCCGGATTCATCAATCGAATCAAACGAGACGCTGAGATGGTCGGCCTTGCCGGATCTTCTTCTATTCTCGTGAATCTGCTGACAGGAGAACAATATTTGTCCATCCTACTCCCTGGACAGATGTTCCGTGAAGCATTCGCAGCTCGCGGAATGGCGGGCAGACGACTGTCTCGTACTCTAGAAGACTGCGGGACACTCGTCAACCCACTCATTCCATGGGGGGTAAGTGGTGCATTCTTTACCGCTACCTTGCATGTATCCACATTGGAATACATGCCTTACGTCATCTACCTGTGGATCTCGCCAATTTTGACGTTTCTATTCGCCATGCGTCAGCAGAAAGCTTAGCCAGCTGCATACACGGTCGTACAGTTTTTTCCTTTGCGCTTGGAGCGGTACAGTGCCTCATCTGCTGCCCGCTTCAAGCCATCTGCCGTGTTTGCATCTTGAGGGTAGCGCGCAATGCCGACACTGACCGCAATCAAAATGCAGCAATCGTCCTGTGTTAGGGGGCGCAAACGCAAATACTCTCGAATGGCATGCGCTTTTTCCTCCGCTATTTCCAGGGACGAACCGGGGCAGAGCAGCATGAACTCGTCACCCGCATAACGATACGCAGTATCCTCTGGTCCCGCCACTTCTTTCATCGCTTCGGCAATTTGTTTAATCAGTGCGTCACCTGCGTGATGACCATAATGGTCGTTCACCGCTTTTAAGCTGTCTGAATCCAGCATGATCAAAGAGACAGACGTATCCTCTTCACTCAGCAGCTTTTCCAAATCACGATGGAACGCGCGATAGTTCGCAATCCCTGTCAGCTCATCCTGAAACGACATCTCATACATTCGCTCATACAAACGCGCGGTTTCGATCGCACTTGCTACCTGAAAACCAATGATTTTCAGTAGTTCCTCGTGCTCTTTTTTATAGGCGAATTCGCGATAAGACTGGGCAGAAACAACGCCTTTGATCTGATTCCCCAGCATGAGTGGAACGAAAATGCATGTATTCGTATCAATTTCCGGGCTTCCCCAGCGGATCATTTCTGGCTCGCTAGGCTCGTTCTTCATCGTCTTGATGTGGATTGTTTCCCGTGTATCAATCACTTTGGACACCATCGCTTGCCCATAGGGAATCGTGAGCGGACCGTAATTGACTCCATCATCGATGCTAATCGGAATTTTGATCTCACTGTCGCCTTCATCATAAAAGGCAATAAAGAAAGCATCTGCTCGCATCACGCGCGAGACCAACTCGAATGCTTTCCATAAAATTTTGCTTTCCTCAAACGTTTTCGCAAAAATGTGGCTGAGGTCGTGCAATATCTTCATGTGCTCGGAGATCCACATCATTTCGGTTACCTTATTTCGTAGCTCCACAATCTGCTTCAGCAGTTCTGCATGCAAGACACTATCCTGTTCCGACAGCATACTGTCTACCTCACGAGATAAAGCTTCCACCTCGCCAAGCTCGACTTCTTCTATGTTGCCAAGCCATTGGCTATAACGCTCCAACAACTGTCTTGCATACGCTTCTCTAACGTCGTGCTTCTCATGCATATTCAACCCTCCGGCTATTGGGTAGCTTTACGCTTTTTTTTCATGATATCGCTCAATAGCTGCACGGATGGCTTGCAAGACAGCTCCCTGACCAGGTGCTAAAAAACGTTCTTGGATCGCCTTTGTGATCTCCTGCATTCCATCTGCAACCGTCTTGCCTACAAGCAAGCTCACCAAAAACTCGCTCGTCTTGTCCATGACAAAGGTAAAGCTGGCATCGCAAATCACTTCAGCGTCTACATCAATGATGAGTACACAGCCTACCATGGTAGAAACCTCGTACAAGGTAGTTCCCTTGGGGATTTGGGCGAAGCCTGCTGTCAGTACCGTATTTTTGTTCATCCAGTCGTCCTCCTAGCTGCTGATCGGCAAGCATACCTCGACTGCCGTTCCGTTACCTGGGGTGCTTATCAACCGCAGCGTCCCCCGATGGTTCTCGATGATTTTGCGGCTCACCATCAATCCCAGGCCCGTCCCCGTTTCCTTCGTCGTGAAAAAAGCCTCTCCCAATCTCGCCAGCTGATGGGCCGGGATACCCACTCCATTGTCTTCAAACCGAATGACGACTCGGTCATCTTCACATCGCAGTCGGATCACAATTTCTCCATTCCCTGCGGTCGCTTCGATCCCATTTTTCAAAAAGTTAATGAAGGCTTGCTTCAACTGATTCTGATCGCAGTGGATCAAGGGGACCTCCGATTCGAAAACGACCTGAATCATGACCTTTTTCAAAATCGCCTCCGTCTCCAAGAGCGTCACCACATGCGTGATCAGGTTTGTCAGATCGCGGGCTTCAAACACAGCAGTATGCGGCTTCGCCAAGACCAACAGCTCTGAGACAATCATCTCGATCCGCGCCAATTCCGAGCTCATGATCGAAAAATACTCCGGCTTTCTCATGCCATCCTTTTCCATTAATTGCACAAAGCCTTTTAACGAAGTAAGTGGATTGCGTATCTCATGTGCGATCCCTGCCGCCAATTGCCCGACTAGCGCGAGTTTTTCCGAGTTTGCAAAATTCTTGTGCCCGTTTTCGTTCCGTGATATCTCGGATCAGTATGTACATGGAGGGCTTGTCCTGCATCGGCACGGATGTTCCACACACTTCTACCTCCGTCCTACTGCCATCCAAGCGGATCAGCTCAACCTCAATCGGCGCGGCCGTTTCCCCCTCCTCCAAAATGCGGAGTAGTCCCTTGATCTTCGGTACATCACGGGGATGGAAAAACGACTGAAAAGGATACCATAACAGTTCGTCCAAGCCAGAAGCCCCAACTAGTTGCATCCCTGCCTGGTTGACGTATTGAAGCTCCCCAGCATGGTAGATGAACGCACCTTCACCGGAAATATCCAATACTCTACACCTTTTGGAACCATATCCGTCCCCAAACGCGGCCGGCAGCTTCTGCACCATCGCATAATACCCAATAGACGTGCCTTCCTCCCAAAAAGTTCCATATGTAATATGCACAGGAATACATGTCCCATCTTTATGACGAAAAGCGGTGTAAAAAGGCCTCGGATCGCCATTCATCGCAAATTGTGTTTGAAGGCGTACCATTTCTTGTTCTTCCGAAACAGCCAGCTTCCAAAATGAGGACCCTTCCCATTCATCTACGGAGTAGCCATTCAACACTTGGCAGGCCGGATTGCCTTTAAAAATTCTACCAAATTGATCGAGCAGAAAAGTGGCCTGAATCATTTGATCAAAGAAGGAACGATAGAGATGACCACTTCTCCATCCACTGTCCAATAAGTTTTTCATCGTGCCCCTCCCTCCTGGGACGAGAAAACGGCTACTCCAAATTACGGAAATAGCCTACAACGTTCTCAAATCCTATTCTCATCCAATTTTACCCTATTCGTTCTGTTGTTTCCATCCCCCGGAAAATTTAAATGTGCAATTTTTCCAGTACGGCTGCGCTGACACGCAGTTGCTCTGCCATTTTATTGTCAACAGTCAACCCTAGCCTCGTAACTGACGCGACCAGTGCTCCGACGACAGGTGAAACCGTGGGAATCACTGTTTGAAACGAAGCTCTCGCAACCAGTTGTTCCCGAAGGATTGTACCGGCCGTTAACAAGCCTCCCGCCAAAACGACCGGTACAGGCTCTTGAACCTCTCGTAAGCAAGCATCGGCCAATTCTAGCAAATCCTCCACTGCTTGCATGATCAAAGCATTCGCCACTGGATCGCCTAGTATTGCGGCTTGTTCCACGAGCGGACTCGTTTTTGCCAGCTCCATTCGCGGATTGCTTCCCCCGTAGATCAGGTTGATTAGCTCATCAGGACGTTCTACGCCATAGTGATTCATAAACAGTCGCGTCAGTACAGTCGATTCACCGCGCCCATCGTATTCGCGCAATACAGCGATTGCCGCTTTTTTACCCAAATCAAACCCGCTGCCCTCATCTCCTACCAAATACCCCCATCCGCCTACACGGTGCCTCTTCCCCTCTTTTGAAAAAGCACAGGCAATCGAGCCCGTACCGGCAAGGAGAACGACGCCTGGCTGCCCCCATGTTCCCGCGTAAAGAGCTGCGATTACATCGTTATCAATCAACAGCCGTTCTCCCCACTCATCGGCAAAGGCCTGCTGAATTCTTTCCTTGATCTGCGGACGATCTGCACCGCCAAGCCCGATAAACAGCCCGGCTACTTCCTCTTCTTTGGCACTTGCCTTTATCCTCACAGCATCAATGAGTTGGCGCAGAGTAGCTTCCACATCCCCCCAGCTCTTGGAGAGCGGGTTTGATGATTCCCCCACCACAATTGCCTGTACCTGTCCCGCCTCATTGCAGATGGCTGCCCTGGTTTTGCTTCCGCCTCCATCGATCCCGATAAACCACTTTTCCCCATTACTTGACTGCACCTGCCGTCAACCCCTCCATAAACTGCCGCGATGCCATCAAAAACACGATGATCATCGGTAAGGCAGATAACGTGAGCCCAGCAAACAGCAGGCTCCAATCCGTTTCATATTCTCCAAACAGCACCATCATGCCTACCGGAATCGTCTTGAGCGCTTCCTCTTGAATGAAAATCAACGGGAAGAAAAAGTCGTTCCACGCATGGATGAAATTAATAATGATCACCGTAGCCAAGGCCGGACGAATCAGCGGCAAGAGCACGCGCCAAAACACCTGAAAATGGCTGCACCCATCAATCCGCGCCGCTTCCTCCAGCTCAATCGGCAACGTCCGAAAGAAGCCCGTCAAAATAAAAACAGAGATCGGAATACCACTCGCCGTATAAATCAGAATCAGCGACCACAGTGAATTCAAGAGCCCGAGATTCTTCATCAGCAAAAACAAGGGAACGATCCCCAGCTTGATCGGAATCATCAGGCCAATAATGAAAAAGAGGTATAGCCCCCCTGTCCACTTAAAAGAAAAGCGCGACAAGTAAAAGGCCGCCATCGCTGAAAAAACCGTAATCAACAAGACAGACATGGCACTGACGAATACACTGTTCCATAAAAAATCAGCAAAAGGCACGGCTTCCCACAGCTTTTTATACGTATCCAGGCTAGACGTCTTCGGAAACGAGAGCGGACTCGCAAATATCTCCATATTTGTTTTCAAGGAAGAAGAAATCATCAGTACGATCGGATAAAGCACGATTAACGCAAATAAATACGCCAGCACATAAGATACAGCTCTCCCACCCACAGTCATCTTCACACCGCATCCTCCTTTCCACTCAGGAATACGCAACTAGTGTTGGACTTCTCGTTTCCTCATCAAATAGAGTGACAGCGCCGACACAGATCCGACGATGAAAAACAACACGACAGCCAACGCCGAACCGAGTCCAAGTGTGACATCCCCTGCTCCGCTGCTAAACGCCATCCGATAAAAGTAAACAGCCAGCGTATCCGTCGAATAAAACGGCTCACCCATTGAGCCTTGCATGGCGTAGACGAGTTCGAACGCTTCAAACGCCTGGATGAAGGTAAATATCGTCATGATCGTGATCGCTGGCATGCACAGCGGCAAAATCATTTTCCACAACATCCGCCAGCCCGTTGCCCCATCCAACCTCGCCGCCTCGATCAAATCCTCTGGGATCGACTGAAGTCCTGCCAAAAAGATCAGCATAGCAAAGCCGATGCCAAACCAGCAGTTAATCAAAATAATCGCGAGAAGTGCTGTATCCGGGTCACCGAGCCATGGTCTCGTCCATTCTCCCAGACCAATTTTTTCCAAAACCGTATTGAGTGCACCGTAATTCGGATTCAAGATTAATTTCCATAAAAATCCAATAACAATAACAGACAACAGCCTTGGCATGAAATAAGCGATCTTGAGGAACCCAGAACCTCGTATTTTGCGATAGATGAGAAAAGCCAGTCCGAAAGCTATCCCATTTTGCACAATCATTTCGACCACAAAGTAGAAGACGTTATGCCGAAAAGCATTCCAGAACATTTCGTTGAAAGGCTCTACCGTAAACAGCGTAATGAAATTTTGCAGTCCGACAAAAACCCCGCGCTTGATGCCATTCCAGTCGTACAAGCTATATAAGAATGCCGAAAAGATCGGGTACACGACAAACAACGTATAAATAACTAGCGCGGGAAGCGGGAACAAGTGAATCAGCCAACGCACTTGCCCCTTTGTTCGATTGCTTTTCCTGTTTAGCGTCTCGATGATACCCACCCCTTTATTACGAAAATCATCGCGGCCTGTTCAGAAGCCGGGAGTGAACCCAACTCAGGTCCACTCCCCTTTCCGTCTGCTACTTTCTACTTTTTAAAGGGAGGAAACCAGGTAGCCGCCGACTTTTGTACTTCTTCTACGACTTGTTCAGGGGTGAGCTTACCTAAATACATGCCTTGGAGGGCATTTTCCAGTGTTTGCTTTGTGGTCGGTTTTCCTTCCGCGAAGTTGACGACCATCAAATAGGGTGTCGCGCTTGATTGAGACAGCTCTGCCATCTTGTTTACCAACGAATCGTCAGTCGATACACCTGGCACAGCGCTGATTCGTTTGAACTGATTTGCGAATAGCTCCCCGAATTTTTTCGTCGCCATGAATTCCATGAATTTCAATGCCTCTGCTTTGTGTTTGGACTTGGCATTGACAGCATAGGAACCATCTACCCAGGTTGTCAGGACTTGTTTTCCGTCATCGGTTGGCATCGGGAAGAAATCAAGTGACAAATCGGGGTTGAGCTTTTTGATTCCTTCCAATTCAAAGCTGCCATTGATGAACATCGCTGCTTTTTCCGTGGCGAATAACGTCCGCATATCATTCAATTCGAGACCCACATAATTTTCCGGGAAATAAGGGATAAGTTCTTGCATACGCTGCACGGATTGAAGGAACTCGGCGCTTTTCAGGTCGCTTTCTCCTTTTAGCAGCTTGTCGAGATAGTCCGTTCCGTTGTAGCTAGCCGGAGCAATCACGCCATGACTGAGAGAGAGGAGCCAGCCTTCCTTTGCTCCAAAAGAGATCGGGACGATTCCTTTCTCTTTCAATGTTTTAGCTGTCGCGATCAACTCATCCCAGCTTTTCGGTGCCTGGAGTCCGTTTTGCTCGAAGATTTTCTTGTTGTAGTAAAATTGCGTGGAGTTCAGGGATAGTGGGACACCGTAGACTTTCCCATCTTTACCTGTGGCCGCTGCTAGGACGTCTTTTGGTATGGTAGATATTCCTGGTACATTGTCGAGAGGCTCCAGATGTCCAGCTTCAGCTAGGGTAATCCCTGGAGCGTAAGGACGCAGTTGCAAAATATCTGGACCACTGTCGCTTTGGAGCGCCGTGTTCAGGATGGTATTGTACTCCGTTGCTTTGAATGGTTTGAAATCGATCTTGATATTCGGATTGTCTGCCTCAAAAGCTTTGATGATAGCTTTGTAGCCCTCGGTGTCTTCTACACGCCAGCTATGCATCGAGAGTGTTACCTGCTGTCCTCCACCCTGCCCGCCGCCAGACTCTGTTTCGGTTCCTCCACTGCTACATCCTGTTACCACCATAACTGCAGCCAACATGATTGAAGCTACATAGCGAAAACGAAATTGCTTCATGCGAAACCCTCCCCTTTTTCTTCTCTTAGGTCTGCAAAAGCTGGGCCGTAACAGCATCGTGCAAAATCGGCCGTAATTGCCGAAGCCGATGATTGCGGCCTAGATGAACCGCGTTTGTGAGAAAGATGACAGCAAACTGTTGCTCCGGGTCGATCCACATACTGGTTCCAGTAAAGCCCGTATGCCCGAAGCTCTTACGATGCAAGCCGCTTCCACAGCTCAGCGTGGTAGAAGCTTGATTGAGTTCCCAGCCATACCCTCTACTCCCACCTGCTTGCTCCGTATGATTGCGAATCGCCAGTTCGTACCATTCGCTCGCAAGTATTCGAGGATCTTGGTACAACCAGCTCATCGCGTATCGACACAGATCGTCAGCCGTTGAAAATAGTCCAGCATGTCCGGCAACCCCTCCCATCGCAAATGCTTTCTCATCATGAACCTCGCCTGTAATGTAGGCGCTGGTGAGGATGCAATATTCAGTAGACGAAATATTCCGATAAATTTGTTGATCCGGACAATAGACGGTATGTGCCATGCCCAATGGGGTAAAGATGCGCCGAGTAACAAACTGATCCAAGCGCTCTCCCGTTACTTTTTCGATAACGAGGCCCAACCATATCATGCCCAAATCACTGTAAACTACCTGGGCCCCTGGCTCATGAATCAATTCTTGCGCATACAACAACTCTGGCAAATCAATCGCGCTATCGCGCCTTCTCTCTGCCAAATCTGCCGGCATTCCTGAGGTATGCGCAAGCAGCTGCGCGAGTGTGATCCGCTTTTTATCAGCGGGACAATCGGGAAAAAATCGGTCAATCTGATCATCTAGCGCTACCACTCCCTCCTGCACGAGCAAGAGGATAGCAGGCAGCGTCGCTGTCACTTTGGTGAGCGACGCCAGGTCAAACATGGTATCCGGCGTCACCCGCTGGTCTTTGGTGATACTCGTTGTTCCGACATCACACGCATACCAGATACGATGATCACGCACGATTCGCAAGGCAGCTCCCGGGAGCAAATCGTTGTCCACCCATCCTTGCAATAGCAGCTCCAGATCGTCCATGTCTTCCCTCCCTTCTCCTACGTCGATGAGCGTTTCGTCCGACTGACAGCAAGCCTTGATTTTTCCAACAAGGGAATGACTTGCTCTTGCATCCTGCTAATCATGGTAATAAACAAAATATCGATGACGTTCAATTGGGCAATGCGTGAAGCCATGGCTCCGCTGCGAATGCTTTTTTCTACCGAGCTGGTGAATAGCCGGATGTTAGCTAGTTCGGCTACTGGCGAAGGACCGAATTTGGTCAGGGTAATGATGGTTGCTCCCTGCTGCTTGGCCTCCGTCAACGATTGAATAATGTCTTCGGTCTGTCCTGAATAAGATATGCCGATAACCACGTCTTTTTCCGTTAAAGTGACTGCCGACGTCAATTGTGCGTGAAAATCCGAATAAGCCTCACACCACAAGTTAATCCGCGAAAATTTTTGCCGGATATCGTCAGCAATGACTGCCGATGCACCAACGCCGTAGACATCGATCTTCCTCGCTACTGACAGCACGTCGACTGCTTTCTTTACTTCTTCGTTGGACAAGACGGAGAGCGTATCCTGGATGGATTGAATGTTGTTCCAGCTGACCGCTTGCATAATCGATTCAACGGAACCCTCCATCATAATCTCCTGATAACTGCCTATCGCCGTCTGTTTCGTCAAATCTCCCGCGACGCGCAGCTTTAGCTCCTGATATCCCTTCATATTAAGAGAGCGAGCCAAACGGATAATCGTCGCCTCGGAAACCCCACTCAATTCTGCCAATTTTTGGACAGAAAGCTTCACGACATCTTCCGGGTGAGCCAGGATATAATCAGCGACTTTTCGCTCCGAAGGCTTCAATTGATCCAAGATTGCTTGTAGGCTGACAAGCCCTCCATTTAACATATGTGACATCGCTTTCTTCCCCCAAATCTTATCTACATTTTATGTAGCATTATTTCTCTCGTCAATTGTTATCTAATAAACAATATTTCAAAATTACAAAGCTCAGCACAACTCTCCAGAATTTGTTCTCTCTTTTCCTAAAAATTCCCTCCTTGACTTTCTCGCGGCGTCAAGCTTTACGCTTGCATCGCTAACAGAAAAAAAAAGGAGGATTTTTCTATGAAAACGTTACTGATTAAAGACTCCATGATATTGACGATGGTTGAGGGAGAGAAGCCATTTCTCGGGGATATTTGGATCGTGGATGGTCGAATCGCGAAAATCGGACCATCCCTTGAAGAGGAAGCAGACCGTGTCATACTGGCTAAAAATAGAGTCGCGATGCCCGGTCTTATCAACGCGCACAACCATGCCAGCATGTCCTTGCTGCGCGCTTTTTCCGATGACCTCAAGCTGATGGATTGGTTGGACAAAAAGATGCTCCCGGCTGAAGCCCGGATGACAAGAGAAGATGTCTACTGGGGAACCACACTTGGAATCGCGGAAATGATCGCTTCTGGCACGACCGCTTTTGCCGATATGTACGTGCATATGGATGCTGTTGCCCAAGCGGTACTTGATTCCGGTATACGCGCTTCCTTGACTCGCGGCATGGTCTTTTTCGAGGATGACGGAGGACGACGAATGGCCGAAGCCTTAGACCTCATCGACAACTGGACAGGGGTTGGCGATGGCAGAATCACGACGATGCTCGGTCCGCACGCTCCTTATACGTGCCCGCCGAAGCCTTTGCAAGGAGTCATCGAGCTTGCCCGCAAGCGCCAAATCCCACTCCACATCCATCTGGCCGAAACACTTGAGGAAGGAGAGAAAATCCGGGCCAAGTACAATCAGACTCCCACGGAGTATTTGCATGAACTGGGCATGTTCCACGACACGCATGTCTTACTCGCACATTCTGTTCATTTGAATGAGTCCGATGTCGCACTTCTGCGCGGTATGAGAGGCGGCGTCGCACATAATCCTGTCAGCAATTTGAAGCTCGGCTGCGGCATCGCCCCTGTCAGAGAGCTGATCGAGGCTGGGGTCACTGTCGGGATGGGAACAGACGGTGCCGGCAGTGCTACGACTCTCGATATGTTTGCCGAGATCAAAGCCGCGACTTGGATGCAAAAGCTCAAGCACGGTGATCCGACGGTACTTCCTGCCGAAGCGGCCTTGCGTATGGCTACCATCGAAAGTGCAAAACTGCTTGCGATCGATCACGAAGTCGGAACTCTGGAAGCCGGGAAGAGAGCTGATCTCATCCTGATCGATCTGGATAAACCGCACCTACAGCCTGTCCATGACATCCCTGCCCTGCTTGCATACAGCGCGACGGGAGCCGATGTGGATACAACCATTGTGAACGGGGAAATTTTGATGCATCAGCGCCAATTCCAAACCCTCCATTGGGAGGAAATCAAGAGAGAAGCGACAACACGAGCCCGCCGACTCGTCGAGGGTCTGTAATTATTTTGTACTCACAGGTTGAGTAGGCAGAAGCCAATCGCGAGACACATCGCAAACACGCTCCACATGAAAGAGGGAATGAGCAGTGAAGATGCGATTTTGTGGTGGGGACGAATGGCACGAATGAGCACCCATGTCGAATACATCACCAGAATGGTATCCAGCGCAGCCAGTACGAGCAGTTGATAACCGATAAACAACACGAAAAAAAGTTGATGAAAAAACCAATTGATACCATATAGAAGCAAAAGCTCGCGGTCTATCTGCCTCGTTCGAATCAAGATCAGTAACGACCAGGCTATGAGTGCATATAAAATGAGCCAGATGATACGAAACAAGTAGATTGGCGGTGTTCCATCGGGCTTGGCAAGGGAATCATACCAGGCCCCACCGTCTGGAAAAGCAAGACCACCTAGCGAATAAACGACCACTCCTGTAAGAAATAGAAGGATATTGTGCACCAATCTCATCCAGGCAGTCACCCTTTCCTCTTCTTTCTCTTCTATATCTATGAGTGGTCCTTCGCTTTTCATGCTAGATTCAGAGATTTCTTTTTGGTATGGAAAAGATCTTGATGTGTTGCTGTAGTGGTGGGGAGGAAACAGGAGAAAACGCTCAGCTTCTTGTCCCACCTGCTGGGGGATTGACTGCCTGACTCCATGCAAAAAGCGAAACCGCGTCCAAAGTGGTCCTTTCAGGATGCATTTTCAGAGATGGACGCTTAAGGGCGTGTTTCGCTTTTTGCATTCCGTCTCGGTCGGTGTACCAAAGATCTTCGCTTATTTCTCTTGTTTCCTCTACGAGCTTTCCGTGTTAAACGGATCTTAAATGCCTTAAAAGATTGAAGAATGTGCGCAGTTACATTAGAGAAGAATATTTCCAGACGTAGCGACTTGTGGAGTCCTACCGAGCGGAGAAGGGCAGTCCATACTTCCCCGCAGGACGGAGCCTGGAGCCTAGACTGGAAATATTCTTCTCCCCACCGCAGCCACATACATAGGAACCCCATAAAAAAACCGCTAATCTCATCCTCCGTAGATTAGCGGTTCTATGTATCGAGATCATGTTATGGCAAACGCAATGTCTCCCCTGGCTTCAATGCCTTGCCTCTGATGTCTTTCTCAGCTAGTTCGGCTACGAATGCTTCCCCATCCTGTTTGATCGGCGGGAATGTATCGTAATGAATGGGCACAACAAAATCGGCTTGTACCCACTCGGCAGCCACGAGTGCATCCTCAGGTCCCATTGTAAACACATCTCCAATCGGCAGGAACGCCAAATCGATGTCATGGCGCTCTCCGATCAGCTTCATGTCACCGAACAGTCCTGTATCCCCTGCGTGATAGAGCGTTTTTCCACCCAGCTCGATCACAAAGCCCCCTGGCATTCCCATATACACGATTTGTTTCTCATCATCCAGCACGACACCGGAGCTGTGGAACGCCTGTGTCATTTTCACTTTTCCAAATGGCAGTTTGACAGAGCCGCCCAGATTCATCGAGATGGTCTTGACTCCCTGCCAGCTCAAATAGGTAGCAAGCTCATGGGTTGCAACGATTGTCGCATCGTTTTTCTTGGCCAACTCTACCGTATCCAGAATATGATCTTGGTGTCCATGTGTCAGAAGGATGTACTGAACAGAGATGTCTTCCAGCTTGGTTGCTGCCACTGGGCTTCCTGAAATAAATGGATCAATCATGATTGAATGCCCTTCACTTGTTACCTGCACGGAAGAATGTCCGTGAAACCGAATTTCCAACATAGTGGTACCCCCTCTATTCGTAGCGTTTTTTCAGTCCTTTTTATGTTACCATGCAGCAGGGTGTAAAGAATAGGAAAGGCCGTCGATCACTCGACAGCCTGAGAAACAAATCCTAATTTTCTACAATCAGTACTTAGCAATCGTCTCCGTCATGCTCTGTAACAGCAACAATTTTCGAATCACGAATAATGGTGCGGCGATTACCATTTCGCTCTTCCAAAATAATGGTGGTCGATTTTACTTGTACCAAACGACCGAAAAAAGTGCCTTCTACAGTGGCAACCCTAACATTTCTACCTTCGAATTTTTTTACCTGGTCTTTGAATGCCATGGTTAATCCCTCCTTCTCATGCATCCTATGAACATTTGGCATAGCCCTACTGAGCAAATGCCGAGTAAAAGAGAAAATGTACTTGTACCCGTCCGTCATTTGTCCTTATTTTGCTCTACACTCTCTTACCAACTTTGTCGTCTGGTGGCATAATGACGCCAAAACAGCCTTCCGTTTACGAACACTGTGAGATTTTGTCGCACGATTCCACAAGGAAAACCATTTTCACGTACAGAAACCGTATAGCAAGAGATGAGCGGACTTTCGCAGAGGAGGGATTTCCATGGGAGAGGTTATCGAATTATTGGCGCGGGAGAGAACGTACAGTGGCAGGGATGTTGCGGGTCTGCTAGGTATTGGGGCGAGCACCTTGCGCAAGTGGAGCATGCTCTTAGAACAGCACGGCTACTGGTTTTTAAGGGATAGTCAGAATCGTCGGGAGTACAGGCAGGTAGATATTACGTGCCTTCAGCGGTTTTACAGCTTAACAAAGGATCAACTCATTCCACAAGATGAAGCTGCCCGAATAGTTACTACGCAAAGCTCACCTGAACCTGCCCGAAAGGAAACGGCCGTTGCGGTTGCATTCCCTCCTGTTTCCTCCTATCCTGTTTTGAACCATAATGCTGCCCTTGATGAGCTGGATGAAAAGCTGCATGCCTTGGCTTCCCATGTCCAGCAACAAGACGTCGCCTATTTAGCGCTGTTAGCACGTGTAGAAAAGCAGGAAACCTATATTACCAACAACCTAAAGGAACGTGATCGCCGCTTGACCAAGGCAATGAATGACATTATGGATGCCAAAATCGAGTTAGCCAAAATCAGAGACTCTGAACGGAAAACATCGATCTGGCAGAAGCTTTTTCGGATTCGCTATACGGTTGTAAGATTTATATTGTCGCTATCTTTTTTCTCGCTGCCACTGACTTAGGATGCCCGGATGTCTCGCTTACGCAATGGCCAAATCCGCATGATAAACGCTCCATCCAGTTGCTCCGGGCAGCCTTCGCTCTTATCACAAAACTCCTCTACCTTCCCTCTTTTTTCCGCGGTTTTTCTCCTGTTTTCGCCATTCTTTTCTATGGAAAATTCTTATTGATAATAGTAATCATTCTCTATATAATCGATCCAAAAGAGATTGATTCTCATTATCATAAATTTTCAGGAGGCTACGTACATTGAAACACGCAGGATGGAAAACCGGGATGATTGCTTTACTACTGACAGGTGTAGTTGGATGCGGCAATTCCGCGTCCCCCGAAACTGCCACACAACAAACAGCTACCAGCTCACAGTCGGACTCCTCGACATCAAGTCAACAAGCCGTTCATACAATCAGCGTAGACGAAACGAAAGTAGAGGAGCTACTTTCCCAATTCAAAACGCAGTCACCTACAAAAGTCGTGACCGTTTCCGTAGCGATTACCGAGATACTGAACGAACTGGGTGTCACTCCCGTAGGCGTACCGACGACAAGCAGCAAGCTGCCAGCCTCCCTCGATAATGTTCCGCGTATCGGCACTTCTCACCAGCCTGATTTGGAGCAAGTCGCGAATCTTCAGCCTGACGTCATTCTCGGCCCTACCTCCATCCAAGCGAGCATCGATAAAAAATTCAAGCCGGCCTCGCTGCCTACCATGTACTTGCCTGTAGACTCAATCGACGAGCTCAAACTGTCTACCATCGTACTCGGACGCCTGTTCAAACAGGAAGAGAAAGCAACAGCGTTTCTCCAGTCCATCATGAAAAAAGAAAAAACCATCATAAACGCAACCAAAGGGAAACCCACTCCCAAAGTATTGTTCTTGTTCGGTTCAGCCGAAGCCCTTATGGTCATGAATGAAAATACCTTTGTCGGAAGCCTTGCCCGTAATCTCGGCGCATCCAACGTCGCTTCCGATGTCCTGAAACAAACCGAGACATACGTACCGCTCAACATGGAATCGATCGTAGCTGCCAATCCCGATGTCATTTTGCTGGTAGCGCATGGCGATCCGAGCGCAGTGACCAAAAAATTCGAAGAAGACGTGAAGAAAAACGGCGCATGGGAAAAACTGAGCGCATTCAAAAATGGCAAAATGAAAGCACTCGATTACAGCACATTCGGGATTGCCTCTCTAGTAAAAGTCCCAGCTGCCTACGAGGAGCTCGCGAACATCCTGTATAACAAATAAGGAGTTTTTCCAGTGACCCAGAACATTCCGAACAGGAAAGCAGCTCTCTTGGTGACAGCTTGCATCATGCTCATTGTAGCTACACTGCTCTCCATTGGTCTGGGGAGCGTGCGCCTCACGCTTGCCGAAACGATAGAAACCATACTCGGACACGGCGATGCCGCCAGTCAAACCATTCTGTGGGATATCCGGATTCCGCGTGTTTTTCTCGCACTATTGATTGGAGCCAATCTCGCTGCATCGGGTGCCCTCCTGCAAGCAGTCATGCAAAATCCGCTTGCCGATCCTGGCTTGACTGGCGTATCCAGCGGGGCAGCTGTTACGGTGTTGTTCATCATACTGGTCATGCCTGACTATTCTTACTTGATACCCCTAGCTGCCATCATTGGTGGCGGAGTAGCAGCAGGCATGGTTTACTCCATGGCTTGGAAAAAACAGGGCGGATTAACACCTGTGCGCATCATTTTATCGGGGGTTGCCGTTAACGCTGTCTTCGGTGGAGCAATCGGGTTATTGTCCATCTTGTACAGTGACAAGCTACCAGGGGCGCTACAATGGATGAATGGCAGTCTGTCCGGAAAAGGCATGGGCGATGTCATGGTGATGCTTCCCTATTCACTCGTCGGGTGGATCGCAGCGCTGTTATCGATCAGGCAGGCAAACATTTTACGCCTGGGAGAACACGTCGCTCACAATTTAGGGCAGAACTTGCATCGGTTGCGCCTCTCTCTTTCTATCATCGCGGTCTATCTGGCAGCCGTTTCAGTATCGACTGTCGGCCTTGTTGGATTTATCGGACTCGTCGTACCGCACATGGCTCGCATGCTTGTCGGCTCTGATTACCGTCTGAGCTTGCCGTTTAGCCTCGTGCTTGGCTCTCTTGTCTTGCTTGTAGCCGATACGTTAGGTCGAACTGCATTCGTTCCTTTGGAGATTCCTGCCGGGATTGTGATGGCAATCGTGGGAGGACCTTATTTCCTTTACTTGATGCGAAAAGGGGGCATGTGACATGTTACAGGTGCAATCGTTGAACATCAGCTACGGTCCGCGTACAATCGTCCATGACTTTTCCCTCGATATCCAAAAAGGAGAGGTTGTTTCGATCATTGGTCCAAACGGTTCAGGAAAATCATCGATTCTCAAAGCGATTTCACGGCTGATTCCTTGTGAAAGCGGCCGTGTATGTATTGCGGATCAAGAATTGAACAGCCTGAGTATGAAGCAAATCTCTCGCATCATGTGCATGCTTTGCCAATCCAACACGTGCCCGTCAGACGTAACGGTAGGAGAGCTAGTCGGATACGGTCGCGTTCCCCATAAAAAATGGTTTGAGCGCCTGGGTGGCGAAGACTATGAGATCGTCACGTGGGCTATGGAACAAACCGGTATGCTCAGCTACAAGGATCGCTACCTCGTCTCTCTGTCTGGCGGGGAAGCACAGCGTGCATGGATCGCGATGGCTTTGGCTCAACGACCGAAAATTTTGCTGCTCGATGAGCCAACTACCTATTTGGACATCGCCCATCAACTAGATGTACTTGAACTCGTTCGCAAGCTGAATCAGGATTTGAAGCTGACGGTTGTCATGGTGCTGCATGATTTGAATCACGCCAGCGCCTACAGCGATAAAATTTGTGTGATTAAAGATGGAAGCCTGCGTGTTTTTGGAAAACCTCAAGATGTGCTCACGATGGAGCTGATTCGTAGCGTGTACGGCGTCGAAACCGAGATTCAGTACTCGCCAGACAGCTCTAGCCCCAGGATTCACATACTGAAAAAAGCAAACTAAACAAGTGAGGTGCTCGTATGAAAGCGATGGATAAGGAAGCGATGAAGGCCCAGTACCAATCGTTTGCTGCGAACATGAAGACGCTCATGTTAAGCACGGTCGACGAGCATGGAAAACCGTTTCTCTCCTACGCCCCGTTCGTCAAATACGATGGAAAGTTCTACATCTACATTAGTAAAATTGCAAATCACTATCGCTACATGGAAGAAAATCCAGCAGTCGATGCTATGCTCATTGAAGACGAGTCGAAAGCGACCAATCTGTTTGCTCGCCAGCGCGCCCGCTTCGTATGTTCGGCCCTGAATTTGGGTAATGCCGGTTACGATGAGATTTTCGAGCTGTTTGCACAGTCATTTGGAAAAAACATGATGGATATGCTGCGCGGCCTTGATTTTTCCTTGTTCGAATTGACGCCATCAGAGGGACGCTATGTAGCTGGTTTCGGTCAGGCTTACGACATTGACCTGACAGCCGATAAATTTGTCCACGTCAACCGAGATGGCCACACATCCAAAAAATAACGGAGGGCATCATTCATGACCTATTCAACCGCATTGACACTTTGGCTCACCATCCAGGAACGTTTTCACAAAACTGCGAAAAGCTTGCCAGAACAAGATTTAAGTTTGAGCATGAATGCAGTCTCCATCGGGTATATGCTGCGCCATAGCGCTGAGGTCGAGTACATGTTTGCCGAATGGTTTTCGGTCGGAGCATCCCAGCGGACGTAGAGCTGTTGACGAAAAACGGTCCTGCCGGAACCAAAGTTGCATTTACCAACGTGCAAGAGCTCGCTGATTTCATGACCGCTTCCAACCAACACTTGATCGATGCGATGCGTGACTTATCTGAGGAAGCTTGGCACAAACCCGTTGAAACACCATTGGGGTCTTCTACTCCTTTAGAAGCATTGGGTCGCCTCATGTATCACACGGGTATCCATGCCGGACAAATTTCGCAGATTCAAAAATCATTTCACACCAAAGAAAAAGAATTCACCCACTAAGGTCTGATACCGCCTTTCGCACGCCAAAAAGAGCTTCCCGTCTCTCTTGACTGGAAGTTCTTTTGCATGTGTGCCACTCTCGTTACATCACGATTTTTCTGGCCGCGTTGACGAACATTTTCACGCCGACCTCGAGCGCATCCTCGTCGATTGTAAAACGTGGATGGTGGTGCGGATAGGTGATACCTTTTTCTTTGTTTCCGGCAGCGACGTAGAAGAAACAACCTGGCGCTTTTTGCTGGAAGGCGGAGAAATCCTCACCACCCATGGTTGGACGCATATGCTCTACCCATTCTGCTCCCAGTGATTCTTCGACGACCTCTTCCATCAATCTCGTCACTTCGGCATCGTTGATAACCGGGCGATAGCCAAATTCGTACTTGAACTTGTACCCCGCGCCATGTGCTTCTGTAATGCCTTTGATCACGCGTTCCATGAGTCCCGGAACGGACTCGCGCAGATTTTTGTCAAAGCTGCGGACTGTCCCGCAAATCTCTACAGCACCCGGAATGACGTTATGTGTCGTTCCCCCCACAAATTGTGTGATTGAGAGAACCAGATTATCGAGCGGATCCGCATTGCGGGATACGATGTGCTGGAGGTTAGTCACCACTTGTGCTGCAATTGCGATGCTGTCGATCGTTTCATGCGGAAGCGCCGCATGTCCGCCTTTACCATGAACGGTGATCCAGAATGTATCAGGAGCTGCCATCATTGGACCTGGGCAAATACCCACTGTCCCAAACTCCATCGTTGACCACAGATGCGTACCAATCACCATGTCTACGCCGTCCATGACACCTGCCTGTACCATTTCCTCCGCTCCGCCTGGGTATACTTCCTCTGCGTGCTGAAAGAAGAAACGAACCTCTCCCTTGATCTGATCCTTCATCCCAGACAGCAGCTTTGCCGTTCCGAGCAACATGGAAGTATGTCCGTCGTGTCCGCACGCATGCATGACGCCAGGATTTTTCGATACGAATTCAAACGTATTCTCTTCCGTAATCGGCAATGCGTCCATGTCAGCGCGCATGGCGAGCACTTTTCCGGGCTCGGAACCGATCAATCTGGCCATCACACTGTTTTTCGTCGGTCTGGACACTTCCAGATTGCCAAAGGTAAGCAATGTCTCGTATACAAACTGTGCTGTTTTTTCTTCATGGAAGGATAATTCAGGGTTCTCGTGCAAATACCGTCTCCACGCGATTACCTGATCCTTGATTTCTTCGACCGCCTTATTAAGCGTTACCACTGCCGTTGCTGTCATGTCGCTCTCCTCCTGATTTCCGTGGCTCCCCCACTTACTATCTCTTATGCCTTTTTTGCTAAGGATAAAACGGTGCGGTACAGTACTTGCGCTCCGTTCGCACAATCCTCTTTTGTCGTAAACTCTGCCGGGTTGTGGCTAATGCCATCCTTGGAACGAGCGAAAATCATGCCAACCGGGCACAGCTCAACTAGTTGCATGCAATCATGCCCTGCGCCACTCGGTAGTCTAAATGCTTCCAAGCCCTCTGCCTCACACGCTTCGGCTACAGCATTCTGGATACCGTCCGAGCATACAGCAGGAGCTATGCGCTGCAGCAGCTCTACTTTCAACGTCACATTGCGCTCAGCACAGATCGCATTTGCCCGTTCATAAATGCGCTGTTCCACTTCATCGCGGATCGCTTCGTCCACGTCGCGCAAATCAAGCGAAAACTCGACGCGTCCAGGAATGACATTCACTCCGCCTGGGAAAGCTTGTAGCCTTCCAACCGTCCCTACGCTGGTTCCTGTCCGTCCTGCTTCTTCCTCGATGGCAAGCATCACCTGTGCGGCTGCTGCCATCGGATCACGACGCAAATTCATCGGCGTTGCCCCAGCATGACCGGCTTCTCCCTCTAGCACGAAATTCAACCAGAGCGGACCCGCCACTCCTGTCACGATCCCCACAGATAGCCCGCGGCTCTCCAGAACCTTACCTTGCTCGATATGTAGCTCCACATACGCTTTCACACTTCCGGGAGTTCTCGCAGCGAGGCTGGTGCGGTCCGGATCAAGCCCTGTTTGCCGCATTGCTTCAGCAATCGTGACCCCATTCTTGTCTGCTTGTTCCAACTCGTCCCGCTTGATCAGACCCGCAATACCTCGGCTGCCGATCATCCCGTAACCAAAACGCGTTCCTTCTTCATCCGTGAACGCGATGACTTCGATCGGATGCTCTGTTTCGATCCCCTGTTCCTGCATCGTCTGTAAAACTTCTACGCCAGCCAGTACGCCAAGTGGACCGTCATAATCGCCGCCATTTGGTACGGAGTCGATATGCGAGCCAACCAAAACGACAGGAGCGGCCGGATTTTTCCCTTCTTTTCGCCCAATCAAGTTCCCAACCTCATCTTCGCGAACGGTGAGACCTGCTGCCTTCATAAAGCCTGTGACGAGATCTTTTGCCGCACGTTCCTCAGGCGTAAAAGACAACCGCGTGATGCCGCCCGCCTCTTGCTTTCCAATGTTGCCAAGCTGTCCCAATCGATCCCACAATCGATCCGAATTGATCATGACGCACCACTCCTCCTTCTATGCAGAGCCAATAACGGTTGATTAACGGTTATGTCCTTAATTGTATAATAGTCTGTCTATTTTGAAAAGGCGGCAGCCATGGACCCCGAAATAAAGTCTAGACTGCCGCCGCCATTCATTCCGCATGGCAAATCCATCCCCCAAAAAGTCCCGTAGAATGAAACCTGCCTATATTCGTAAAGCCAGATTCTCTCAATAGCTGTTCGATTTTAGGTTCAGCTATAAAAGAAGCTTTTGTCAAGATCGTATTACCCATCTCTTCTACTTTCGCTGCTTCGTATCCCACATCCAAAAAAAAGCTTTTCCATATGTTTAATCTGTTTCGAAGTTCAGCATCATGGCGGTCTCCGTACGCACTAACGAGTACGAAGGGAGCCCCCGGCTTCAAGCGCTCCTTAATGGCCCTGAGTAGCTTTAGCTTCTCCTGCTCATCGTTAATGAAGTGAAGAACCAAGATACAACTCGCCGCATCGTACTTCGAGTCTGGATAAGGCACATCGCCAATCGTTCCCTGAATGAGTTGGACCCGGCTTTCCAACCCCAGTTGGACGGTTTTATTTTTCGCCATCGCAAGCATCTCGGCAGAAGGATCGACTCCGGTGAACGTCCATTTCGGGTTAGACGGTCCCCATGCAGAAAGTTCATTTCCACCTCCCGCACCAATAACGAGCAATGATGCTGCTTTTTCTCCCAATTGAGCTCGAAAATAGGATTGGACCATCGTGAATAAAAGATCATAGGTGGGAATCGAGATTCGCGTGTTAGCATCGTACGCAAGAACCATTTTGGCGTTGAATGTAATTTCTTCGTTCATTGGTAACCTCCATTGTTTTATTATGCGATACACGAAAAGCATCTCATTATAGACCTTTTGTAGATATATAATATCCTTAATTATCAAAGAAACTGGCGCTGTCCTATACAATTACAAGGACTCTGTTAGAGTCTGGGGGATACGTCCGGATAAGAGACTTTAGATATCCATAATAACTATCTTGATACAACCTGTCAAGAAGCTGTCCCCCCAGCATTCTTCCTTATTTTCCTTATGGGGATTCTACTCCGTTATAATTGATTTCCTCCAAAGCTTCTGCGGCAGCCTGCCTAATAGAATCGTTCGGAGAATGCAAGTACGGCTCAATTACTTCTATAAATTTCCGGTTTTTTGAACAACCAATGATGGTTAATGCATAATCGAGTTTCAGATAAGTAACGTCGATCATGTTAGCCTCCTTACAATCTTACTCACTTCCCCTTCCAGATGCTTAATCGTCTCTACTCGGTCCTGCTCCTCCTGCTCATCAAACAAAAGCTGCTCTAGCAGTTCACATATATCTTCCAACATACGTCGGATTTGATAGAATTCCAACGCTTGTCGATTGACCACATAATTTGTATGTGTCTTCAGATAGATAACCATAAACTCCTCAAAAAAAGGCTGATCTACCAAAAACATCAGATCGGCTTCTACCGGAGCCAGCTTCAATCCTTCCCAGTCTATGAGAATGAGCTGTTGACCAGATTGCATCTTAACGCTTGTTTCCCAATGGTTTTCCCCTCAATATATGCAAACAGTTGGTAGATGCCTATGTCGTCTTCATGTTTATACGCTGCGTTTCTAGTCAGCAGCGGAACTGGAAGTTTGCCTTGTAGATGTGGTACTCCTTTCTAACTCCATATACACACGCAATTAATTATCACCAACAAACAAAAAATTGCCCTGCCCCACAATAGGAGCAAAGCAATTTTTCAAATAGTACGTCAATTATTTCGAATAACGAAATTGTTAAGCTAATTATTGTACTCCAATTGCATCATACGCATCTCTTACTGATTCTACTTGTTGGGAATTATCACCGAACAGAACTGTCGCGGATTGAATCGCTGCTTGTCGCATAGCTGAGAAGTTAGAGTTTGGATTGAGGTAGTTTGTTAGGGCGTAGTAGTAGATTTTTGCTGTGTCAT
>NZ_JBEAES010000019.1:0-119081 GCF_050477165.1 Brevibacillus sp. FIR094 | reverse complement strand
TGACTTTTAATCAGAGGGTCGAAGGTTCGAGTCCTTCATGGCTCACCAGTTTTTTTGCTGAACAAGCAGAGCTGCGTGATAGTACGAGTAATACCTTTTCTGTTCTAAGTAAAATGCGGGTGTGGCGGAATGGCAGACGCACCAGATTTAGGTTCTGGCGGGCAACCGTGGGGGTTCAAGTCCCTTCACCCGCACCATACTATGACAGAAAGCTTTGTCCTCAGTACAAACAACATAAGATGTAACATGCGGACGTAGCTCAATTGGTAGAGCGTCGCCTTGCCAAGGCGAAGGTCGAGGGTTCGAGACCCTTCGTCCGCTCCATTTATTTGTGCCCTTAGCTCAGCTGGATAGAGCGTTTGACTACGAATCAAAAGGTCGGGAGTTCGAATCTCTCAGGGCACGCCATATTTCATATGAAACCGAAGAGTAGGAATAGATCCTACTCTTTTTTTTATAATGACTTGTGTATTTTTGCAAATTTTAAGCATTTTTCCCTTGTATCTCCTATTTGCATCCATTACTTTAGAATTACACTGAAAGCATGGAGGAACAGCTGTTACAAACCTGCGGAAGAATATCATGGAACAGGAGTTGTATCAACATGAACCCTATCAAATTGGAACAAGTAAATCCTGCAATAGCCAGTTTAGTCGATAATATAGAAAAAGTATTGATTGGTAAACGCTCCGTGATTGAGCTGATGGTAGCGGCTATTCTAGCGAATGGTCACGTTTTGCTTGAAGATGTACCAGGCGTTGGGAAGACCATGATGGTACGGGCATTGTCCAAATCAATCAGCGGTGAGTTTAAACGTATTCAATTTACCCCAGATTTGTTGCCAACGGATGTGACAGGGGTTGCTATCTTTAATCAAAAAAGTCTGGAGTTTGAGTTCCGTCAAGGGCCGATTTTTGCAAATGTCATTCTTGCAGACGAAATCAATCGGACTTCGCCAAAAACACAATCCGCACTCTTGGAAGCCATGGAAGAGCGCTCGGTAACAATTGATGGTGCTACGTATCGATTGGCAGAGCCGTTTTTTGTGATGGCTACGCAAAACCCATTAGAGTATGAAGGGACCTTCCCATTACCTGAAGCTCAATTGGACCGATTTTTCATGCAATTAAGCTTGGGGTATCCAACGGTAGAGGAAGAAATGCGGATGCTGTCCAGATTCTCGGCAGCGAATCCATTGGAAGAGCTTCAGCCGGTTATGACCACCGCCGAGCTAGCGGAACTTCAACGCCAGGTATCCACGATTAAGGTTTCGGAAGGAATAAAAGAATACATCGTGCGTCTAGGTCATCGTACACGTGAGCATCATCACATCTATCTAGGCGTAAGCCCGCGAGGTTCCCTGGCTCTTTTCCGGGCTGTTCAGGCGTTGGCCTTTGTTCGTGGACGTGACTATGTCATTCCAGATGACGTGAAGGAACTAGTTCCAGTAGTGTTTGCACACCGTATGATTGTGAAACCAGAAGCAAGACTGGAAGGAGCAACCGTAGATCGGGTGTTGGCTATGATCTTGTCTGAGACCCGTGTCCCGGTAAGCTAAGGCGGTGATTGCAGATGAGACAGCAAAGGTGGGGTAGGCTCAAGGCGATTGCATTAGTCCTGATCACGTATTTATTCGCAAAATTTCAAGGTGGCTTCTCAAGCTGGTTTCTTTTCTATAGTAGTTTGGTGTTTCTCCTGTATGAAATTGTCGCTTATGTACTTATGTTCACGAAGCTAGAAGTCGAGCGTGAACTAGATCGCAATCGTCTACAGGATGGGGAAGATGTCATTGTAACGATACGCCTGCGCCGAAGGATTTGGTTTCCGCTGGGATGGAATATGATTATGGAGCCATTGCCGGCGAGACTGGCTGGTGTGTATGAGCCGCATCGACAACTGATATTCCCGTGGTTCAAAAGGGAAGTCGAATTTCGTTATGTCATACCCAATGTACCGCGTGGATACTATCGTCTCGATGAATGTGTAGTGAGCGGCGGGGATTTTTTTGGATTCTTTGAGCGTCGGAAGGTTTATTCGATTTCTCAGGAATTTCTCGTTTATCCAAAATACAAAGAATTGACCCATTGGGCCCTAGGTGATGGTAGCTTCAGTGGGACGGTGCATGTTTCCCATCGACGCTCTGACGACGTAGCAGCAGTACGCGGCGTAAGAGACTATCATCGGGGCGATCGGTTGAGCCAAATTCATTGGCGAGCTTCCGCACGTGGGACAGGTCTGAAGACGAAAGAGTTTGAGCATCAGGCGATGAATCAGGCTGTCTTTTTCCTGGATGTGGAGAAGGCGAGCTACCAAGGGAAGCCTGTGCACTTGTTCGAAACAGCAGTGAAGCTAGCTGCGAGTCTGATCGCTTACGCCAATCGGAATCAATACCATTATGGGCTTGTGTACAAGCAAGCAGAACGCATATCAATACCACCAGGTCTGTCCCATGCTCATTTCCTCAGAGTTTTTGATCAATTAGCTCGTGTCGCACCAGAAGGACAAGAGTTATTTGCAAGAATTGTGGGAAGAGAATCATTGGAGCAGCTTCAAGGTGTCACTTTGATTATTATTACACCGCATGTAGAAAAAACGCTGATCAGTCGTTTGATCACACTGGCTCAAAAAGGTAGACGGGTGCAGTTGTTTCTCATGCAGAACGAGTCAACGATTTCGCCTGAACAAAAGCAAGCGTTGCAGCTACTTGGCGCAAACAAAGTAACATGTACGTCTATTCACATGGATGATCAAGAGTGGAAACGGATTGGAGGTGCTTAGACTCATGAGCGTTTGGAAGCGTCCAACGATTTGGGAATGGGTCTTGGCCCTTTTTCTGTTCCTGATGTTAAGAGAGTGGTTTCTTCCGCTACAGACATTAACCGATACGGGCGTTCTGTGGCCGTTTTATGCACTTGTGGCTGGAGTCATTATCATCGACCTTTTGATCCCATATAGGTGGCTAACCTTGCCGATCAAGGCTCTAGGGTTAATGGTGCTTTTGCATGCTACTTTATTTGACAAACCGTTTTTTGACACGGAATGGATTGGCGAATTGTACGGACAGATGATTCACGATCTTCCGTTAGCGTTTCAACAGGATTGGGCCAACATGTCGATCTTGTCGCGGAATACCATGTTTGATCTCGTTTTGGTGTTGTTAGTGACAATGTTAACGTATCTCGTGCTGGAACAACGGCAAGGCTTATGGTTTGTCTTTTTGACGGAAATGTATTTGGCTGTGTTGGATACGTTTCTCCCGTATGATGCTAGTGCAGGGGTTGTACGGACGCTGATCATTGGTTTCCTGATGCTGGCCATTAGCCATCTGATGAAGATGACGAATATGGCAACACTAGCAGGGAAGAGAAGCCGAATCATGCTCAACTCACTGCTGGCTTCGGTGATGGTCATTATGGTCTGTATAGGCATCGGTTATGCTGCACCGAAGTCAGGACCGTCATGGCCTGATCCGATCGCCTTTTTAACAGGGAAAGGAAACGATACGCCTGTTGGTGTAATGAAAAAAGTAGGATACGACAACAACGACGAACGGTTGGGCGGTCCTTTCATGCAAGATAACACATTAGTGTTTATTGCAAAGACGAATGAGCGCAGCTATTGGCGCGGTGACTCGAAGGACGTGTATACGGGAGTTGGTTGGGAAAAAGGCGATAGAGAGTACGAGTCGATCCTGGACCCGCAAACCTATACATGGGAGAATACGTTGTTCCAAGGGCTTGAAACGAAGAAGGTACAAGCTACATTAGAGTTTAAAGGTCCGCAGCAGTTCCCGACTGTCTTTTATCAAGGTCAGCTGAAACAGGTGAGCAATTACGCTCCACCAGAGGCAACGGTTGTTTATGACAAAATGAATCAGCAACTCGAAGTACGAGCAGGAAAAATCAACTTGGTTCAGCTGAGTGAGAAAAACGGTCGGCCAGAGTACGGCCCCAATCCTCTTTTGCTCAAACTGAATCAATACAAGGTCGAGACAGAAGTACCGATTGTCAGTGAAAAGGCCGTGACGAATGCCGGGACGAACTATCCGGATGATATCAAAGAGCGCTACTTGCAAGTGCCAGCCTCGGTGCCTCCGCGAGTAAGAGAGCTTGCTGCAACGATTACGAAGGATTCCAAGACTCCTTATGACAAAGTGAGAGCGATCGAGAATTACTTGCGCTCAAGTGGAAAATATAAGTATGAAACGAAAGACGTTCCAGTCGCTGCAGAAGGTCAGGACTTTGTCGATCACTTCTTGTTTGACAGCCTTCGAGGGTACTGTGACCATTTCTCCACTTCGATGGCGGTTATGCTTCGTACCCTGGATATCCCAACACGTTGGGTCAAGGGCTTTGCTCCAGGTGAACGAGTGGGAACGGATGCGTTTAACTACGAGACTGTAGAAGTGCGTAACAAGGATGCTCACTCGTGGGTAGAGGTATACTTCCCGGGGGTTGGTTGGGTTCCTTTTGAAGCGACGAGTACATTCATGTCACCTGTTCGTTTTAATTATGATCTGGTCACCTCACAGCCGCAGATCCCCCTTCCATTGCCAAACATGGAGAATCAAACGAATATCGATCGTGGAGATGGACGTTTCAATGAGCTGGAAGAGGGCGACAGCCCGGCAGGAAGTTGGATTAAAATTCCTTGGCAAGTAAATGCGGGATTGGCTGTAGCCGCTATCGTAGCAGGAATTATCGCGTGGCGCCGCAGACAAGACATCCAGCTATGGTGGATGCGCAGGCAACTGAATCAAGAGCGAAGCAGTGAGTTCCCGGATCGGTACCATCTGCTGATGCGAATGATGGAGCGAGTCTACACGCGCAGACAGCCAGGAGAAACGTTGCGGGAGTACGTGGGCAGGATGACCCTGCCGGCAGACAAGCGACAAGACCTGCGCTATTTGACGGAGCTGTACGAACGTACCGTGTATGGCTACAAACATATGGAACAAAAGGCGAGAACAATAGCAGAGCAAATACTCGAACGGTTAATCCGTCAATTGAAGCCTTGAACAATGCCGTTCCATCTGCTAGAATGACGATCAATGAGACTCGTATAATGATCAGGAATAGGGCCTGAAAGTTTCTACCGCTAGACCGTAAATTTGGCGACTACGAGGAGAGCACATCGGATTTTTGTACATGCAAACCGCACATGTGTACACAAGCTGGGACGTTGCCTCCGTATTGTTTATCGGAGATGGCAGTCCTAGCTTTTTTGCAAATATGCGACAACTTGGCATGGCATGCCGACACTTGCACGTCCTGTATGTTACAGGAGAAGGGGGATATGATGGACAAGTCAATGGAAATGGTCGTCGTACTCGATTTCGGAGGCCAGTACAATCAGTTGATCGCGCGCCGTGTACGCGATCTGGGTGTTTATAGTGAACTGATACCGTTCAATACACCTGTTGAAAAGATTAAAGAGATGAATCCAAAAGGGATTATTTTCTCTGGCGGACCTGCTAGCGTGTACGAAGAGGGAGCACCAACTGTAGACCCTGCAATTTTTGATCTGGGCTTGCCTGTATTGGGTATTTGCTACGGAATGCAGTTGATGAGCCATTTGACGGGAGGAAAAGTAGAACGCGCGGGTAAACGCGAGTACGGAAAAGCTGAATTGCGTATGCAGCAAAAACACAGCTTGTATGACAAATGGGACACAAGCGAAATCGTGTGGATGAGCCACTCTGACAAAGTAGTGGAGCTCCCAACCGGATTTGTCATTGATGCGGTAAGCGACAGCTGCCCGGTAGCTGCGATCAGCAACCCTGAGCGCCAGCTGTACGGCGTACAGTTCCATCCAGAAGTAGTTCATACCCAAAAAGGTACGGAGTTCATTGGAAACTTCCTGTTCAACATTTGTGGATGTGAAGCGAATTGGAGCATGACGACGTTCATCGAAGACGAGCTGGTTCGCATTCGTGAAACAGTTGGCAATAAGCAAGTACTGTGTGCGTTGAGCGGCGGTGTGGATTCTTCCGTAGTAGCAGCGCTGATTCACAGAGCGATTGGCGATCAATTGACGTGCATGTTCGTTGACCACGGTCTTCTGCGTCAAGGGGAAGCAGAAGGCGTAATGGAAACATTCTCTGAGAAGTTCTCCATGAAAGTGATCAAGATCGATGCGCGTGAGCGTTTCATGAGCAAGCTCAAAGGTGTATCTGACCCAGAGCAAAAGCGCAAAATCATCGGTAACGAGTTCATTTATGTATTCGATGAAGAAGCAGCCAAGCTGACAGATATGGACTTCTTGGCACAAGGTACGCTGTACACCGATATCGTGGAAAGTGGAACAGCAACTGCGCAAACGATCAAATCGCACCACAACGTAGGCGGTTTGCCAGAAGACATGAAGTTCACGTTGATTGAACCATTGAAAACATTGTTCAAAGACGAAGTACGCAGACTGGGTACAGAGCTGGGCTTGCCAGATGAGATTGTTTGGCGTCAGCCATTCCCAGGACCAGGCCTCGGCATTCGTGTTTTGGGTGAAGTTACAGAAGAAAAACTGAAGATCGTTCGTGAATCCGATGCGATCTTGCGTGAGGAGATTGCCAAGGCAGGTCTCGAACGAGAAATCTGGCAGTACTTCACAGCTTTGCCAAACATGACGACCGTAGGTGTAATGGGAGATGTTCGTACGTATTCTTACACAGTAGGGATTCGTGCGGTAACGTCCATTGATGGTATGACCGCTGACTGGGCGCGCATTCCGTGGGATGTATTGGAGAAAATCTCTGTACGTATCGTGAATGAAGTAGACAATGTAAACCGCATTGTGTATGACGTAACGTCCAAACCACCAGCAACAATTGAGTGGGAATAGGAGCAAAAAATGACTCTCTTTTATTTGCGTGATTTGCGAATAAAAGAGAGTTTTTTTTATGAGCAAGAATTATCTCGTTCCATACATCATGAGAAGCTGTCCATTTTCTTTTGCAAGAGCAATATAAATGACCCCGCCTAGCCATCCCGGAGGAAGAGTTCCTTCGATAATCCAAGCTTCTGCAAAAGGGTTATAGCTGATAGCGAAGGGAGTTTCCTCTAAAAACGGAGAATAGTGCGCCGCTAAATAGGAGAAGATTGCAGTGGCAACGGCATGTTCATCTGTAAGCTCACCAAAAGCAACTTCAACTCCAAACCGATCTTGCTGGAGAAGAGTGTCGCGATCGGCGAAATAGAGTTCAAACCTTCCATATAAATTCTCGTCATACAAATCACGTTCTACAAAGCCATATTCGATGACCTTTTCCTTTTGATGAACGTTGTGTTTGCTCTTTTTCTTATCGTCGACCCGTATGGTTATTCGATTGACTCGAAGCTGGTCACGTTCTCGCTCCTGCTCCGCTATTATTCGCTCCCAAGCATCCATATAGCTCATTTTGAATCACCCTAAAAGAGATTGTTGAAATTTGGAAGAATCAATGCAAGTATAACACAGGTATTATTATAAAATATCCGGATATTAATCTCTTTCCAAAAATGAACGTTCGTATTTTCGTTGACATTCCCTATGTCACCTGATACACTTCTCAATGTGAGCAGGTAATATAGGAAGGTTCGTATATTCTTGAGAATATGGCTCGAGAGTTTCTACATGGTCGCCATTAACGACCTGGCTACGAACAAAATGTCATCGGGATCTGATTTTGTTATTATATTTGGAATTATTCCCGGAGAGTTTTGTTTGATGGCCAGGCGCATGATAAGAGCGTCGAGGCCTTTTTTCTTGCCACAAGATTAGTATGGGGGGACTTATAGGTGCGGAAGTATTTCGAGTTTGACAAGCTAGGCACCAATTACCGTCGCGAAATTATCGCAGGTATCACTACTTTTTTGGCAATGGCTTATATCTTGGCTGTCAATCCATTCATTCTCAGTGGTGCTGATCTACCGCCAGATTTAAAAGCGAACTACCCTGAATTTGGGGCTGTCTTTACCGCAACGGCTTTGGCGGCTGCTCTCGGTACGCTGTTAATGGGTATTCTCGGACGTTTGCCGATCGGTCAAGCTCCGGGTATGGGATTGAACGCATTTTTCACTTATACCGTCGTTCTGACGATGCAAATTCCTTGGCAACAGGCTTTGGCTGGCGTATTCCTTTCTTGTACGATCTTTTTGATTCTGTCCCTGACAGGTGTTCGTGAAGCGATCATCAAAGCGATTCCACAAAGCTTGAAATACGCAGTTTCAGCAGGGATTGGACTTTTTATTGCCTTTATCGGTTTGAAAAACGCGGGTATCATCGTAGCAAATGATGCCACCTTCGTAGCATTGGGACATCTGACCTTCTATCACGAGGGCATGAAGCCGGAAGAAATTTTGGCAGCGAAAAATGCATTGCTTGCTGTGTTTGGTCTAATTGTGACGGTCATTCTGCTTTCTCGCAAAATCAATGCGGGTATCTTTATCGGAATGTTGATTACAGCGATTACGGGGATGTTTTTCGGACTGGTGAATCTGCCTGAGCAAGTCGTTTCTGCACCACCGAGCCTTGCTCCTACATTCGGTGCTGCGTTCCAATATCTCGGTGATCCATCCGCATTGTTCACCATGAATATGCTGATTGTTGTTTTGACGTTCTTGTTTGTAGACTTTTTCGACGCGACGGGTACGCTCTTGGGTGTAGCGAACCAAGCTGGATTGCTCCGTGAAGACGGCAATTTGCCACGTCCAGGGAAAGCACTCGCTTCCGATGCGATTGCAGGTATGGCAGGTGCAGTACTCGGTACATCTACCACTACAGCTTATGTTGAATCGACAGCAGGGGTAGCAGCAGGCGGACGCTCCGGATTTACCGCAGTTGTCACAGGGACTATGTTCCTTCTGGCGTTGTTCTTCTCGCCGATTCTCGCAATTGTGACACCAGCGGTTACGGCACCAGCGCTCATTATCGTCGGTGTTCTGATGGCTTCTCACATTGCCAAAGTGGCTTGGGATGACCTGGATGAAGCATTCCCTGCATTCCTGACGATTTTGTTGATGCCATTGACTTACAGTATTGCAACAGGTATTGCGACGGGCTTCATCGTTTATCCGGTGATGAAGGTAATGAAGGGCAAGGCTCGCGAAGTGCATCCGGCGATGTATGTGCTGTTCTTCGTCTTCCTGGCGTACTTCATCTGGTTGCGCGAATAGAATTTTTTGGGAATCAAGCTCTTCGTCTACTGGACGGGGAGCTTTTTTTACGCTATGATAGGAAAAATCTTTTTTCATGGAAGGATGGACCAATAACTATGACAGGTCTAAACATGTTCCTTCAACAGCATCACCACACGTAGAGCGTTTGTATCTTCGGAAATTTTTCCGCAGGTGCAAGCGCTTCTTGTGCTTCGTGCCTGCGGTGGTGTATTTAGGAAGCCATGCGGGCAGGAAGTTGCCTTGCATGGCTTTTTTGGTTTTCTCTATTTGAAAAAAGAAAGGGTGTTTCTGATGGAAAACGAAGTATTAAAAACGGTAAAAGGCACAAAAGATTTCATGCCGCAGGAGCAAATGCAACGAAACTGGATACGACGGACACTCGAAGCGGTATTCGAGACATACGGCTGCAAACCTTTGGAGACGCCTATGCTGCAGCACTACGAATTGCTAGCATCCAAGTACGGCGGCGGAGATGAAATCTTGAAGGAAGTGTATCGCTTGAGCGACCAAGGAGATAGGGAGCTTGGGCTGCGCTATGATCTGACCGTACCATTAACGAAGGTAGTGGGCATGAATCCTGAGATGCGGATGCCTTTCAAGCGGTACGAGATCGGAAAAGTATTTCGGGACGGTCCAGTAAAAACCGGGCGTTTGCGCGAATTTATTCAATGCGATGTCGATATCGTGGGAACGACATCGGTGCTGGCTGAAGCAGAATTGCTCAGTATGGCGTTTGAGGCATTCAAGCGGCTGGGGCTCGACGTGTACATTGAGGTCAACAACCGCAAGCTGTTATCCGGGGTGCTTCAGGAGCTGGGAGTTCCCGCCATGCGGGCCGGGGATGTCATGCTGTCGCTAGATAAGGTCGAAAAAATCGGCGTGGACGGAGTGCGTGATGACTTGCGGGAGCGAAATGTCGAGGAGCCACTCGTTTTGGCGATTACGTCTTTCCTGCAAGAAGGTGTGATTACCCTAGATCTGTTGGCAGAGCGCTTTGCATCCCCGCTTGTTCAAGAAGGGATTCGGGAGCTGCGCGATATGTTTGCCTATGTAAAAGGAGCGGGTGTAGGTGGGGAGCTTCGTTTCGCGCCGTTTTTGGCAAGGGGCTTAGGGATCTACACGGGAACTGTGTATGAGATCTTTTTGCAGGATGGAAGTATTACGTCCAGTATTGGCAGTGGGGGACGTTACGATCAGATCATCGGTCGGCTTTTGGATGATGGACGAGAGTATCCCGCTGTAGGGATTTCGTTCGGATTGGATGTCATTCTGGCAGCGTTGGCAAATCGCAACACGGAAGATCAAAAAGCTGCCGATGTACTCGTCATTCCCCTCGGGACTGAAGCGTCTAGTCTTGGCCTGGCCAATCGATTGCGGGAGAGCGGTATCAGAGTCGAGCTGGAGCTGACAGGTAGAAGACTGAAAAAAGCACTCGATTATGCAAACAAAGAAGGCTTTGTTTTTGCCTTGATCTATGGGGAAAATGAAGTGAACAGTGGGCAGGTCGTCGTCCGAGATATGCGAGAGGGAACGGAACAGCCGGTTCCTTTGGAGTTGGTTGAAAAGTGGCTGTCCAACAAGCTATCAGGGTAAAGAGGAAGGATAGTCTTTTTCTTCCATTTTTTGTACAGTAGAGAAAAGGGGGAGATGGCGTGAAGAAATGGGTCTCAATGGTAGGTTGTAGCTTATTGTTTTTGACGTGGATGTTGCCTGTAAATGCTGAGGAGGGTACTGCGCTTAAGCGTAAACCGCTCTATCAGGCTGATGTGCGAATTGATCCAATCAAGAAAGAAGTAGCAGGAACCGTAACGATTACCTTTGGCCAAAAGACCCTACTCGTGCCTATCTCCATCTTTATCCGAACGTATTTACAGAAGAGCATCAAGGCATGCTATGGGAGGAACTTTTAGGCAATGGTCCAACGCTTGGCTCATACACTAATAAAAAGCTCTTGGTCGATGGAGAAGCGGTTGTCGGCAAACAGACAAAAGACCTGAACATCCTCGAAGTGCCTCTAGAAGAAGGGACGGGCCCACGAAAGATTGTGTTGGAATTCGAGATGACTCTTCCGAAAAACGACGGGAGGATGTCGTACGATGACCAATCGATCTGGCTGGGGAACTGGCTCCCTGTTCTTGCGGTGTACGACAAGGAAGGCTGGCATCTCGATCCCTATGAGCCTGTTGGTGATCCATTTTACAGTGAGAACGCAGATTATGAGGTGAACGTGACGCTGCCAAAAGACTATCAACTGGCGAGCACAGCGCCAGACAGGGCCGCGAAGCAGGTTTCTGCTCGTGAAGGAGAAAAGACGATACAGCTCGGTGCAGAAAATGTGAGGGATTTTGCCCTAGTCGTTATGGATGCCTCCTATCAGCGAATGGAAACGAAGGTAGGCGAAACAGTCGTCCGAACATGGTGGCGGAAAACAGATGATCCGGCAACTGCTGAGCAGATTCATGAAGCAGCAGCGAAGTCTCTCGCCTATTTTCATCATCAATTGGGTGCTTATCCATATACCGAATACGATGTGGTAAGGACTGGTGGCGCGATTAATGGGATGGAGTACCCAGCATTGGTCTTTCTCGACGGACGTCATTTCTTTTCTGGGGAAGAAACAGGTATCGTCACGGTTGTCCATGAGACGGCACACCAGTGGTTTTACGGCTTGCTCGGAAATAATCAGGTAAAGGAAGCATGGCTGGATGAGGGATTCACAGAGTACGTGACGCTCTCGTATTTATCTCAGCAAGACCCGCTGTTGGGAGCAGAACGGGTGCGCAGACGGCTTGCGCAGGGTACCTCTGTTCAGTATTACGTGGGAGAGGAACAGCGTTCTTGGCAAGCACTGTCTGCATTTCCTGATAATCAGAGCTATAGCGATCTCGTCTATTCCCGTCCGTCCTCGATGCTGTGGCTATTGCAGGGAGCGTGGGGGGAAGAAAGGGTACATAACGTTTTGAAACAGTATGTCGAGAAGTACCGTTATCAGGTTGTGACTGGAAAGGAATGGGGAGATTTTCTATCTGAGATGGCAGGAGAAGATGCAAGCGCCTTCTTGGGTTATTGGTTGAAAGTAGACATGTCCCAGCAGGAACAGGCAGCAGCATGGCTGGAGCGCCAACGTCTCAAGCATCAGAAGAAGTAATCGAAGGCAGGGGATCACGATGTGGCGGAAGCATTGGGTGGTCATCGTGGCAGTAGGAGTCGTTTTGACTGTAATCTTGACCGTTCGTCCTTGGGCAGGGCAGGCAGGCTTAGATGCTCATGAGATTGTGCCGATTGATCACAGGCAGGCTGCAGTTACTTACAAGGCCGACGTACAAATCGATATGAACAAGCACGTGGTGAAAGGCATGCTGACGGCTCGTTTTGTGCCACAAGATGACCAAGCTTTTTTTCATCTATATCCCAATGCTTTTTCTGCAAATGCTGCTCTCAGTGGTGAAAACTGGGAGGTTGTGCTGGGTAGACAGCGTGAGCCTGGTGGTATCAAGATAAGCGAAGTGCGGGTAAACGGAAAAAGTGTCGGCGTACAGTATGCAGGAAAGACCAATACGCTTTTACAAGTGCCTCTTCCTGCAAGAACATCGTCTGCTGAAACGGTGGTGGATATGAATTTTCAGCTCGAGGTTCCTTATAACAACGGGCGAATGTCTTACCATGATCATGCAATGTGGCTGGGTAACTGGCTACCGATCCTGGCGGTGAAGGATGCAGGAGGCTGGCGGCTCGATCCTTATTCTGCAATTGGCGATCCTTTTTACTCGGATGTGGCGAATTATCATTTGCGTGTGCAGCTATCAGAGGGGTACCAGCTTGCTACGAGTGGATTGGAGAGTGTAGCTGTCATCACCGAAACGAGACCACAACGGCTAAAAATCTATGAGGTGGACGCATGGAACGTTCGGGATTTTGCCCTTGTCGTCATGGACGATACGTACCAGCCCATATCTGGCAAGGTCGGGGAAACTATCGTACGTACGTGGGTGCAGAAAAGTGATGACCCGCAAAACGTAGAACGAATACATGAGACTGCTAGGGAGTCTCTCGACTATTACGGAAAACAGTTCGGGGTGTATCCGTATAAGGAATACGATGTTGTCAAGACAGGCGGCTTCTTTGGCGGAATGGAATACCCTAGCCTCGTCTTTATTGCCCAGGAGTTTTTTGACCGTAGCGATGCCATGGGGGAAGCGGTCGTAGCGCATGAAACGGCACATCAGTGGTTTTACGGGTTGGTCGGAAACGACGAGGTGCGAGAAGCTTGGCTGGATGAGGGACTGACGGATTATGCGACGATGGTATTTTTGCAGCAAAAGTCCCCCGTACGTTCACAAGCGTATATTCAGATGCGGCTAGGCCAAGCACGTGCAGCGGAAGGATATGCAAACCAAGGAGTCACTGCGAAGTCGTCCGTGGCGGCTTTTCCAGACTGGAGGAGCTACAATGACCTCGTCTACGGGAGAGCGGGTTCCATGTGGTGGAACTTGAAAGAAGAATGGGGAGTCGAACGACTGCATCAGGTGTTGCGTCAATATGTACGAGATCATCAATACAAACAGGCAAATGGGGAACAAATCACAGCGCTATTGTCTACAGCTGCCGGGGCAGATGCCAGTCCCTATTTGGATTATTGGCTTCGGATTGAGTTAGAGAAAGCCGAAGCGGCAAACAAATGGGTAGAAAAAGGCAAACACGAATAATTTATGATCCATCATTTTTAAATGTTCGGAAACGAGGTTGACAGGCAAACTTTCTCCCTGCTACACTGAATACGTTGAGTAAAAACGAGTTCGAATAGCCCAGGCGATGAGAGCGGCGCGAAAAGCCGTTAGTCGGTTGGGTTTTCTTCTGATGTTACAAAACGTAGGGGGCGAATGGTTCATGCTACAGCCTTTGGTAGGAGTCATTATGGGCAGTACGTCAGACTGGGAAACAATGAAGGAAGCTTGCGCAATTTTGGACGAATTGCAGGTACCGTATGAAAAGAAGGTCGTGTCTGCACACAGAACGCCAGACTTGATGTTTACGTATGCTGAGACCGCTAAAAGCCGCGGCTTGGAAGTCGTTATTGCGGGTGCAGGCGGTGCAGCGCATTTGCCAGGAATGGTGGCTGCTAAGACAGAGTTGCCTGTCATTGGTGTCCCGGTGAAATCATCCAACTTGAATGGTCTCGACTCGCTTTTGTCGATTGTGCAAATGCCAGGGGGCGTACCTGTGGCGACGGTTGCGATCGGAAAAGCTGGAGCCATCAATGCAGGGTTATTGGCTGCGCAAATTTTGGGGATCAAATATCCAGACGTACAAGAGCGGTTCGTACAAAGACGTGATGATGTACGCAATAAGGTGCTGGAGGCTAGTGAACTCGAATGACGACCAAAGACCGTAAGCAAATCAAACCAGGATCGACCCTAGGAATACTCGGCGGAGGACAGCTTGGACGGATGATTGCTCTTGCGGGACGAGCTATGGGCTACCGCTTTGTCACAATGGACCCGACAGCAGACGCACCATGCGGCCAAACGGCTGATCGGCAAATTGTTGCCAGCTACGATGATGTAGAAGCAGCGATGCAGCTTGCCTCGGTCAGTGATGTCATTTCCTATGAATTTGAAAACGTCGATGCACAGGTGGCTGAAGTGTTGGAGAGCCGGGCTTATGTACCGCAGGGGAGCCGTCTTTTGCGCATCACCCAGAATCGGATTCGGGAAAAGACCGCTATTCGCGAGATCGGCATTCCTGTTGCTCCGTTTTGTGTCGTGAATAGCTTGGAGGATTTACAGAACGCCGTGCGTGAACTGGGACTGCCTGCTGTTATGAAGACCGCAACTGGTGGCTATGACGGCAAAGGGCAATGGGTATTGAGGAGCGAGGCTGAACTGGCGGAGGCGTATGAAACGCTGTCCAAAGCAGGTACAGAGCTGATCGTGGAACAATTTGTACCATTCCAAATGGAGCTGTCTGTTGTTGCTGCACGCAATCCTGCGGGAGAACTGGCTGTTTTTCCTGTGTCAGAAAATATTCATCAGGAAAATATCCTACACTTGAGCATTGTTCCAGCTCGTATTTCGGCTGAAGTAGCAGCCCGCGCGGAAGAAATTGCCCGCACGATTGTAGAAAAGCTGGATGTGGTCGGACTCATTGCAGTTGAGCTGTTTTTGACCGAAGATGATCAGTTGTATGTCAATGAATTGGCGCCGCGACCGCATAACTCCGGGCATTTTACCATGGATGCTTGTGTCACTTCGCAGTTTGAGCAGCATGTTCGGGCGGTTTGCAATCTGCCTTTGGGATCTACAGAGTTGCTCTCGAGCGTCGTGATGGTTAATATTTTGGGAGAGCATTTACAGCCTGTCATCGATCAGATCGACAAGCTGCCGCGCACAGCCAAGCTCCATTTGTATGGAAAAGCAGAGAGCAAGGCCAAGCGAAAAATGGGGCATATCAATGTGCTCGCCCCTACTGTAGAAGAAGCGCTCACCCTGATTGATGAGCTGAAAATCTGGACGAATACATCGGAGGTATTATCATGATCGAACGTTATTCCCGACCGGAAATGCGCGCCATTTGGATGGAAGAAAACAAATTCAAAGCGTGGCTGGAAGTAGAAATTCTCGCGTGTGAAGCATGGTCCAAGCTGGGCGTCATTCCTGAGGAAGACGTGAAAAAGCTGTGGGAAAAAGCTACTTTTGACATGAACAGAATCTATGAGATCGAAGAAGAGACACGCCATGATGTGGTGGCGTTTACCCGTGCGGTATCGGAAACCTTGGGCGAAGAAAAGAAGTGGGTGCATTACGGACTGACTTCTACAGATGTGGTGGATACTGCTCTGTCTTACCTGCTGCGTCAGGCGAACGAAATTTTGGAGGGTGATATCCAAGACTTCATCGAGATTTTGGCTGACAAAGCTCGTGAGCACAAGGATACGGTTTGCATGGGCAGAACGCATGGCGTACATGCGGAGCCTACGACTTTTGGCTTGAAGCTGGCCCTGTGGCATGAAGAAATGAAGCGCAACCTGGCGCGCTTTCAAGCTGCGAAAAAAGAAGTGGCGTACGGCAAAATCTCTGGCGCAGTTGGAACATACGCAAACATCGATCCCTTCGTGGAAGCGTATGTGTGCGAGAAGCTAGGGCTGTCGGCAGCGCCTATCTCGACCCAAACATTGCAGCGTGATCGCCACGCCGAGTACATGGCGACATTGGCATTGATCGCAACTTCTTTGGAGAAATTCGCGACAGAAATTCGTGGTCTGCAAAAGAGCGAAATGCGCGAGGTGGAAGAAGCATTTGCCAAAGGACAAAAAGGTTCTTCCGCAATGCCACACAAGCGCAACCCAATCGGCAGCGAAAATATTTGCGGACTGGCTCGTGTCATCCGTGGACACATGCTCACTTCTTATGAAAATGTTTCCCTCTGGCATGAGCGGGATATTTCCCACTCCTCTGCGGAGCGCGTGATTTTGCCAGATGCGACGCAAGCGTTGAATTACATGCTGCGCCGTTTCATGAACATCGTGAAAAACTTGACGGTGTTCCCTGAGAACATGAAGCGCAATATGGATCGTACCTTTGGATTGATCTACTCGCAGCAAGTGATGCTGAAGCTGATCGAAAAAGGCATGAGCCGCGAGCAAGCTTATGACACGGTACAGCCTCGTGCGATGCAGGCGTGGGAAGAGCAACGCTCCTTCCGTGCGATCGTCGAGGAGGATGCGACGGTCAGCTCCACACTGTCCAAGGAAGAGCTGGATGAGTGCTTTGACTATCGTTACCACTTGAAGCATGTGGATACGATTTTCCAACGTCTTGGTTTGATGTAAATACAAGTGCCCTCGAATTTTTCGGGGGCGTTTCTTTTTATATAGGAGCTGTTGTGGGGGAGAAGCGTAGCTGTTTGTAAATTCCTTGAAATGAATCAGTGTTACCCTCAATTGTCAATGAGAGGCCAAGCGGTTACTATTATGGGAAACTCATTCCGATAGAAGGAGGACTAATATGAATCCACTACTACTCTCTTTTCCGGAACATTTAGAAACTCAGCGATTATTGATCAGAGCACCGCAATGGGGTGATGGTCAATTTGTAAATGAAGCCATACGTGAGAGTGTAAATGAAATGAGCCCCTGGCTTCCGTTTGTAAAAACCCTCCCATCCATTGAAGATTCGGAAGCTTACGTACGTAAGGCCCGGCTCAATTTTCTAGAGCGCACAGACTTAGTCCTTCATATATTTGAAAAGAACACAGGGCAGTTTGTGGGCAGTAGTGGGCTTCATCGCTTTGATTGGAATGTACGCAAATTTGAAATTGGATATTGGCTACGCACATCGCGTACTGGTGAGGGGCTAATGACAGAGGCAGTAAAAGGTATCGTTGACTTTGCTATTTCTGAATTGGAAGCTAATCGTCTTGAAATTCGCTGTGATACTCGGAATAACGCAAGTATAGCTGTAGCTAAGAAGGCAGGTTTTACGTTGGAGGGTACTTTACGCAATGGTAACCTAAATGACTCAGGAGAACTAACTGATACCCATATCTTTTCAATAGCAAAAGGTTATGAATATCATTGATACTGCGCTGAGCTAACTGATGCGAAGTAAACTAGAAAACATGCGGTAAGACTTCTCCCTCCATCACAACGGTTTTGAAGACAACTTAAAAAATTCCTTAAGAAATTTTTAAAGATTTCTTTTGAAAGTTGTAACCGATATGAAACCTCTTCCGTACCTACTTGTGCGAGCTTACAACGAGCCCATAAGTACCTTACAAAAGTGTAAGCTTCCTGAAATATAACTCGATGGTTCCTGCTTCGTTTCGACCGTACAATGAAATCAATTCATACGGATCACGAAACGGGAGATCGATTATGACGACAGCAATCATGTATCCAAAATTAAGTCACCAACAAATTTACGAAGATTACTCTGCTAAAATATATCGCTATTTCCGCTACCGGGTAAAAAACGTCTGGGATGTGGAAGACCTGACAACGACTGTGTTTATCAAGGTGTACTCCAAGCTGGAGCAGTACGATGGCCGCCATCCTTTTGGCGCCTGGATTTTCCGAATTGCGCACAATGCTTTGATTGACTACATGCGCAAGAAGCGGGAGAGTCCGGTAGATCAGGACACATTTAGCAATATGATCGCAACAGATAAGCTGCCGGAGGAGTGCCTTCTGAATCAGGAGACAACCGAGGTCTTGTGGGATAAGGTGCACACGCTGACAAAGGATCAGCGCAATGTGATTGCCCTGCGCTATCTCGGAGATTTGCGAATGAATGAGATCGCGGAAATTTTGGGTAAGACAGAGGCTTCCGTGAAAATCCTGCACTTCCGTGGGATTAAGAAGCTGCAGCAATTGATGGAGGTTCAAGCATAAAGGGGAGGACAAAAGTCCTTCCCTTTTTTACTGTGTGGCTGTAGTGGAGAGAAGAATATTTCCAGACTAGGCTCCAGGCTCCGTCCTGCTGGGGGCTAAGACTGTCCGCTTCGAAGGGATTCGCGGGGAAACGCAAAAGTGGTAGCCGCTTCGTCGTATGGGCACGGTTGGACTCCACAAGTCGCTACGTCTGGAAATATTCTTCTCTGTCGCTACTGATGACATCCTTACATACTTTTAAGAACTCTAAAAAACCGATTAATACGGAAAGCTCGTAGAGGAAACAGGAGAAAATAGCGAATATCTTAGGGACACCGACCGAGATGCAAGGCAAAAAGCGAAACACGCCCTTAAGCGTCCACCTCTGAAAAACATCCAGAAAGGACAACTTTGGACGCAGTTTCGCTTTTTGCATGGAGTCGTGCAGTCAATCCCACAGGGAGTGGCCCTAGAAGCTGAGCGTTTTCTCCTGTTTCCTCCCCTCCACAACAGCAACGTACAACAAGTTTTTTCAGTAGACATCTAAGTACGAGAAACGCCAAATGCTTGGCGTAGTCTAGTTTTCTAATGGTATAGTAAAGAATGAAATGGAGGAGACTCAAGACGAGAGGAGTATGAGTGATGTCCACAATTATGATTGTAGAAGACGACCCGAAAATCAACCAGCTGCTGCAAGAGCAATTGGAAAAATACGGATTTCAGACAGTCAATGTTGAACATTTCGATAGAGTCATGGAGGTATTTACCCAATCGCGCCCTGATTTGGTTCTGCTGGATGTGAATCTACCGAAATTTGACGGATTTTATTGGTGCCGGCAAATGCGCCAAGAGTCCAACTGCCCGATCCTGTTCATCTCTGCACGAGAAAGTAAAATGGACCAGGTGATGGCCTTGGAAAATGGGGCCGATGACTATATCACAAAGCCGTTCGACTACGATGTGGTTTGCAAATCCGCAGTCAGCTACGCCGGGCTTACGGACAGTATGCTCCGCAAGAAGGGGAACGTACGGTTGAAGTGGCGGGGCTCAAGCTGTTTTTGGAGCGAATGGAGTTATCTATGTACGATACCAAAATCGAGTTGAGCAAAAAGGAAGCGCTACTGCTCGAAGCCTTGATGAATCAACATCCGCGTGTCGTCAGCCGTGAGCGTTTGCTAGAAAAGCTGTGGGATGAACAGTTTGTCGATGAAAACACGCTGAATGTCTACATCACACGCGTGCGTGGCAAGCTGAAGGACTTAGGTTTAGAGGGAGCTGTCGAGACTGTTCGGGGTTCCGGTTATCGCTTACGTGCGACTTGGGAGGAAGAGCAATGAAGCTGTTCCTTCGAGATCAATGGCCATTCGCAGCGTTTTTTCTCGTCCAATTGATCTTATTGATTATGATTTTTGCGATGGATGGGTACTGGAATGAGTCATTGATGGTCTACGTTATGTTTTTATCTGTTTTTTTCGCAGGGGCTTTTCTCGCCATCCGTTATTTGTCTCACCGCACAATCTATCAGCGACTGAGCAAGCCGGTAGAGTCATTAGAGGAACTGACCCAGACATACGGGAATTCACCGTTGTGCCGCGCGATGGATGACATCAGTCAGGAGCAATACCGACTCTACAAAGAACAGCTGCATGCCTATGAAAACAAGCAACGGGACCATACGACGTTTATTCAGCAGTGGGTTCATCAGATGAAGACGCCGATTTCGGTTATTCATCTGTTGCTGCAAAATGAAGACGATCCAACAGCAGAGAGCGTCCGTGAAGAAGTGGACCGGATCAAGCGTGGACTGGAAACCGTTTTGTACATAGCTCGCCTCGACCGATTTGAACAGGACTTCCTGATTGAGCCCGTAACTCTGCGTTCTTTGGTGCAGAATGTGTTGGCTGAAAACAAGCGGCTGTTTATCCGCAACCAGGTGTATCCCGAGGTGAAAGTGGATGAAAATTGGCGAGTAGAATCGGACGATAAGTGGCTTGCTTTTGTCCTCAACCAATTGTTGACGAATGCCGTTCGTTATTCAGCAGGAAAAAGCAATAAGGTCACCATTCGTGCGTATGAACGCGGAGCACATGCCATACTGGAAGTGCAGGATTATGGAATCGGGATCCCTGCCGAAGATATTCGCCGCGTGTTCAAACCGTATTTTACGGGAGAAAACGGGCGCAAATACCCTGAGTCTACCGGGATGGGGTTGTACTTGGTAAAGGAAATTTGCGGGCGGCTCCATCATGGGGTGGAAATGGAATCAGAAGTGGGCGAAGGGACAATCGTACGTATCGTCTTGTCTGCCGTCGTACCAACCTTACAAGAAAGTAAGATAGCTGAAAGTTAATTCGATAGCTGGACTATGCGCACTTCCGTATAGTTGAATTTGGAAGTGCAAGAAAGGGGAATGGCGCATGGAAATGCTTGCTGTAAATAGCTTGAGTAAAATATACGGGGGCAAGGTAACCTACCGCGCGCTGACCGATATCGATTTTTCGATTCGCAAGGGCGAATTCGTCGGTATTATGGGCCCCTCAGGCAGTGGCAAGACTACGCTATTAAACATGATCTCCACTATTGATACACCAACCTCTGGTGCGGTTCTTTTGAACGGTACGAATCCGCATCATTTAAAAAAAGATAAACTCGCTCTGTTTCGTCGACGTGAGCTCGGTTTTGTGTTTCAAGAATTCAATCTCTTAGACACGTTGACGATTGGGGAAAATATCGTGTTGCCGCTGACGCTGGACAATGAGAAAGTATCGGTCATGGAAGAAAAGCTGCAAAGTGTTGCAGAGAAGCTAGGGATTCAGGACATTTTGGAAAAGCGGACCTTCGAGGTGTCTGGGGGGCAACGCCAACGGACGGCTATTGCCAGAGCGATCATTCATTCCCCATCGCTTTTGCTCGCTGACGAGCCGACAGGAAACCTTGATTCCAAGTCTTCGCGCAATGTGATGGAGACACTGGAAGCGATCAATAAGAGAGACAATACCACCATGATGATGGTGACGCATGATGCTTTGGCGGCCAGCTATTGCCATCGGGTGATTTTTATTAAAGACGGACAGCTCCATAACGAGATGTATCGCGGTGAGAGTCGACAGGTATTCTTCCAGAAAATTATTGACTCGTTGTCGTTTTTGGGAGGGAACACTTATGACCTTTCGACAATTCGCGTGTAATAACGTTGTACGAAATAAACGGATGTACGCTGCGTTTTTCATGAGTAGCGTTTTTTCTGTCTTAATCTTTTTCGTCTATGCGATGTTCATTTTTCATCCAGAAATTATCGGACAGGAGATTCATGAGTCCGTAGCCACCGGGATGATGGCGGCTGAGTACGTCATTTTTCTGTTCTCCTTCTTTTTTCTCTTTTATTGTGTCGGTGCTTTCCTGAAAAAGAGGGAGAAGGAGTTCGGCATTCTTTTTATCCAGGGTATGACACCGTTACAGCGGAACACGCTGATATTTATGGAAAACATGCTGATTGGCATTGTCTCGATTGCCATCGGAATTGGTCTCGGGCTGGTTCTCGGCAAGCTGTTTTTCCAGTTCGCCGGATTTTTGCTGGATGTAAAAGCACTCGGGTTTTACTTCCCGTGGAAAGCGATCGGTTTGACCGTGGTGGCGTTTCTCATCTTGTACGCAGCCATTTCGCTGTTTACCGTCCTTGTGCTGCGAAGCCGCAGTCTGTTGGATCTGTTGCAAGGGAGCGGTCGGCCTAAGCGTGAGCCGAGGGCATCGTTAGTGCTGTCTCTGGTCGCAGTAGCTTTGTTGGGAATGAGCTATGCCTTAGCCCTTACGGCTGACGGCGTGAATGTACTCGTGCTGATGCTTCCGGTCATTGCGCTGACGACTGTAGGAACGTACCTGTTGTTTACTCAGCTGAGCGTCATCTTCATCGATTTTCTGAAGAAGCGGCGCGTTTTCTATTGGAAAGGTACGAATCTCCTGACGCTCTCTGATCTGGCCTATCGGATGAAGGATAATGCACGGATGTTTTTTTTGGTCAGCATCGTCTCTACCGTTGCTTTTTGTGCGATTGGCACACTGGCAGCGTTGGCTGGGTCGATTCAGATTACGGTGATGAAAACACATCCGTTTGCATTTGAATACCAGTCCAAACAAAGCGATGCAGAGAGAGTAAAGCATCTGTCGTTAATCGAAACGAGCTTGCAGCAAGGTGGCTTTTCCTTCGAAAAATATCAAGTGGCTATGCGAGTTTTGCCAGAACTGGTTCAGGAGGAAAGGGTCGGAGTAGTCAAGCTGTCTGACTACAACCGGCTGGCGGTAGCGTCCAATTCGACTGTACTCGAAATGACGAATAAAGAGGCCTTCGTTCTGCTCAATTGGATTGGTGATTCGGTAGCGAGCAAAACGCTGCAAGTGGGGAAGGTGCAGCTCGCAGTCAAAACAGATACGAATATGACGCCGTTGATCAGAGGGATTGATTTTGAGCGATTGGTTGTCGTACCGAATCAGGTGTATGACCAGCTTCCGCAAATGAAGGAAGAACAGCGTTTTGTATACGAGGTGCCGAGATGGAAGGAAACCCAGGAGCTTAGTCTCAAGCTTCAGGAAGAGATCAGTCATGTCGAAGAAGGTTATTTGTTTTCAGCTCGTGCGCCATACTACCACTCCATGAAACAAATGGCGAACATGGGGCTCTTTATCGGGTTGTTTGTGGGCGTGTTGTTCTTTGTAGCCGCAGCAAGCTTTCTCTATTTCCGTTTGTATACGGATCTGGAATACGACAAACGGCATTATGGCTCGCTTTCCAAGATTGGACTCACGGATGCGGAGTTGACGCGGATCGTCACTACTCAGGTCGCCCTGTTGTTCTTCGTGCCGATTGTGGTGGCCATTATCCACAGCATGGTGGCGTTCGTGTCCCTGCAAAGCTTGTTGAAGCTCATCCTTGTCGCTTCTGTGGTCAAGCCGACCGCGATTGTTCTATGCAGCTTCGTTGTTGTTCAAGGTGTGTATTTCTGGATCATTCGAAACCGTTACTTGTTCCATTTGAAGCAATCGATGAACCGCTAGTGACTTTTCCAGCATGTCCAGATGCGTAGGGACATAGGATAAAAGGAGAAGGAGCTAGGGGGAAAGCGGATGGAACGAGAGGCATGGATGGGTCAAGCCGTACAGATTGCGTTTGAAAATGTACGTGAGAAAATAGGTGGCCCGTTTGGCGCCATTGTCGTGAAGGATGGGCAAGTAGTCGGACGAGGACGCAATGAAGTGACGACGAGCAATGATCCTACGGCACATGCTGAAATTCAAGCGATTCGAGAAGCATGTCGTCATCTCCAAACCTTCCAGTTAAACGATTGTGACCTGTATACGAGCTGTGAGCCGTGTCCAATGTGTCTGGGAGCCATCTATTGGGCCAGACCGCGCAATGTCTATTACGCTTGCACGAAAGAAGATGCGGCGCATGTCGGGTTCGATGATCAGTTTATTTATGAGCAGATTGTTCTCCCTCATGAAGAGCGCAGCATTCCTTTTCAGAGAATCAATCTTGCGAATAGACAGCGTCCATTTGAAGCATGGTCTCAATCTCCGAACCGTATCGAATATTAATAGAGAGCCTCTCCACTAGCGGAGCAGGCTCTTTTTTTTCGTATTATTTATAGTAAGAATAGGTAGAAAGGGAGAAATAAAATGAAAATGCTTTCAAAATGAAATTTTCAGATAAAGTATTGCGCTGTGTCGGAAATCGTATTATAGTAACAACAATCATTATGTAATTCGACCGTATTTTCTAAAAATAAGCTGTAATAAGGTTGAATGTTGTTAAAAAAAGACGAATAAAGGTGTGTTTATATGGAAGAGACTTTTCGAAGATCACTTTATCCTGATTTAGATGATATCGACTACGGGATCATTCGAGCCTTGCAAGGAAATGCGCGCTTGCCGTTTACCCAGATTGCGAAAGACCTCGGGGTCACGGAAAAGACGATCCGCATGCGCGTCCAACAATTGCAGGACGAAGGTGCCATTAGTCTGGTCGGTATTGTCAATCCAGTCAAGGCAGGGTTTCACGTACAGGCGATGATTCAAGTGGCTGTGGATGCGGAAAAGCTGGACGATGTGGTTGCAGCGTTAACGGACACCGTAGAGATCAGGCTGATCGTACTCACTTCTGGTGAATATCAGCTTTTCACACAGGTGCTTGTAACAAGTAATGAAGAGTTGTCGCAATTTTTGCTCAAAAAACTACACAAGATTCCTGGTATCTCTAAAACGAATGTGATTAACGAATTGAAAATACTGAAGTCCAAGTATAACTTTATCCGTTAGGGCACGAAAGACCTTGGAAGGGGGAATGCCATCGGGCGAAAATCCGCTGGGATTATGAATGCCGAATGATTCTGAGAAGAACTGGAGAAAAAACGAGAGAAAAGGGGTCATCCTATGTTTTCGACCAAAGTGAGCAAAGCAATGCTCAGTGCTGTTCTGGGGACAGTTTTATTGGTAACAGGCTGTGGAGGAGGAAATAGCGCGAGTACAGATAACGGCAAAGCCGCAACAACAGCGCCAGCTTCCGGCAAAAAAGTACTGAATATTGGGTTAAAGGCAGACCCGCCGTCAATGGACCCAAACACCTCGACTTCGCTGTACGATCGTCAAGTATACGCGAGCCTCTATGACAAGCTGTTTGATATCGACTCAGAAGGAAAAATAGTGCCAATGCTGGCGGAATCGTATGAAGTAACGCCAGACGGCAAGACCTATACATTGAAGCTGAAGCAGGGTGTGAAATTCCACGATGGCACCGAGTTTGACGCTGAGGCAGTGAAATTCAACTTCGAGCGCAACATGAACGATGAGAAGTCTCGTCGGAAGGGCGAATTGAAATTCGTAGATTCTGTTGCCGTAGTGGACAAGCAAACTGTGAAAATCCAGATGAAAGAGCCTTTCGCTCCATTCTTGTCCGTCTTGACTGACCGTTCGGGCATTATGGTATCGCCAAAAGCAGTGAAGGAACATGGCGATCAATACCTCAATCATCCGGTTGGTACAGGCCCATACGTATTTGTGGAGCAAGTAAAAGGCGACCACGTAACGTTGAAGAAAAATGAAAACTACTGGAATGGTCAAGTGAAAATCGATGAAGTGAACTACAAAGTATTCACGAACGGAACAGCGAAGGTGCAAAACTTGCGGTCCGGCATGCTGGATATCATCGATGATACCCCTGTAAAAGAAATCCCTGCAATCAAGGGCGATGCGAACCTACAATTGGTTGCAGAATCCGGTATGGGTTACCAAGGTCTTTACTTGAACAACTCCCGCCCGCCGTTTGACAACAAGTATCTCCGTCAGGCTGTGGATCGTGCCATTGACCGTGATGCCCTAGTAAAAGTACTGTTTAACGGCTATGCGGCACCAGCTCGCACAGCGTTTACAAAAGGCAGTCTGGCCTACAATGAAGCACTGAACACACCGAAGCCGCCGGATACAGCAGAGATCAAGGACTTGCTCGCGAAGGGCGGTCAACCGAACGGATTTAACTTTAAGCTGTACATCTCTACTTCTCCAGAGAATGAACAACTGGGTGCGGTACTGCAAAACATGCTGAAACAACACAACATCAATGTGACATTGGAAAAATTGGAATATGGACAATTGATCGAAACAGGCGATAAAGGTGAATTTGAAGCAATGCAATTGGGCTGGTCTGGACGTCAGGACCCTGACCAAAACTTCCATGACTTCGTCGTAACAGATACATCGAACAACGATGGCCGCATTTCCATTCCGAAGCTGGATGAACTGGTCATCAAAGCACGTGGTGAGCTGGACGAAGCAAAACGTAAGGCGCTGTATGACGAAGCTGCTACATTGCTGCAAGAGGAAGCGGGCTATGCCTATATGTACCACCAATATGTACTGCTCGGCATGAATAAGAAAGTCACCGGCTTTACTTATGTTCCAGATGGTTTGATCCGTACAGCCAATTTGGACAAGCAATAGGTAGCGCAACACTATAACAGCAAGAGCAAGGAGGAATTGTCATGATGTTCATAGTTAGGCGTCTATTGCTGACAATCCCGATTCTCCTGCTGGTGTCGATTATGACATTCTCTTTGATTCATATGATCCCGGGCGATCCTGCCCGGGTCATTTTAGGAGAGGAAGCGACACCGGAAGCCTATGCGGCACTGCGAACCGAGCTGGGATTGGATCAGCCGATCGTGGTGCAGTATTTTTCCTGGCTAGGAAAAGTGGTAACGGGTGATTTGGGAATATCGATTACGGACCGTGTGCCGGTCGCAGACTTAATTATGCAAAGACTACCAGCTACCGTGGAATTGACGATCGGAACGTTCTTGGTAGCGATTTTGATTGCGTTTCCTGCGGGAATTCTCGCGGCAGTGCGACGCGGGACCTGGATTGACTATACAAGTACGTTTACTGCGCTAGGTGGTATGAGTATCCCCAGCTTCTGGCTGGCGATGATGATGATTATTTTCTTTGCCGTGGAAAACCAATGGCTGCCTTCATCCGGTTATGTACCTTTTTCCGAGAATCCCACACAAAATCTGATGGCCATGATTCTGCCCTGTTTGGCAACGGGCTTGCGGGAGTCTGCCGTATTGATGCGAATGCTGCGTTCTTCTTTACTCGATGTCGTGAGCATGGACTTTATTCGGACAGCGAAAGCGAAGGGATTGAATGAGGCTCGCACGATTCTGGGGCATGCGCTGAGAAATGCGATGGTTCCAGTAGTAACGACCTCGGGTTTGATGATCGCAGGCTTGTTGGGTGGTCTGGTGATTACCGAGTCGATTTTTTCGATTCCTGGCTTTGGCCGTCTGATTGTGGAATCTGTCTTTAAACGTGACTACGTAACGGTTCAAGGAGCCATCCTCGTTTCAGCGGTTCTCGTTGTCTTGGTAAACCTGATTGTCGACATTTTGTACGCTGTCATTGATCCGCGCATCAAGGCTGGGAAAGGAGCAGGTGAGTGATGAAAACCGTGGGCAAATTTCTCCGGAATGGTTTAGGCGTCATCGGAGCGGTGATTATCCTCGGATTGATCTTGGTGGCGATTTTCGCACCGCTGATCGCACCCTTCGACCCCAATGCACAAGACTATAACAAAATTTTAATACCGCCAGATGGTGAGCATTTGTTTGGGACCGATGATCTCGGTCGGGATATTTTCTCCCGTGTTGTTTACGGGGCGCGCATCTCCATCCAGGCAGCACTGATCTCTGTCGGTATTGCGATGCTGATAGGGGTGCCGATTGGATTATTGTCCGGTTACTACCGCGGCTTTTGGGATGAGTGGATCGTCATGCGGAGCGTCGATGCGATGCAGGCCTTTCCGTTTTTGATTCTGGCTCTGGCCATTTCGGCGGTACTCGGTTCAGGCTTCGGGAATGCCATGCTGGCGATTGGTATTGGTTTTGCCCCTGCATTTATACGGATTACACGCGGTCAAGTTCTTTCGCTTCGAAATATGGAGTATATTCAAGCAGCACGTTCGGTTGGGGTAAAGGATGCACGCATTATTTTCCGCCACATTTTGCCGAACGCCATGAACCCGATTGTGATTCAAGCGACGTTGGCAATGGCATCCGGGATTATCGCAGAAGCATCTTTGTCCTATCTCGGATTGGGTGTACAGCCGCCGACTCCCTCCTGGGGCAGCATGCTAAACCAAGCACAAACACTGATGTCCGTCGCACCATATGCGACATTTTATCCGGGGATTGCCATCTTCTTAGTCGTGCTGGGCTTCAACTTGTTGGGGGATGGTCTACAGCAAGTTCTGGACCCACGCGCACGTAAATAATGAATGCCCTACACGGGAGAAAAGGAGTGGAGCAGATGACGACCATCTTGGAAGTGGAACAGCTGAGAACCCGTTTTCGCACGGACAGCGGTGTCGTCAGTGTCGTGGACGGCGTCGACTTCTTTATCCGTGCTGGTGAAACGCTTGGCGTCGTGGGCGAATCGGGCTGTGGAAAGAGTGTAACCAGCCTGTCGATCATGCGTTTGCTGCCGCCCAACGGAAGCACGGAAGGAGCGATTCGCTTCAATGGGAAGAACGTGCTTGCGCTGTCGGAAAAAGAAATGCAAGGTGTACGCGGTAATGAAATCGCGATGATTTTTCAAGAGCCAATGACATCCCTCAATCCGCTGCATACCGTAGGCAAACAAATTGAGGAAGCAGTCATGCTACATCGCAAGGTAACGAAGGCAGAGGCAAAAGAACGTGCGATTGCGATGCTAAAAGCAGTCGGAATGCCTCGTGCAGAAGAGATTTACGGAGAGTTTCCGCATCAGCTGTCAGGAGGGATGCGCCAGCGTGTAATGATCGCGATGGCCATGTCCTGCGATCCGAAGTTGATTATTGCAGACGAGCCGACAACGGCACTGGATGTGACGATTCAGGCGCAAATTCTCGATTTGATGCGCGATTTAAAAGAAGAAACGGGAACCTCCATCATGCTGATTACGCATGACTTGGGTGTAGTAGCCGAGATGTGTGATCGCGTGATCGTCATGTATGCCGGGCAAGTTGTTGAGGAGACTGATGTCGATACGTTGTTTGACAGTCCGAAGCATCCGTATACGATCGGTCTGATGAACTCGATTCCTGAGCTAGACGAAGAGCGCGAATATCTGGAAACCATTCCAGGAGCAGTTCCCCTGCCGTATCAAATGCCAGTGGGATGCCGTTTTGCCCCGCGCTGTGCGCAAGCAATTGCGATTTGTCACGAAAAGCCCCCTGAACTCTTGCAACTGGACAATCAAAAATGTCGCTGCTGGCTGTACGCGAAGGAGGGAGAACAGACATGACGACACCTCTCTTAGAAGTAAAAGGGCTGCAACAGCATTTCCCCATCAAGGGTGGCTTTTTGAAGCGGACGACAGGACATGTCAAAGCAGTCGATGGTATTGATCTGACAGTGTATCCCGGTGAAACGCTTGGGATTGTAGGGGAATCGGGCTGCGGCAAGTCTACGACGGGCCGAACGATTCTACGCCTCTTGGAGCCGACAGCAGGAGAAGTCTGGTTTGATGGCAAAGATTTAGCGAAACTTCCCAAAGAAGAAATGCGCGTCATGCGCCGAAACCTGCAAATGATTTTTCAGGACCCATACGCTTCGCTGAATCCGCGGATGACGATCAAGCAGATTTTGATGGAGTCACTGATGGTGCACAACATCGGGACAAAGGCAGAGCGGGAAAAAGTTATCGAAGAGATTATTCAGGTCGTTGGCTTGCGAAAAGAACATCTGAACCGTCATCCACACGATTTTTCCGGCGGACAGAGGCAGCGGATCGGAATCGCCCGGGCACTGGTCGTAAAGCCAAAGCTGATCATTGCCGATGAGCCCGTATCTGCATTAGACGTATCGATTCAATCACAGGTACTCAATTTGTTGAAGGATTTGAAAAAAGAATTCAATCTGACCCTGATGTTCATTTCGCATGATTTGTCGGTCGTGAAGCACTTGTGTGACCGGATCGCGGTGATGTATTTGGGGCGGATCGTAGAAATTGCTGACAAGCGGACGCTATTTGAGAACCCGAGTCATCCGTATACACGGGCGCTGCTCTCGGCTGTTCCAGCAGCGAAACCACGGCAAAAGCGCGAGCGGATCTTGTTGACAGGCGATTTGCCGAGTCCAGCAAATCCACCGAGCGGTTGCACTTTTCATCCGCGTTGTCCATATGCGACAGAGACTTGCAAGACGCAGGTGCCCAGTCTGTCAGACATCGGCAAGGACCAACTGGTATCTTGTCATTTGGTGCAATCGGGCGAACTTATTCGCTAGCTAGGCAAGGACGGAGGTACAGCTATGATTTACTGGAAATTATTTCTCGCCTTTTTCCGCATCGGAATCTTCGGGTTTGGAGGAGGACCTACGATGGTTCCCCTCTTTTACACCGAGTGCGTGAAAAAGTACAAATGGGTGACAGATGAGGACTTTTCCGACAATCTGGCGCTCGGCAACGCTCTTCCAGGGCCAATTGCGACCAAGCTGGCCGCATTTATCGGCTATCGGGTAAAAGGCTGGAAGGGTGCATTGGTGGCAAACATCGCAGTAGTGATGCCAATCGTGCTTGTGATGATCGGTTTGCTGCAAGTCATTTATCAATGGAAGGATGCGCCGGGTGTATACGGCATGATCCAAGCAATCGGTCCCGTAATCGCAGTCATGACAGGCGTCCTTACATGGGAATTCCTTTCAAAGGGCTGGAAGGGAGCGTCCAGCAAAGCAGGTGTGAGCCTTTCCCTCGCCCTCTCACTCGTAGCGTTGCTCTTCCTTGATTGGCATCCGGGCATCGTCGTAGGGATTGCGCTGGCCGTTTCATTTGCCTACTCTACTTGGTCTGTCCGCAAGCGCAAGGACAAGGACGGTAAGGAGGGAGTAGCATGATCTACCTGCAATTATTTTGGGCCTTTTTCATCTCCAACATTTTGGGGTACGGGGGAGGACCACCGAGCATCCCTTTGATCCAAAATGAAGTGGTTGACCATTACCATTGGATGACTGTACAGGAATTCGGAGAAGTGCTGGCGGTAGGAAATGCGTTGCCCAGCCCAATCGCGACCAAGCTCGCTGGGTACATTGGCTATCAGGTAGCGGGTGTACCGGGTGCAGTAGTCGCATTATTGGCAACGGTTGCTCCGACTGCGATCGCGATGGTCTTATTAATGGGTTTTATTAATTTATTTCGCAGTGCTCCACAGGTTAAAGCGATGACCCAATCGGTACGACCAGTCGTTACGGTTTTGCTTGGAACGATGACGTATCAATTCCTAATGGGCGCAGTCGAGGGGATCGGCTGGATGCAAACAGGGATTTTGACAGTGGCATCCTACCTTCTGCTCGAAACATGGAAGGTCCATCCCGCTTTTGTCATTCTGGGAGCGATGGCGTACGGGTTTGTTTTTATCGGCTAACAAAGAACTACTTAAGGAGGCATAAATCATGGTTAACTATGACGCAATGGAATACCCATACGCATCGAAGCGTGTGACGACTTTTGCCAAGAACGGCATGGTGGCGACCTCGCAGCCACTGGCGGCACAAGCAGGTCTCGATATATTGAAAAAGGGCGGAAATGCGGTGGATGCGGCGATTGCAACGGCTGCGTGCCTAACTGTAGTAGAACCGACCTCAAACGGCATCGGAGGAGACGCATTTGCCCTCGTGTGGATCAAAGACGAGCTGCATGGACTGAATGCCAGCGGGCCTGCTCCACAAGGAATCTCCATTGAGGCATTAAAAGCTAAAGGTATGGAAGAAATGCCGACCTACGGCTGGACACCTGTCACGGTACCAGGCGCACCTGCCGCGTGGGCCGCCTTGTCCAAGCGTTTTGGACGCCTTCCGCTGACAGAGGTGTTGCAGCCAGCGATTGATTATGCGGAGAATGGCTATCCGGTATCGCCAACATTGGCGCATTATTGGAATGCCGCACACCAAAAGTTTTCCCTGCAATTAAAAGGGGAAGAGTTCGCACATTGGTTCTCCACCTTTACACCAGATGGAAAAGTGCCAAAAGCAGGCGACATCTGGAAGTCGCCGGGTCATGCCGAGACGCTGCGTCAAATCGCGGAAACAAATGCAGAGAGCTTCTATCGCGGAGAGTTGGCAGACAAGATCGACGCGTTCTCCCGTGAGCGCGATGGCTACTTGCGCAAAGAAGACTTGGCTGCCTATGAGCCGGAATGGGTGAAGCCGGTCAGCGTCAACTACCGCGGCTATGACGTGTGGGAGATCCCGCCGAATGGGCAAGGGATGATCGGTCTGATGGCGTTGAACATTTTGAAGGGGTTTGATTTTGACGCAAAAGACACGACGGAAACGTATCACAAGCAAATCGAAGCGATGAAGCTGGCATTTGTCGATGGATTAAAATACATCACAGAAGAGAGCAAAATGAAAGTTTCCAAGGAAGCATTGTTGTCAGAAGAATACGCTGCCACTCGCCGTGCACTGATTGGTCATGAAGCCTTGACGCCAGAGCCTGGTCAGCCGAAAACGAGCGGCACGGTCTATTTGGCGACTGCTGACAGTGAGGGCAACATGGTGTCCTTTATCCAAAGCAATTACATGGGCTTTGGTTCCGGGGTAGTTGTGCCGGGGACAGGAATCGCCATGCAAAACCGCGGTCATAACTTCTCGCTGGACCCCGCTCATGACAATTGCTTGGAGCCAGGCAAAAGAACGTTTCACACCATTATCCCGGGCTTCTTGACGAAGGGTGGAAAAGCAGTGGGTCCATTCGGCGTAATGGGAGGCTTCATGCAGCCACAAGGACATGTACAGGTGGTCATGAACACGATCGACTTCCACCTCAATCCGCAAGCTTCGCTCGATGCGCCGCGCTGGCAGTGGATGGAAGGCAAAACGGTGGAGCTGGAGCGTCATTTCCCGGAGCATTTGGCACAAGCCTTGGAGCGCAGGGGCCATACCATCAAGTGGGCGCAGCTCGGCAATTACTTCGGGCGCGGTCAAATCATTTGGCGTGATGAAAACAGTGTGCTAAACGGTGGTACTGATATGCGTACGGATAGTTGTATTGCAGCTTGGTAATGAAAGAGGAGAATAGAAGAGGATCAAAAAGAGCCGAAGCGATGCTTCGGCTTTTTGCGTTGGAACCAGAGAAGCTTTCTAAAAATACAATATTTACAACTTATTGAAAAATTCATATAATTTGAATATATTCCAAAAAAAGGAAAAAGAGGGTGTGAGCTCATGAAGAGAAAATTTACTAGTTTAGGGATTGCAACGCTCTTATTGATTGTTCCTATTCAGTCTGCACTTGCTGATTACTGGCAGGGAGGAAAAACATGGGATGGGACTACTGTCTATGAGTTTGATGCTTCCGTATACAACTACTCCTATGACTACGAGAAAGTTTACAACCAAGCCATTCGTAATTGGGAAGGCATATCATCAAAGGTTAGCTTTGTTTCACGGACGCATGAGAATTCAGATAAATACTATGTAGGAGAAACGAGTGTTCAAGGGTTGTTAGGAAGGATGGACCCGTATAATGGCTCACGGATGGCAAGTATTAATAGTAGTTGGACCTCTACCAAAGTTCATATATTTCACAATAATATGGACGCGTTTAATATGAGCGAAGCTGAAAGAATCTCGAATGCTACACACGAAATCGGACACAGCCTGAAACTGGCACATCCTATTGGCAACGTAACTTCTGTAATGAAACAAGGGATACAAAGCAGAGGACCAAGCTCCTACGATAAGACAGAATTGAAAAATAAATGGGGGCAATAGAGAAGCGGAATAATAAAAAGTCAAAGGAGAGGATTTTGGATGAATCTGAAAATGAATCGATTGTATATGAAAATAGCAATTGGAATCATGTTGACTGCCATCGTTTTTGTTTGCGCAGCTTTCAGCACCTTATCCCAAAAGAATGAGCCAATGGAAACAATCTCTTTGGAAGCACTTTATATGACATATGAAAGTGCCGAGGAGTTGGATGAAGCAGATTTAATTCTGATAGGGACTCCAACCTCTGACTTTTCAGATCGAGAACATAAGACCAGTTATTATGCAGATGGTAGTTTGCAAGACTTTTATACGTTAACAGAGATTGAGATAGATAAAATGATTAAATCTCCGAATGACTTTGATTTAGAAGAATCTGAAACACTTTCCATAATAGAACCTGTTGGTATGATCGAGTTAGATGGAACGAAAAAAATCACGATTGATGAATATAAAGAAATGGAACAAGGTGAGAAGTACATTATTTTCTTGAATGATAATGGACATGGACAGTACAGTGTCATTAACAATGATTTAGGAAAATTTAATTTAGATTCAAAACCAGCAAAAAATGAAAAGTCATTTAGCCAAAATTCAGAGATTACGTTAAGAGAAGATGTTCTAGATAAATATAGTGAGTTCATTGAATAGTTTGAAATAGGTAGAAGTGAGTAGAGCCGAAGCAGATGCTTCGGTCTTTTTTTGTTTCCCAGTAATGGAATGGACGATAGGAGAGTATTCTGTTCAGAAACTGTTTAGATGTTCCAAGTAGAATGTAGAACTGGTCAGAATATGTCGTTTTTGAGTAGAGTAACCCCCTTATGATAGTTCGAAAGTCGTGGTATAAAAGATAGGAGAAAACAATTTGGATGAATAGCATTTTAATTGTTGATGATACAGCGTTTACGAGACTCGTGCTGCGTAACATGTTTGAGAAACTAGGTATTGAGGTAGTTGCAGAAGCTGATTCCGGGGAGGAGGCGGTTAGAAATTATTGTTTGTATCGACCGTCACTCGATGATGGATATTACTATGCCGGGCATGGATGGTTTGGCTGCTTCCCGAAAAATCATAGAGCTGGATAAGGATGCGAAGATCATTATTTGTTCCGCAGTTGCACGACGCGACACTGTCATCAAAGCGATCCAGGCTGGTGCACGTGATTTTATCGCAAAGCCCTTACAGTTTGAGAGGATTGAATGGGCTGTTCAAAATTTGTTGGAAATAGATACTAGATGAAACAAAATAGCTGTGGTGCTACTATGAAATTTTGATCACAGGAAGCTATGGGTTCATTGTCGAGTGAAGGCGGAGAAAGTGCGACACCTTTCGCTAGGGTACATGGAAACTGGGATGAATCGTAGCGAGATAGAAACTTATGTTAAAAAGGCGTGAGCATGTTGAAAGATTTTCGCTTTCCCATTATAGCCGTCTCCCTACTTGTCCTCATCTTGAGTGGATGCTTTTTGCAGGGGGTGCCGTCTGCCATGAAAACGGAACAAAATACTAGTGGCTCCGAATACGTCAGGCTTTTGCCGGGCGAGCTCTTTATTAAGGAGCATTTGACGAATGACGATCTGACCTTGAAAACGAATATGAAGCCTGCTACATCTAATGACCCGAATGTTGCAAAAGGGACAGAGACCCTTTCGGAATCGCTTGGTCTGTGGATGCTGTACGCAGTGGAAAAAGGGGATCAAGGGCTCTTCGCTCAGAATGTAGAGGCCTTGAAAGCCTACAATTATCAGAATGGATGGATTGCCTGGAAAGCGGGTGGAGGGAATAAGACCCCAGTCGCGACCAATGCATTGTAGATGACTTGAGGATCGCAGAAGCTCTTTACATGGCAGCCGAAAAATGGGGAGACGAGACCTATATCCAATTGGCCAATGAAGTTGGACAAAGCATCGTAGAGAACCAGAGTCGAGAGGGACTGCTGGTCGATTTTTACGATCGCCATAATAAGGTAGCCAGTGATTACCTGACACTCTCCTATTTGAATGCTTCAGCCATTCAATTGATGGAGAAGCATCAACAGGTGAGCAAAGAATTGAATAATCAAGTACATTTCTTTCTGAACTCGTTGCCGACCAAAAACGGATTTTTCCCATTTTCTTATCAGTTGGGCAGCAAGGAGTATGTCTATCAGCAGGAAGTGAATCTGATCGACCAGTTGTACATCGGCTACCATCGCGCACAAGTAGGCATATCATCCCCAGAGCTGTGGGCGTTTCTCAAAGATGAGTTTACGCGTAATGGACTCTTGTATGGCAGATACGATGCCAGTACCAGGAAACCGCTAGTAACGTACGAGTCACCAGCTGTGTACAGCTTGGCGATCCTGACAGCAAGCGAGCTTAAGGATTACACTTTTGCCCGTGATTTATATGAACGGATGGTTCGTCAGCAGATTCGACGTCCAGAAAGCGAGTTCTATGGCGGTTACGTGGACATGAGTCAGATGGACACGCATTCGTTTGACAATCTGCTTCCACTGCTCGCAGAAAGGAGGCTGTTCAATGAGGGAACGCTTCAGTAAAAACGGTAAATTTATCAGCTATCAAGTGTTGTTTTTGCTTTTCATCATTCTGCTCGCCCTGTTTGCGGTGGGGATGCCTGCTCTGCCGCTGGTCCCAGCCTTACTGTTGGTCTGGACACTGGTCATTAGCCTGACTGGTATCATTTTTGGCCTGTTGGCTAGCTTGGGGCTCGCCCTGATCAGCTTGTTCGCCTTTGGCAGTTTGTTGATTTGGGGTATGTTTGCCAGCTGGACGATTTCCTTTTCTTTCTCTGACATCGTCATCTGGATGGGACTCTTTCTCGGCGCTGCCGTTCTGACCGGATTGATCCATCGCTTGGTGAGGCAGACAGTTGCCGAGCATCAGGAGATGGTTGGGAAGTTTGACGAGCTGGTGACGATCGACGAAGTGACGGGTTTTTCAAATGAGAAGCGACTGCTCTTTGATTTGGAAGAAGAATTTAGTCGCTCTCGCCGGACAGGCATCCCTTTTTCGCTGATGCTCATTGAAGTCCTGTATCTGGATTCCTTCCAGCGCTTGTACGGCCCCAAGGAGGGAGATTATCTGCTCAGCTCGCTCTCAACTATCCTACGCAACAACACGCGATTGACAGACCGCAAGTTTCGTCTCGACCGCGGGGAGCAGGGCTCAGGAACCTTCGCGGTTATTTTGAGCAACAGCCATGAAGAAGGGGCGGAAGTAGTCGTCAAAAAGATCGAAAGGCTCCTATCCGTCCACAATCTAGAAAATGACAAAAAGCAGGTCACACTGACGATCGGGTTTGGAATCAGTCATTACGCGGAAGATGTGAGTGACCATTTGGAGATGGTGCAACGTGCCAAACAAGAGCTTGAACAATACATTCAATAATTGCTACCGCATAGTCGTTTCTTTGCTTGTGATGCTCTTGCTGCTGGCTGGAACAGGGGGTAAGCTGTACGCTGCTGAGGGGGCGGGACAAGAGCCGGAGGTACTGGTCGTCTACTCGACCCAAGATGGAGCCTTGACGGATGAAGTGCGCATGCTTGATCTGGTGCTAGGACATTACAGCTCAAAGCTCACCTATGTGGCGGACGAGGTATTGACCGAGCGAGATTTGGCTGGAGTCACACATCTCGTCTATTACGGCAGCATCTCGAAAGATTTGAGCAGTTCTTCGAGGCAAATCATGCAACGCTTTCAGGGCACCTGGCTTGCGTTTGGCAAAAACGTGGAGCAGCTGGGAAAGCGGTTTTCCTTTTTTCATGTGAACGGACAAGTGGATATCCAGAAGGTATCAAAGCCGCAGGGTGTTGACCAAGTTCTGCTAAATGACAACTACTTGGTGGGGCATATCTCGCTGTCTCAAGGCGAAGTTCTGCTTGAGGGCTGGAAGGGGATGTATACATACCCGCTAATGGTTCAGAACGAAAAGACAGCGTATTTTGCCAGCTCCAATTTCACTTCGCCCTTCTCCCTCTTTGTGGCAGAAGCATTGCACGAGGTTTTCAAGCAGCCGCATGACGCGGGGCGTTACGCGTTGATCCGTCTGGAGGATGTACACCCTCATTCCGATCCGAAGCTGGTCTGGGAGGCGGGGAGTTATTTGGCAGACAAGGGGATTCCTTTCGTCATTGCGCTTATTCCGGTGTACGAAAACTCCGGGACGAACCAGATGATCCATCTTAAGGATCGTCCAGAGATGCTCAAGGTGCTGCGGGAATTGCAAAAAAGAGGAGCAAGCATCGTGCTGCACGGATATATGCACCACTATCGCAATTCGGAAACAGGGGAAGGGTCGGAGTTTTGGGACATCGAAAATAACTCGCCAGTCTCCAAAGCTCCAGATGACGAGACCCCTTTGAAGAAAAGGCATGCGTTTTCGTCTCAGGCCGAGTATGAGACTTATCAGCAGTCGCTGAAAGAATACGAGGAGCATTATATACAGACACGCATGGAGACAGGAATCAAGGAACTGACCGAGTTGGGGCTTGCTCCCGTTGCTTTTGAGGCTCCGCACTACACGATGAGCCAAAAAGGGTACGAGGTCATGGCTCGCTACTTTCCATATGTCCTTGGCCAGCTTCAGTTTAATGACAGGGACTGGGTACACATGGGAGCACCTCCTTTTGTATCGAAGCCGGCCTTTTTGCACGGAATGACCCTCCTGCCGGAAACAGTCGGGTATTATGATCCCGCCTCTTCTACTCCGATGCAGGATATCAGGGATAAATACAGAGAGGTCAGCTTTGTACGCGATGGCATGGTCAGCATGTTTTTTCATCCATATTTAGGAGTAGAACCTTTAAAAGAAATGATTGCCTACGTGGAAACCCTGCCTGATGTGAAGTGGATAAACGTCCGCGGGCTGAGTGGACAGGAAATCAGTCTGGGTAGCGGTCAGGAAGGAAGTGAGCCACCTATCCTCGTCGAGTCTTTAGACGCGCAGGGTTCAACGTTAAAGGCTCCGGATATTTACCAAAATCTTCAGGATTTCCTGCGCGAAAATGGGTGGGTACAGCTCGTACTATGGGGCATTGCCGGACTCGTGACTATCATGGTCATACTGTTTACGCTGTATACGTGGCGCAATCGGGCTAACCTGCGCAAACAACTATTTATGGAGCGTGATCTCGATGGCTAATGCTTTATTTTATCTCTCCCTGTCTGTCATCTGGATTATGCTGCTGTACCATATGTTCTTGATGCAGGGTGGGTATTTTCACTATTTGCGATATAGACGCCCCATTCCAGAGTGGGAAAAAAACCAGCATCCGCTGCCAAAGGTAAGCGTTCTGATCCCTGCTCACAATGAGGAAGTCGTCATTGAACGGACCATTAAGGCGATGCTAAGGCTGGATTATCCGAAAGACAAGCTGGAGATTGTCGTCATCAATGACAACTCGCGTGATCGCACGGGTGAAATCGCCGATGAATACGCCAGTAAATACCCGTATGTGAAGGTGGTCCACACCAAGCCGCCTCATGCCGGAAAAGGAAAATCGGGTGCGCTCAACCAGGGCTTGGCTCATTCCACAGGGGAAGTCATTGTGGTCTATGACGCTGATAATACACCAGAGCGTAAAGCCGTCTACTACCTCGTTCTGGCGCTGTTAAACGATCCAAAGGCAGGAGCTGTTGTCGGCAAATTCAGGGTGGTGAACGCCGCTACGAATTTGCTTACACGTTTTATCAACATCGAGACGATCTGCTTTCAATGGATGGCGCAGGCAGGACGATTTTTCTGGTTCCATGTGACGACGATTCCGGGGACCAACTTCGCCATTCGCCGCAGCCTAGTTGAGGAACTGGGAGGCTGGGATGAAAAAGCTCTCGCGGAAGACACCGAGCTGACGATCCGTGTCTACAATGAGGGCTACTATATTCGTTTCTTCCCAGCGGCGATCACCTGGGAGCAGGAGCCTGAAAGCTGGAAGGTGTGGTGGAAGCAAAGGACGCGATGGGCGCGAGGGAATCAGTACGTCGTGTTGAAGTTCATGTGGAGAATCTTCTCTTTGCGAAAGAAAAGCATCATGTTTGATTTGATCTACTTCTTCTTCACCTATTTCCTGTTCTTTATGGGTGTGATCGTATCGGATGTACTGTTTGTGACGAATATGTTCGTCGATTTGCATTTGCAGGTAGGCATTGTCGCCATGATTCTCTGGATTTTGGCATACTTCCTGTACGTCACTGAAGTAATGATCGCACTTAGTATTGAGCGGACTGAATTGAATGTAAAAAACTTCTTGATTGTATTGTTGATGTATTTTACTTACTCGCAGCTCTGGATCGTCCTGGTCGTCTACGCCCTGTACCTGGAGTTCAAGCGGGTTGTATTTCGACAGGAACTTAAATGGTATAAGACAGAGCGTTTCGCGGCAGATAAGAAGTCCGCACCGCCAGCAGAAAGACAGGTGTAAAACATGAAGAGAAACAAGTGGAAACCGGCGTTTGCGCTATTGACCGTAACCGCCCTCCTTTTTGGGCAAGGAGTGGGTACGATCTGCGCTCAAGGCACGATAGCACCGACACAAGCCGGAGCAACTGCACCATCGGGACAGACGTCGCGCCCAGCTGTGTTTACCTTTTCCAACCTAGCCAAGCAAGCAAAAACGACTTACGCATCCAATGGACTTGATAAGACGCCAGGAACCGTTTTGCGTTTTACGAGCGAACCGGTCACATTGGATGGGGTAAACGAGTCCTTTGATTACTTCTACAGTGTTCCGCGAGCAACCATCGGAAGCAACAACTATCTGGAAATCTCATTTAGTCACTCCGAGCTGCTGAACGGCACACGTTCTACTTTGACGGTAAGTGTAGATGACAGGCCGTTGAAAAGCGTGTTTTTAACCAAGGAGACAGCCCAGCAAGGGAAAATCAGAATACCGCTGGGAGCGGATGAGACAGCACTCGGCTTCCACAAAATTACCATCACGAAGCATAGCCTGCTCACCGACAAGATTTGCGACGATCAGAACGATCCTGCGAATTGGGTAAAAATCGATAAAAGCTCCTTTGCTTTTCTGGATACGCAGGCTGTAACCTCGTCTGCCGATCTGTTGAGGGAGTACCCAGTACCGTTCGTAGAGCCGGGCAATTCGACTGAAGTGTTTACCAAGATCGTCGTTCCTGATGCCGCTGATCCAGATGTGGTAGCAGCCGCGCTAAAGGTAGCTACGTCCTTGTCTGCCCAGACAGCTACCAAACGCCCGATCCCGATCCAGACAGAGAGCGAGTGGAAAGCAAAGGGAGAATTGGGACACGTCATCGCGATTGGCAATCCGGAAGGGTGGACTGGCCCGCTCAAAACACTGGTTGCTGAACAGGGGATTGCGACCAGGGAACAAAAGCTGGGGCTCGATACCTATCAGATGAGAGTAAATCAATCTGCTGAAGCCAAGCTCTTGCTCTTGGTGTCGAGAGGCAAGGAGACACACTTGGCTGAGACGATTCATCTCCTGACAGATAAGGAAATGAACAAGCAATTGGCAGGGAATCAACTGGCTGTCAAGCAGGTTCCCCGTGTACAGGCAGCCGAGCAAAATCCGATTTCTCTTTCTTTGGCTTCAGGCGGATATTCGCATGTGATGCTTGAGCACGGCAAAAGCCGTACCGAGCAAGTGACCTTGAAAATTCCGTCTCATTGGAAGATTACCGGGGACGTCACGCTTGATTTGAAACTGAAGATTTCCCCATTGCTCATGCAGAAGTACGAAGGGGAAGATAAGCCACAGCACCAGTTGACGGTAACGGTAAATGGCGTACCTTATACGGTCATGCTCCAGCAGTTGAAAGCAGTGGACGATAATGATAACTACCATGTGAGTATTCCTATTTCACAGTCTGTCATCAAAGAGGCGAATCATGGGCTGACAGTCTCTTTCTCAGCTTCGATGAACCAGAAGGGTGATGTGTGCGCGCCTGAGAATAATATGGGACGCTGGGTGTTTATCGATAAGGAAAGTAGCTTGAAAGTGCCACACGAGGTACCCGCACAGCGCAGCTTCCGGTACTGGCCCGCTCCTTTTGTGCAGGATACTGGATTGAAGGACACCGCCTTCCTGCTGCCAGAAAAATGGACAGGTTCCTATTTGTCGCAGTTCTCGATGTTAATGAATGACATGTTGGCGGAGGTAAGTAATCAGAAGGGAAGCTCCTTCGTCATTTTCCAGGAGCCGCTGAACGAGGAGGCCTTGCAAGAGATCGTCTCGTACAATGTGATTGCTATGGGGGATATTGAGCGGTACCCGAGTTTGCAGAAGGTTCAGGGACAGCTTTTAATCAATGAGGCCAAGCAATTGAACCAATACCACGTAATCAACGAGACGAGCCGTTATGTGGCTTGGATTCAGCCCTCGATCTGGAATCAAGAGCGGACGTTGAGTGTGTTCCAATCTGCAGACGAGAGTAAGGCTGGTCAGGGAACTTTCCTTCATGCCGATCTCCTTAACTATCTGAAGAATTCCAACGAAGATGGACAAATTGTCGTGATGAGCAAATCAAACGAGGTTTTCTCTATTCAGCTCGAAGACCAAGAAGAGAAACAGACAAAAGGCATAAACGAGGTAGTGGGCAATATCCCGCTCTGGTTAATCGGAGTGATTCTGGCGGTATTCCTGATTGTACTGGTGATCTTTATTCGTTTGTTGAAAAAAGAGAAAGAGAAGGTTCGGCGAAAAAAATAGTGTAAAAACATGAAGAAGAACAGGGATAAGTTGCCGTATAGGTATCTGTCCCTGTTCTTTTTTTTATGATTGTCTTTTGTTCAGAAATTGTTGAGATGACCCTAGTAGAATAGGAAAAGCTACACATCGGGGGGTCTTTGTGCCTATGTAAAACAAAAGTTACAGGACAGTAACTTTGGTTGGTAGAGAAAATAGGGATATATTACTATAATAAAATGATCCAAAAGATATAGATGGATAGGATGGGAGATAACGTTTTGGATGAATAGCATTCTGATTGTTGATGATACAGCGTTTACGAGACATGTGCTGCGCAACATATTTGAGTCGTTAGGACTGCATGTCATAGCAGAAGCTGGTTCAGGAGAGGAGGCTGTTAGAAATTACTGCTTGTATAAACCATCACTCGTCACGATGGATATCACGATGCCCGGCATGAACGGTTTGACTGCTTCACGCAAAATCATGGAGTTGGACAAGGATGCCAAGATCATTATTTGCTCAGCAGTGTCTAGGCACGATACCGTCATCAAGGCGATTCAGGCAGGTGCGCGGGATTTCATAGCGAAGCCACTGCAGCTGGAGCGAATCGAATGGGCTGTCCAAAAAGTGCTGGGAACAGGGTTAAATGCTCGTCAGGGAGATAGACAGGGGAAACAAATAGCTGAGGTGTTAGTATGAAAGTTTTGATCACAGGTGGTTATGGGTTCATCGGTTCTTTTGTCGCAGAGAGATTTAATAAGGAAGGTTATAAAGTATTTATCCTCGACAATCTCAGTTCAGGCAATCAGAGGAACGTCACATTTCCGCATAAGGCATACGAGCTGGATGTAGCGGATAAAAAATGCGATGAAGTATTTAAAAGCAACAAGTTCGATGTCGTCGTACATTTAGCGGCCCAAGTGAGTGTTGCTGCATCCATGGAAGACCCCCTGCTGGATTCGAATACGAACATTCTTGGACTCATGAATATGCTGAGGCTATCGAGCAAATATGGCGTGTCCAAATTTATTTTTGCGTCATCAGCCGCTGTTTACGGCATGAATGAAAATACTCCTTTACATGAAGATTCAGTGTGTGATCCGGTATCTGTTTATGGAATAAACAAGCACATCGGCGAAATGTATTGCCTCAAATGGGCGGAAATGTATGGCTTGCGAACGGTTGTCTTCCGCTTGGCGAATGTGTATGGCCCCAGACAAAGCGCAGTCGGGGAAGGCGGTGTCATTTCTACTTTTTTAACCCAGATCAACCATGGAAAAGAAATAGTTTTGCACGGGGACGGCAGTCAAACGAGAGATTTTATTTATGTAGAGGATGTAGCTGACGCCATTTTCCGTTCCGTTACCACGGATGATACCGGGGTGATGAATTTGTCTACCAATCAGGAAAGCAGCATTAATGAGCTTATTGACATTCTCGGGGCGAACCAGCAGCTCCAGGGAATAGTGCGAAGGGAAAAACGCCCAGGAGATGTAGATAAGTCGGTTTTGGACAATACGCGGGCAAAGAGAAGACTAGACTGGATCCCGATGTATTCATTGCCAGAGGGGCTGGAAAAAACGGCGCAGTGGTATCAAGAGACCCTCGTAGAGAAAGAACAAGAGCAGGAGAGCGAAGCGAAGAAAACGATCAATTGGCTCCGTTCATGGGATGCAAGGCCGTACATTGAGAACATTCTCGCTTTTATTGTGGTGGTCTTCGCTACAGTTGGAACGGTTAACAGTGGTGTTTTTGATCTCAAGCTGATTTACATCGTGTTGATAGGCGCTATTTACGGAACGAAGCAATCACTCTTGTCTGTCATCCTGGCCTGTGGACTTTTCATCGGAGAAAGCCTGCATAACGGGCGCGATGTCGTATCGCTCTTGTATGACGCCAATGCTCTGTTTCATATCGCTGTCTATTTTATTATCGGGATTGCTGTGGGTTATTCGATCGATAAACGCAACAGGGACATACTGTCTAAGGAACTGCAAAAGCAAGCGCTGGAAGACAAGTACGACTTTTTAAAAGACATTTACAACGATGTCCTGATGGTCAAACAAGAATTGCAGCAGCAGATCGTGAATTCGGAAGACAGCTTCGGAAAAATCTACAACATCACCAAGGAGCTGGACAGCCTCGAGCCGGAACGCGTATTGCAGAAATCGGTCAAGGTGCTGGAAAGAATCATGAAGTCCGATGAGATCGCAATTTATACGATGAATCAAAATGGCTCCTTCTTGCGATTGATGGCTAAATCAAATAAAGCGGACTTTGATCTGCCACGCTCGTTGAAAATGAGTGAGCATGCTTATCTTACTGAACTAATGATAATGAAGAAGATTATCGTGAATAAAGAACTGCGTCACGACATGCCTCTTATGGCAGCTCCCATTTTTGACAATGGCAAAATGGTGGCGGTCATAACGCTGCAACAGCTTGGATTCGAAAATTTTACGATGTACACCCAAAACCTTTTCCAGGTCGCCGTTCAATTGATCTCTTCCGCGTTGTCGCGTTCACTTCGTTTCTTAAACTCCACACAAAAGGATCGCTATCTAGAAGACACCTCCATCCTGATTCCAGCTTATTTTTCGGCTATGTTGAAGAACAAAAGGGATGCTAAGCAACAGTTGAACACTGACTTTACACTCTTGGCAGTGGACGCTGCGCAAATGGACCATCATACGCTCTCTTCCTTTATCGCCAGCTCTCTGCGCGAAGCGGATTATATGGGAATGGACGAAGCAGGAGACATCTATATCATTCTCTCCAATTCAAACGAGCAAGAAGCCAATATCGTGATTGATCGGTTGGGCAGACTCGGCATTGCAGCGAGAATTGTACAGGAAAAAGACCAGGATCGCTTCTCCCTGAGGGATGGCGCCTATGCTTAAGTTTCTCATCCTCCATGTATTGGTGACTGTTTGTTACAGTTTGATGCAAAGCCACGGCCATAATAAGCAAATGCTGATCATGCGAATGCTAGTCGCTGGCTTTCTTCCCATTTTCGGTCTTTTATTATTGGCAATTACCGATGTGTACAAGCGCACATCGAAAATGAATGTGAATGAGTTAATGCTGGAGAGCGACTTGCTGAAGCTCTCGGAGGGATCGAATATTTTTCGAAGAACAGACATGGAAAAGGAAATGAACATCGTTCCGGTTGAGGACATTCTGTTTTTGAATGACACCAGCACGCGGCGAAAGATGCTGATCGATGTTCTGAAAGAGCAGACCATTTGGCAGATCGGCACATTGGAGACAGCCCTGCAAAACGAAGATTCGGAAACGGTTCACTACGCAGCAGCCGCTTTAACGGAAATGCGACGCAACCTTCAGCTTCAGCTGCAGGATTTATCGGTGAAATACGAGGAAAACAAGCAGAATCTTGAGGTTTTACGCGCCTACGCAGACGTATTGAAGAAGTACTTGGACAGTTCACTCATTGATCAACGAACCTATGTGAAATACAGCTATACGTATTCCTTTGTGCTGGAGTCTTTATTGGACGTTTATCAGGAACAAGAAAGCTATTTTGTGGACAAGATCAATTGTGAGCTAGTGAACCAGTCCTATGAAAAAGCCGCACAGTACTGTCAATTGTTTCATGAGTATCATCCAGAAAGTGAACAGCCATATGTCATGTCGCTAAAGCGATTCTTTACGATCAGAGACCATGCAGGGTTTACAGCAGAAATGAATCGATTAAAAGGCTCGTCGGTTAAAATCTCTCACGCTACGCTGATGATGATTCGCTACTGGAACACCCTGGAAGCTGATGAGCAAGACAGTACTTGGAAGGAAGTCGCTGCTGCTCAGGAAACAGGTACGAATTCGAAAGAGATGAGCGATACAAAATGAGAATGACAAGGAACAGAAGAAAGAAAAGAGACAGGGAAAATGAACGAGAATGGAGCCGGCAGAGGTCCAACGACATTCCTGTGAAAAAAAACATCTACATCATTCTGATCTTTGTGGCGATTCTGGGGATCACCATAGAAGCTACCCGATCACAGTTCATCCTCCAGGTGAGTAGTAATAAATCGGGAGGCTCGGGAGTGCAGACTGACGAACCGAAGCAAAACGCAATCAGCCAGGAGGAAATCGCCAAGCTTAAAAGGGAGCGGTTCCTCATTCTGCATGATTCCAAGGATGAGAGTAGCATGGCAATCGCGAGGAATGTGGAGCAAGTGCTGCGGTACATGAAAAAGGAGTACGACCTCGCAGACATTAAGCAATTTTCGAAGCCCGATCCCCAATACATAACGGTCATTGTCACCATAGAAAATCTAGGCTTGCTAGCCGATCTGGATGCGATGATGCAATATGCGCACAATGGGGGAAATGTATTCCTTTCTCGCACGCCTGAATACAATGACAGTTTATATCGCATTTACCGAAAGCTAGGGATCAATTCCATTGATCTCCCCATCGTGACAAACGGCATTCAGATGACATCCAATCTCTTGATCCAAGGAAAAGATGCAAAAATCGGGGCAGAGTCCATTGTTAATTCCTCGATTCCCGTAGAGCTGGATAGGCAAGCGAAGGTACATGCTGTTTCTGCCGACAATATGCCTCTGCTATGGGAGACTCAGCATGGACAGGGGAAGTTCTTGGTCTATAACGGGACTAATATGCAATCTGCAATGAACAGAGGACTGATTACTGGTGGCATCAGTTTACTGAATCAAGATTTCATGTACCCCATTTTCAATATGAAAATCACGTATATTGACGACTTTCCTGCTCCTTTTCGTCAGGGAATCGAGCCGAGTATTTACCGCGAGTACCGCAAAGATATTCCCAGCTTCTTTCGGGATGTGTGGTGGCCCGACATGATCAAGCTTGCTGCTGATTACGATGTGACCTACACGGGAGCGATTATCAAAACCTACAATAACCGAGTTTCCGCCCCCTTTGCAGATGAGGAAGGAACGGATTCGAACAATCTGATTACGTACGGCAGGGATTTGGTGAAATTGGGTGGCGAATTGGGCATCCACGGATATAATCATCAATCGCTGGTTACTGATCAAGCGACAGCGAGCCATTACGAGTATAAGGCTTGGCCTGATGAAGCAAGCATGGCCGAGTCACTTTCGTACCTGAACGATTATATCAAAAAGGTCTTCTCGTCATATGACGTACAGGTGTATGTCCCGCCTTCCAACGTGTTGGGAGCCGAAGGGCGTCGAGCGTTGAAAACGTCCTTCCCTGATCTGAGAGTCATTGCCTCCTTATATGCGGAATCAGACAGCACGCACGAATACATCCAGGAGTTTTCCGTGGCTGAAGATGGCATCGTAGAGCTGCCACGTATTACCTCGGGATACAGTCGCACAGACATTCATGATTGGTACATAGCGAATGCGATCACATCCATCGGCGTCTTTTCCCATTTTGTTCATCCAGATGATGTGTTGGACAAGGAACGAAGCAATAACAAGTCGTGGCCGGAATTGGTAAAAGACTTTCAACGTATGATGGAAGAGCTTTACCAGCACTATCCATGGCTGCGCAGCCAGACAGCTTCCGAAGCTGCAACAAGCCTTGAGAGTTATTTGCAGACGGATGTGTATATCGCGCATACAGATAAAAAAATGACAGGATACATGAACAACTTCTCCGACGAAATGTATTACATCTTGCGGACAAACAAAAAAATGACGAGCTTGGTAAATTGTACGGTAGAAAAAATAGAGGAAGGGGCCTATCTCGTACATGCAACAGGTGCAAAATTTGAAATAGGACTGGAAGAGTAAGCGATGAAAATTTGTCTGATTGCCGAAGGATCTTACCCTTTTATTACAGGGGGCGTCTCTAGTTGGATTCATTCCTTAATCGCTAGCATGCCAGAGCATGCGTTTATCATTTATGCCATTGGTGCAGAAGAGAAAAATAGGGGGAAATACGTCTACCAGCTCCCCGCGAATGTGGTGGAAATCAAAGAGGTATTTCTGGATGCCTATCTCAAAGAAGAGGCTGCACTAGGCAAGCGTCTGGGGCTGACTGAGGATGAGCAGCAAGCATTGCTTTCGTTGCTAGATGGCAGTAAGGGCGACTGGCATGCTCTTTTTTCCGTGTTGTCGGGGAGTAAGGTGCCAGCCGTAGCCGAGTTGCTTACAAGCAAGGACTTTTTCGAGGTAATCCAGCGGCTTTGCGAGCAAAAATACCCGCAAATTCCCTTTACCGAAATGATCTGGATGATTCGCTCGATGGTGTTGCCACTATGTCTAGTCATTCAAAACGGCATGCCGCAAGCGGATTTGTATCACAGTGTTTGTACGGGATATGGCGGTGTAGCAGGGAGTCTCGGGAAGTATCTGCATAAAAAGCCGTTTTTGCTGACGGAGCATGGAATCTACACCCGCGAGCGGGAAGAAGAAATTATCAAGGCAAATTGGATTAAGGGTCATTTTAAAGATATTTGGATCGATTATTTTCATAACCTTTCTGCATGTGCCTACTCTTACGCGGATGAGGTAATCACGTTGTTTGAGCGAAACAAGGAAATTCAGATTGAGCTAGGCTGTGATCCTTCCAAAGTATCAGTGATCCCAAACGGTGTAAAAGTGAGCGATTATGTAGACATCGTGGAGGAAAAAAAGAACGACGCAATAACTATTGGCGCTGTCGTCCGCGTGGTACCCATCAAAGATATTAAAACAATGCTGCACAGCTTCGGGCTCGTCAAGGAACAAGTGCCACACGCACACTTTGTCATCATGGGCCCGACGGATGAAGACGAGGAGTACTACACAGAATGCCTGCAATTGGTCGAAAGCCTGCAGCTGGAGGATGTTACGTTTACGGGTGCGGTCAATGTGAAAGAGTATCTCGGAAAAATGGACATGCTTGTTTTGACCAGCATCAGTGAAGGACAACCGCTCGTTATTTTGGAAGGAATGGCATGCAGAAAGCCCTTCGTCACAACGGACGTGGGAAGCTGTCGGGAATTGTTGTACGGCAATGGGGACAACTATGGCAACGCAGGGATAACGGTACCCGTCATGCATTTTACTCAAATTGCCCAAGCGATCATTACGTTATGCCAAAACGAGCCCATGAGACGGCGTATGGGCAGATGTGGCTTCCAAAGAGTATCGGCTATTTACACACATGAGAATTTCTTGGCGGGATATCGCAATATGTATCGGAAATACGAGGTGTAAGAAACATGGCGGGCATTGGCTTTGAACTGAAGAAAATGTTTCGGAATAAAGGGTATTTGTCCAGTGTGAAGGCGTATGCATTTTCTTCGCTGGTCACAGTCGGACCGATGCTGATTTGTATGGTAATGATTACGGTGCTACAGCAAATCCTTCTTCAATTGAATGTCAGCTATTTGGAAAGGATGTCTTTTTTAGCAGCTGTCGTTTATGCATTCGTGTTTTCGCTGTTAATTACCTGTGGCTTTTCCATGGTCATTTCTCGCTATATTGCAGACAAAATTTACTTGCGTGAGTATAACGACATCATTGCGTCTTTGTATGGAGTTATCGCTGTTTGTCTGGGGGTGGGGGGCATTCTCGGCGGTGCTTTTTACTGGCTCGCGCCTCTGCCGTTTGGCTTTAAGCTCGTAGCCTACCTTCTTTTTGTGGAACTGATCGTCGTATGGCTGCAATCCGCCTACTTGTCTGCATTAAAGGATTATATGCGCATCATTCGTGGGTATTTGGCTGCAGTTGCCGTTACGCTTCTGGCTGCGTTTCTGCTGTTGAATCTGACTGAGCTGGAAAAAGGAATCGCGATGCTGATTTCTTTGAATCTCGGCTTTTTTACGATGATCGTCCTATCTATGCTTCATCTGGAGAGTTTTTTCCCGAAACGGGCGAGGAATTATTTTGATTTCCTGAAGTACGTGAAAAAGTACCCAAGTCTGCTTGGTGTGGGTCTCTTTTGTTCTCTCGGTTTTTATGTGCACCATTTTATTTACTGGCTGGGGAGTCCGCTGCAGGAGGTCGTGGCGGATACTTACGTGATTGCGCCTTTTTACGACGTGCCAGCGTTCTACGCTTCCTTGAGCATATTGCCTACGATGGTCATGTTTGTGGTATCTGTGGAGACTGCTTTTTACGAGAAGTATCGAGCGTATTACGGCACGATATTGGGCATAGGCTCGGTACAGGATATCAAGCGGGCGAAAACAGACATGGTTCAAACGTTGATGCAAGAGCTCAGCTTCATGATGGAGGTGCAGCTGTTCTTTTCCTTCGTTGCACTGGCTCTAGGCATTACGCTGCTTCCGCACATCGGTTTTACGTCCGATCAAATGGAGCGGTACAACATCTTGGTCATCGCGGGGTATTTGTACGCTGTTATGTTTGTGATCGTGTTGATGTTGCTCTATTTTGACGATCGGAAGGGGGCGCTTACGGTAACAACCTTATTTCTCGTCAGTACCGTTGTCATCACCATAGCAATGTTGCCCCTTTATAACTACGGCTTTTCATTTTTTATTGCTTCGTTTCTTGCACTGGTAGCCGGTCTCGGCAGGTTGATCTATTACTTGAAAAATATCGATTATTACACCTACTGCTTACAGCCGCTCTTTGTCAAAGGAAAGCGAATGGAATAGATGGTTACGTATAGATTGGGGAGGACTTAGGTTGAAGAAAAAACGATTCATACTGAGCCTGCTCGTAGCATTAGGCGTTGTATCGACTGGTTGTACACAGGATGCGCCTGAACAGCCAGTGTCAGACAACACGCCAGCAACGAGTCAGGTGGCGCCAACTCAGCAGATGAACGAGGATCTGATTGAGAATAGAAGCGTATACGATCAGGATGTTGATGGGAGCATCGTCCATTTATATGTGACGGTAGTCAACGAAGAAAATTCGAAATTGAAGACGACCACTTTTACGGAACTCAATCTAGCTCCTAGCGGACGGAATGAAAAGGGAGAAGATCTCCAGGCCAAAGTCATTATGCAGGAAGGGACGGAGAAAGGGCCAACCCAGGGGTACTTTGGTTTTAGCGAGACGAGAGCGAACGGAACGATTGAGCTGCGGGGGGAATCGAGCAGAAGAGCGGAACAAAAATCGTACAAAATCCGTTTGTTCGATAGCACCGGATACTGGCGGGATCAGCGCAATATCAACTTAAGCAAGCACAAGTCTGACATGACGCGTGTTCGACAAAAGCTTAGCTTTGATTATTTCGAGCAAATGCCCAATATGACCAGTTTGCGGACGCAGTTCGTTCAAGTAAAAATAAAGGATTTGACTAAAAAAAATCCGGACCGAGACTTTGTTGATTATGGTTTGTTCACTCAAATTGAACAGCCGAACAAAACATTTTTGCAGGCGCACGGATTGGACCGAAACGGAAATTTGTACAAGGCAATTGATTTCGAGTTCCACCGTTACGAGGAACAACTCAAGCTGGCAACAGATCCTACCTACGATAAGAGAGCCTTTGATAAAATTTTGGAGATCAAAGGCAGCGAGAACCATGAAAAGCTCATTTCGATGCTGGACGATCTTCACAATCCTGCGATCAATACGCAAGACTTTTTGGACAAGCATTTTGATCGGGAGAATTACTATACATGGCTGGCATCCAACCTGTTGATGGGGAATCACGACACGGCTGTTCATAATTTTTACTTGTACAGCCCTAGCAACTCCAACAAGTGGTATTTCCTACCGTGGGACTACGACGCATCGTGGGGATTTTTTGAAGAAGAGCTCAAGCGAAGCCCGGAAAAAGGGCTAGGACAATGGCAGTTTGGCATTTCCGACTACTGGGTGTCGAATTTGCATCGCCGCATCTTTAAAGATCCCGAAAACATCAAAACGCTTAACGAAAAGGTTGAGGAAATCAGCAAGATCATTACGAAGGAGCAAACGGAAAAATACTTGAAGAGCTATTATCCGATTGTGAGTAAATATGTGCTGCAACAACCCGATTTATATAATTTACCGTTGGATGTCTCCTATTTTCACAATGAGCAAGCACTTCTATCTGGTGAACCGGAGCGTAACAAAAAGAGGTACTATGAACGCCAAGAGAATCCGATGCCCTTTTTTATGGGGGAGCCAAGAAAAGAAGGAGATAAGCTCATTTTTGCCTGGGACCATTCTTATGACCTGCAAGGTGACGATCTGACCTACGACTTTGCCGTCAGTTACGATCCTGCTTTTACGAAGATACACGCGCAGGCCAAGGGGCTGACAGGGGTTCAATACACCATAAACGATCCGGGTAAAGGCCGCTTTTTCTGGCGCGTGATTGTTCGGGACAGCAAAGGGAACACACAGACGGCATTTGACAGGGTAGAGTCCGAGGATGCTCTTTATCATGGGGTGAAGGAGTTCGTATTGAAATGAAAGGAATACAGAGCACGGGCATTCAGCTCGGCAACAAGCGATTGCGACATGAGTTGAAGTATTATCTTCGGCTGAGTAATTACGAGCCGCTGCGACAGAAATTGCGTCTGATCGCGACTCCTGACCCTTATTCTGTGAGTGAGGAAGGGTATCATATTCGTAGCCTGTACTTTGACGACTTTCACGACACGGCGCTCTATGAAAAAAACTACGGGGTTTTTCAAAGAAAAAAGTATCGCATTCGCATCTACAACAAAAGTGATGCAGTCATCAAAATGGAGCGAAAGAGCAAGTTCGGCGGATACATTTGCAAAGAATCAGCGTCGATCACACGAGATGAATATGAACTAATTTTGGCAGGCGATGTTGAGTTTCTGCGAGAGACAGAAAGTGCTGTGCTACGAGATTTTTATTTATCGTGCAAAAATCATCTGTTTCGGCCTCGCGTCATTACGGATTATGTTCGAGAGGCGTATTTGGTGAGAGAAGGGAATGTCAGAATTACGTTTGATAAGTATTTGAAGGCAAACGTCAATTCACTCGATATTTTTGACGAAAACATCATGATGGTCAGAGCTATTCATCAGCCCATGATGATCATGGAAGTGAAGTACGATCAATTCCTGCCGTTCAATATTAGACATTTGCTACAAAACCTAAGTAGTAAGCGATCGGCTATCTCCAAATATGTCATTTGCAGAGAGGAGACCAAAAAATACTATAATCTTTAGTGTGAGGAGAAGTCGAGAAACTATGGATACTACCAATACGATTAATTTTCAAGATATCATCAAAAAAAGTGTCTTAAAAATAGATCAATTCGCCAGCATCTCGATCATTGATACCATCATAGGGCTTGTGTTGTCGGGATTGATAGGTTTGTTCATCTACTATATTTACAAAAAAACGTTTCGCGGTGTCGTCTATACACATACCTTTAACATCACGCTGGTGGCAATGGCGATGCTTACTTGCCTGATTATCATGACGATAAGCACCAATATCGTGCTCTCTCTCGGGATGGTCGGCGCGTTGAGCATCGTGCGGTTCCGTACTGCTATCAAAGACCCGTTGGATATTGTTTTCATGTTTTGGTCGATCTCGGTCGGTATTGCGACGGGAGCGGGTGTGTACCCAGTTTCCGTCCTGGGATCACTGGTGGTGGCAGCTGTCATTGTCGTATTATCCAAGCGGCAAATGAAAGATGTTGCCTATCTGCTCATTATCAATTATCACGATCAAGCCAATGACGGGGTTAAATACCAGTTGAACAAACTGAAATACGCCTTGAAGTCAAAGACCGTACATAAAGAGATGGTGGAATTGATCGTGGAAGTCAAAATCAAAGGAGATAATACGGCATTTGTTCAAGATATTTCAGAGGTAGAAGGTGTGAAAAGCGTATCATTGGTAAGCTACGATGGCGATTATGCACCATAAATGATTAGAAGAAAAAATCCCTTTCTGACTCCTTTACAGGTGGTCAGGAAGGGATTTTTTTGATGGATCAGTCTCGTACTTCGACCGTACCCAACGTATATCTTCCGTCCGAGCGTTTGCCTTCCATGGCAAATTGAATGCCTGGCTCTCCTGTATGGGGATCAAGGATCGCTACACAGAGGGTGTATGTTCCTTCAGGAAGATTATCCGGAATTTCCAAGCTTTGCTTGACGGTTTTCTTGCCGGGAAGCCATTTGCGGATGTCTTCGTCCGTATTGGTCTTGGTTACGATCTCACCGTTCTCATCCGCGAGTGACAGCTCGAGAATCCACGGGAAGTAAAATGGAGCAACACCGCGGTTTTGCCAATCCATCGTCACAGCGAGGCTGTCTCTGGGCTCGACTGCTTTGGCATGTGTCTCTTTGGTGATGGAGAAGCGGTAGCCAATCGTGTTTAAAAAGCGGTCCAAATATTCTTGTTGATCGCTGTCTTTTTCGAAACGTGCGGGTGTATTCGGGCCAAGCCAGCTAATATGCGAAGCTTTGGCTTGTGAGATTACCTGGTTAATCGAGGAGCGAGTAAAGTAGGTTGGCAAGGAGTCGGATGGAGAGAATTCTCCGCCGCTTGGCGCATACTTCCAAAAGTCGGGCATGGCAGGCATTTTTTCTTTGGTCAGCCAGGAGACGTAGCCCTTCTGTATCCAGGACAGGTAGCTGTTTGTATCTTCTTTGTTGCCGAACATGTCGTTAAACAGCCCCAATTTGTACTCCTTGGCAACTGGGTGTGGTCTGCGCATCAGCAGCATGGAATCAGGGAAATTATCTAGATACGGTTGTACGTACTGATCCGTGATTTCTGTTGCAGGGAAAGGAATAGACGTATCTGTGTGCCATTCTCCCCAGTGACCGACGCTTCCCAGCTGTATGAAAGCAATGCGGGGATCGTCCTTGTAGTGCTCTCCCAGAGCGTCAATCAATTCCTTGTGGTACTTGATAATCAATGGATTACTGTAGTTGGGACTGTAGCCTTTGCCATAGTCATTTCGATACCACTCGCCATCATCAAAATGGTCATTGTCCCCGCCGATCTCGTTGTATAGCCAATCCGGTATCTCCATGTCCGATTTTTTATCAGGAAGATCCATAACGATGCGGAGGATGAACTTGACGTCTTTTTCTGTCCATTCTTCAAACCGGATCGCATCTTCGACCTCATCAAAAGCATAATCCCCTTTGGTTGGCTCGAGCATCCTCCAGGTTAGATTAGCATAGACGAGGGTGTGTTCTTGCTCATTATTACTCGTCCGTGAATCGGGGGCCAGTCCCATATAAGGGTTTTGTAGTACGTCTTGGGATTGCTTTGGAGAATAAGTCGCCGTTCCATAACTGGAGGCGGCGGCAGAGGAAGGTAGAATGCAAAAAGCAGCGAGAAGTACGCTGTATAGACCACTTCGGATCTTCATGAGTGCCCCCTAGATCTAGTGAGAGAGTTTCATTACTTTTGTTCTGTCTCCTGTTTCCATATGTGATACCACTTGGTGATATGTTCGTTTACAGCAGAGCCGAGTTCAATCTCCCATCGAGAGGTCAAGAGTTGATACTGCTCTTCTACAGCCGCATGATCGTCCAAGGAGGCGTACAACTGCATCAGGAACATGTAGCTGTCCTCTTCAAGTGGGTGCAAATGCTGAATGCGCTGATTGACGTTGATCGCTTCTTGTACTCTGCCATGGCCCAAATAGAAGCTGCTCATTGTTTTGGCGAGCTGCAGCCACATCCTGCGGAGTCTTTCTCGCTCGTACTCTGCCCACAAATAGTCGTAATCTCCGAAGTAATCGCCCGTATACGTCGCGAGCACTTGCTCATACTCTTGCATAGTGGCAAGAGAGAGGGGCGGTAACTGTTTGAGACGATTCTCCCATTCTTCCACATCGATCGCAGCTGAATCGATCGTCAGCTTATAGCCGCCTTCTAAATTGCCTTTGTTGATCGATATGGTTTGGAGACCATATCGTTTCAAGGTTTGCCGGATGAGGTAAATCGTCGTATATAGCTGGGTTACGCCTTTGCTTCCATCATAGTCCGGCCACAAAAGCTCGATAAGCGAATCTTTGTCGATCATCTTGTTGCGGTGATGCAACAAATACGCAAACAGCTCGCGGGCTTTATTCGTGCGCCACTTGATCGCTTGCGGTTCCTGATTCGACTGGTGAAACAAAATACTATTGAAGCATTGGATAGAAACGACTGATTCTTCTTTAACAGGCTCGGCTTCTTGCGCGGACTTGATTCTCTCACGAAGTCGGTCCATTGTCTTTTGCAAGCGTTGAAGTTGTACGGGCTTCATGATGTAATCCAGCGCGCACAGCTCAAAAGCATCAACGGCGTACTTATCGTACCCTGTGACAAATACGATCTCCGGGGAGTTATCGATTCCTTGCAGACGTTCTCCGATCTCCAGTCCACTGATGCGGGGCATATTAATATCTAAAAATACGACATCTGGTTGAAGCGATACTGCTTGGTCGATCGCTTCGAGAGGATTGGTGTAGGCTCCGACTACCTTAACGCCGCCAACATCTTTTTCTAGCAATCTTTGCAGATGCATCAAGGGTAGTTGCTCGTCGTCTACCAATAAGGCTCTCATCCACTGTCTCTCCTTCAAAAAACGAAAAATGCAACAGATTGTCTAACGAATCTGATTTATCCATACTCTCTACTCTATCATCAAAAGAGAGGTTATCCAAATATTTACGGTGGAAGGAAATGTGAATTTTTTAGCAAGTGATGGAGGTCAGAACACGCTCCAGCTCGTCAAATGATACAAAGCGGGCTTGCCGAAATACTTCTTTTCCGTCCATAAACAAGAGGATCGCTGGAGCAGTAAATACGAGATACTCACCAGAAAGGCTGGGCATTTTCTCCATGGATGCCACCATACTTTTCACTTGTGGATATTGTTTCAGCAGTTCTACCGTTCTTGCATAGGTGACATCGCAAACACCGCAGTTTGCCGTTTTTATAAACAACAGATTAGTCGGGTGACGTTCAATCTCTGCACGTAGTTCAGTCAGTTCGAGATATTCCTGCACGGTTCGGTATTCCCACCCTTCATCGCCGTATTTTTCTACTAGAATAGCATAAAAATATATTTGCCTCATGAAACGACAACGGATGCAGTCTCGAAAGACAATGAAAACGTTTTTACAAAAAATATCCAAAAACATTGGATATTTTTGCAACAAATTTCCCTAATACACAGTCTGTAATGGTGAAATTTTCCTCAAAAAGCAGGAAGGAGGACATATGGTGTTATCTTGGTATGTCATCATTCCCATTCTTTTCGTAATGGCAGTCGCTATGTATACCGACCTACGCCGCCGTCTCATTTACGACTGGCTGACGCTTCCGGGAATTGTATATTTTCTCATTTTGCATGCATACCTTCATCCAGAGAAATGGCTGACTTATGCGATGGGAGTTATTGTGCTGGGAGGAATTTCATTACTTATGGCGATGATCAGCAACGGCCAGATGGGCGGAGGAGATATTAAGCTGCTCGCTTTGGTCGGTGCAGCGGTTGGATGGCAAGTGGGGTTGGTCGTACTCATGCTTACGTATTTGCTTGCGGGAGTCAGCGTGCTTACCATATGGGCTATCGCCAAAATGACAGGCAGGATGAAGATCGGGCGAGAGATCCCGTTGGCTCCATTTGTTGCGGGTGGGACCAGTCTCATGCTGATCATGATCATGTATTCCTAGTGCCTTTCTCGTAAGTTGATCAATTTGCAATATTGGCAACAAAACGACAAAGTATGAACATGAATGGATTTTTCGAAAAGAGAGGGAATCTTCTGATGTTGGAATCAAAACGTAGGGCAATCATTTTTCTTGTATTATCGTTCCTACTTGCTGCACTTGCGGGCTTTCTGTTTCTGCAAAAAATCAAGGATTTGAATGCGCAACTGGGCGAAATGGTGGAAATATACGAAGCAAATGCAGATATTCCATCTCGGGCACTAATTCAACCCGACCAATTGACAGTAAGGGAAATTCCCAAAAAGTACGCGGATGATTCGTACGTCATCGATAAAGCTAGCTTGAAAAATCAAGTCACGATCGTTCCCTTGTCAAAGGGAGACATCATCACGAAAAACATCATGAAGCCAGCCAATGTTGTACGGGACCAGAACAACAGACTTGTGACGGTGTTTTCATCAAGCAATGTCGTCTTCGATCAGGAGCTGGAGGCGCTAGACCGGGTGGACGTCATCATTTCGCATGAGGAGAACGGGAAGCCCGTGACGGAAGTGTTCATGAAAGACGTGCCAGTCGCCATGGTGGCCAAATCGGAGAACAACTTCAAGGGGGTAGCTCTCGAGCTGCCGTTCGAGGATGCGCCGAAATTCATTCACCAGCAGCATTATGCTCAGATGGTTCGCATTTTGAAAGCGAATGTGGGCAAGGGAGACTTGGGTATTCCCGATCCGTTTGTGGAGCCCAAGCCGGAACAGACAAAACCGCCTGGCAAACCTGCTGAAGCGAAGCCTGCGACACCGCCTGCAGCAGGGCAGCCGGCAGTACAGACACCGCCGACAGTTCCGGTTCAGCCTCCAACGAAACCAACTTCGGTACCACCGCAGCCAACTAATCAACCACCGAAAACCGGAGGGTAAGTCATGAACAAAGATATGAAGCTTCTCGTCGTTGCGGATTACGACTCTGTAAAAGACATGCTGAGGGACATTTTGACTCCGTATGAGCAAGTACGCTACACGACTTCCAGCGAAGTAAAAAAAGAAATTGACCGGATTGGGCCCGATGTCGTTTTGCTTGTGCAGCCGGAAGACGGAGCAGGAGTAGAGCTGGTGCAGTACATACAAGGAGAGCTTCCGGAGGGCATCCTCATTTATCTCACAGAAAAACAGGATTTTGTCCTGCTGCGAGATGTCGTCCGCGCGGGTGCGGTGGAGTACATCGTGATGCCTGATGAGCTCAACCTATTGTCCGATCGTCTCGACAAAATATCAGATTTATCCCAGATCAAACAGAGAAAAAAGGGCACGGATGCATCCGGCAAAGCTTTCGTGCGAGGCCGGGGAAAGGTGTACTCCTTTTACAGTGGAAAAGGGGGAAGCGGACGAACACAACTGGCAACCGGCTTTGCGCAAGCATTGAAGCTGGAATCCACGGCCAGTGTGCTGCTCATCGATCTCAATCTCCAATACGGTGGAATCGAAACCTTCTTGTCATTTGACAACAACCGTACATTGGGCGATCTCATGCCGGTTATGGATGAAATCAACGAATTTCATATTCGCAATGTGGCCCAGCGGGAGGACCATTCCAAGCTGGAGGTGCTGGTCAGCCCGCGTGATGCCGAGACAGCGGAGAATATGTCCGAGGCATTTGTCACCAGGTTGATCCGCGCTAGCCGCCGCAGTTATGACTTTGTGATTATCGACCTGCCAACGCATATGAACGAGCTTACTTTTGCTGCTTTGTCAGAGTCGGACATGATTTATTACGTGATGAATCTGGACACACCGTCCGTTCAAATTTACCGACTCGTGGAAGACTTGTTCCGACGTCTGCGCATTGATACCGCAGGCAGACTCGAAGTGGTCGTCAACCAGGTAGGAAGGGATAACGAACTGAATGTGTCTGATTTGAAAGGATTATTCACTGCACCGATTACCGCTGAAATCAGCAGAGATCATCAAGGCGTGCAAGCGGCTGTCAATCAAGGCCGACCGTTGCAAAAGGAAGCGAATGAGAAGAAGCTCTCTCCTGCTGCGAAAGACATCCGAAAATGGGTACTCAAGAAACTGTCATAAAGAGCAAGTTCAAAAAGGTGGGAGTTAGATGGCTTTATTCCGACGAAAGCAAGAGCAGACAGAGCCAGGGGATGAGGCAAAACAGACGACACTTGCTGCCACATTAGCAGCTCCTTCCTTCAATCCGTACATCGACGAGCTGGCTGAGCACTACAAGACCCGACTCTTGCGGGAGACCAATCTGGAGAGACTGACCAGCCTTCGTTCAGATGAGATGCGTCTCGCAATCGAACGTCTCGTCTCCCAATACATGTCGGAAGAAAAAGTAGTCATTCCGCGAAATGAAAAGGACATCCTGCTGACTCGTCTGATTAATGAATCAGTGGGGCTTGGCCCACTTGAACCACTGCTCGCCGATCCGGAAATCACGGAGATCTCGATTAACGGACACAACCTGGTATACATCGAGAAACGAGGAAGGCTGGAATTAACCGATTTAAAATTTCGCGACGAGGAACATTTGCGGCATATTGTGGACCGGATTGTGGCACCGCTTGGTCGCCGAATCGATGAAAGCTCGCCGATGGTCGACGCCCGACTGAAGGATGGAAGCCGCGTGAATGCCGTCATCCCTCCGATCAGTCTCAATGGCACACTCGTTTCGATCCGTAAATTTCGCAAAGAGCCTTTCTTGATGGATGATCTGATGCAATTTGGTTCTTTCAGTGAAGCAATGAATCAGTTTATTCAAGCCGTGGTGGAAGCCAAAATGAACGTGCTGATCTCCGGCGGTACCGGTAGTGGGAAGACGACGCTACTGAATGCGACAGCAAAAGCCATTCCGCACTATGAACGTGTCATAACTATTGAGGATTCGGCCGAGTTGAAGCTGACTCACCCCAACTGTATCGGGATGGAGGCACGCCCGCCCAATATGGAGGGAACAGGGGAAGTCACGATCCGTCAGCTCGTGCGAAACTCCCTGCGGATGAGACCAGACCGCATCATCGTCGGGGAGGTGCGGGGTGCAGAGGCATTCGACATGCTACAGGCCATGAATACCGGACATGAGGGATCGCTTACCACTGTCCACGCCAACTCACCACAGGATGCCTTCAATCGTTTGGAAGGGATGGTCGTCATGGCCGGGATGGATTTGCCCTCCACGATTGTCCGTGAATATATCGTCAGTGCGCTGGATATCATCGTCCAGGTCACGCGCCTGTCAGACGGAACACGTAAAATCGTTTCGATTTCGGAAGTAGCGAAAACAGAAGACAAACGGGTGGAGGTCAACGAGATTTTTCGGTTCCAGCGGAAGGGGATCGGCGCGAAAGGAGAAGTCCTTGGCTACTTTACGGCAACCGGGCTAATCCCAAGGTGCTTGGAGAGGCTCCAAGTTTTTGGAATCAATCTAGATGAATCCATATTCAGGGCGGAAGGAGGGAAGCAGCGTGACCATGCCTATTCTGTTTAGTCTCGCGGTGTTGTTTGGCATCTGGGGCATCTACGAGTATCTCGGCTATCGGGCCAAGAAGACCGAATGGAAAAAGAAAGCGGAAGAATGGTTCGAGGTGAAGGGGAAACGAAAGAGTGTCGTCATCGTTTGGGGAGATAAATTTGACCAGACGCCCTATGCCAAAGAAATCCAAAAAAAGCTGATCAAAGCGAACTTCCCGCTTGCCCCCTCAGAGTTTTACGGAATTTTGATCGTAGGTACCATGGGGCTCGCCTTCTTGCTCAGCAACGTCGTAAATATTTCTTTTCCTTTTAACATTATTATCGGTGCAGTGGTGATGTATCTCATACAGAACGTGCTGTTCTTTGTCCGACGCAACAAGTACCAGGAGCGATTGAATGAACAGCTGTCTGAAGTGTGCCGCCTTTTGGCAAACTCGCTGCGCGCAGGTCTTACGCTTTCGCAGGGGATCTCACTGGTAGCCAAGGAAATGAATTATCCCGCGGGTGATGAGTTTAGCCGCATGGCGCGTGAGCTGCAGCTAGGCGTCAGCTTTGACCGGGCGCTCTCTGATATGGAAAAACGAATACCGACGCGAGAATTCCGTATTTTTACGGCTACCCTGCTGATTCAACGGCGTGCAGGGGGGAATTTGAGCCAGGTACTGCAAGAAATGGCGGAGACATTGGAGGATCGCCGCATCGTGAATCAGGAAATCAAGACGATGACGGCGGAACAGCGGTACGTCTCGATCTTGGTGCCGATCATGCCCATTGCCCTGGTGCTGATGATGAACATGATGAACAAAGGCTTCATTGATCCGTTGTTTTCCGGATTTGGTCTTTTTCTTCTGGGGTTGTTTGTAATCGGAACTCTCCTGTCCTATATCCTCGTAAAGAAAGTGACCAACATAAAGGTGTGAAAACATGGATGCTCTCCTAATTACATGCGTGTTCTTGTTTCTATTGCTGTTTGCCATCTGTCTGAAGGAGTGGTATCGCTACTCCATCGAGAAGCAAAAGCTGCTCGCACATGTCCAAGAGATGAGCGGGCACAAAAACTACGGTGTGCGCAAGCAGGAAACCTCATCCGAGCGTTTGGTCAAACGACTGCTTCGGTATGGAGATGACTATGCTGTCATGGGACAGCGCATCAACTTTTTCAGTGAGTCGCATGAGGTCGAGGATTGGTTGCTGAAAGCTGGACGGCCGCTAGATTTGACCGTCGCCCAATTCCAAGGGGTCAAAATTTTCATGGCTCTGCTCGGCATTATTGCCGGCACGCTGTTTTTCATTCTCCGCTTTCCCTTGTCGCATCTAGGCTTGATCGCCTGGCCGTTGATCGGCTACTTTTTGCCCATTCTTTTGTTGAAGAAAAAAGCGCGTGATCGTCAACATCAGCTTCGCTATGACCTGCCAGAATTTCTCGACACCGTAAGCGTGACTCTTCAGGCGGGGGTGAGCCTTGATCAGGCTTTGCGCGAAGTCATCAAGTTTTTTGATGGGCCGATTCGGGAAGAGTTTTCCCGATTCAATCAAGAGCTGGATCTCGGGGTACAGAGGGAAAAGGCGTATGAACAATTGCTGCGACGCAACGACAATCCAGAGTTTCAAATGCTCATCAAAGCGCTCATTCAGGGGATGCGCCTGGGGGTGCCGATTGCCGTCACGTTCAAGGCACAGGCGGAAAACATGCGGAGAATCCGCAAAGAGCTGATCAAGGAAAAGGCGGCCAAGGCATCGCCAAAAGTAACCCTGATCACCACGTTTGTCGTGACTCCTACAGCGATTATCCTGATTGGCGGTTTGATGGTATTGAATATTTTGGAGAACTTCAGTTTGTTCTCCGACATCATGCCATGATCCATGGCTTCACTTTTAGGAGGTGATGCTCGTCAGCGAGATGGGAGTGCACAGTTCTTTATTTATTCATCATCCAAATAATGAGGGGAGTAGATTTTTTATGAAAAGTATGATGCTGAAATGGTATGCAAAAGGTCAAGGAGCTCTGGGAAATGAAAAAGGAGCGCAAGCAATTGAGTGGATCGCATTGGCGGGTGTGGTGATCGCTGTGTTTGGAGCGGTGATTACTTACTTTAATGGTAACCCGGCACTTGTGGGCGAATCGATTGGGGATACGCTTAGCAATATCATCAAAAAATTAGACGGAAATTAATCAACAATTGAATGCTTTTTTGGTGATGAGCATATGGAAAAAAGGTGGTGAAGGAATGTTTCTTCACCACCTGAAACATATGGCGCGCTTCATACATAGTAAGTCGAAATCAAGCAGGAGGTAGCACTTTGATGAGACTCATGAAGGGAATAATTGCAGTGATCCTCCTGTTGAGCCTGTTAACGGCGTGTTCGCAAGAGGCGGACAATCAACCGGAGGCTCCCCAGAACACAGAGGGGCAAAATCCTTCTGTTCCACCAGGCACGGAAACACCACCTACGGAAAGCCAGCCGCCAGACCAAACAGGGGAAACAAATGCCCAACTGACGCGAGAAGAAAAAGTAAAAGCGCTGGAGGCAATGGCACAGGAAGGAATGCCGCTAAAGCGGGAAACGACAGAGGACTTCGTCAATTCGACGCCAGGACGTTTTTCCGGGGTTTCGTATGACAACAACAGGGAAGAAGTATTGCCTGAACTAAAAAAGTTTCCTACTGTTGAAAACCCGGACGAAGAAATGATGAACAAATTCTACCTTGCCTTGTTGGGGTTGTTTGCCCAGAGCTACCCCGACCCGCAACAGATCATAGACGAACTGAAAATGGCCTCATTCGGGAATCCGGACATCGATGATCCGCGCTTCAAGTTTAAGGAAAGTTACAATGTTGAAATTATTTTGGATGCGAGTGGCAGCATGGCGGCAAAATCGAACGGCAAGACGAGGATGGATGCTGCCAAAGAAGCGATTCAAGCCTTTGCTGAATCTTTGCCGAAACAGGCGAATGTCGCTCTGCGTGTGTACGGGCACAAGGGCAGCGGGAAAGAGTCGGATAAAGCACTATCTTGCAGCAGCAGTGAACTGGTGTACGGAATGCAGCCTTACAACAAAGAAAAATTGCAGCAATCTTTGAATCAGTTCCAACCTACCGGATACACTCCGATTGGCTACTCTTTGCAGGAAGCGAAAAAGGATTTAAGCAAATTGCCTGGAGATAAGAACACCAACATGATCTTCCTCGTTAGTGACGGAATCGAAACATGCGATGGAGACCCTGTCGAAGCTGCCAAGCAGTTGGCCCAATCCGAGATTACGCCGATTATTAACGTGATTGGATTCGGTGTAGACGGTCCGGGACAACAGCAGTTGAAAGAAGTCGCAAAGGCAGCGGGAGGCCGCTATGTTCTGATTCAAGATCAGAAGGAGCTTCAAGAAGAATTCAATCGTGGGAAAGAAATCGCGAACAAGTGGAAAGAGTGGAAAGCCAATGCATCCTACCAAGCCGTATCCACTCGTAGTTCTCGATCGATCGATATTAGTCATTTTGCTTTGAAATGGAGCCGTATCGCGAAACGAGAAAATCATGATCTTACATCTGTGATCATGACCATGGATGCAAACAACATGATTTCAGATGAATTCGCCGATCATCTGCGGAAATTGAACGATGAGCAGTTGGAAATCGCGCAGAAAAAGGCAGAAGAACTGGAGCAATTCCTGGATACCTTGAACGAGAAGTCCTATAAGGAAGCCGTGAATGCGATCAACCAGAAGTTTGCTCAACATACGAAAACGAATTAGAGACGAAATCTCCAAAAGGAGGTTTGTAAAGTGAGGAAATGGTTAAGAGGCCCAATGGCAGCGGCTACTTTCGCTTTTCTGATTCTGATGATGAATCTGTTTCCACTAGTGGGCCTGGCAGCTTCCATTCAGTATCAAGGGCTGCAATACGAGGCCCCGAAGTGGGATCAGCCGAATCTGGAGTCGCCACAATGGGAGCAGCTAAACCCACAAGCGCCGCAATGGGAACAAATAAACCCACAGGCACCTGATTGGGAAAAGCTGAACCCGCAGGCGCCGAACTGGGATCGAACGAATCCGCAAGCACCAAATTGGGATCGGATAAATCCGCAGGCACCTGATTTGCAGGGGCCAAGCGTCAATCACTCGAACCCGCAAGCGCCAAATGCAACCGCACCTGCACCGAATGTACAGATTCCTGATTCTCAGCAACCTGGCGTCGATCCAGATAGCTCGAAGCCGATGACGGAGACGCTTGAATACGGTGCAGTCAAATGGACGTTCAAGGACGTCATGGGCGGAACGCTGGCATATAGCGCTGACTTGCTTATGAATGGCGAAGTAGACATGGCAGCGGGACTTCGTGGAAAAGGTTTGTTCTTGGGAGATCTGGCGATAAAAGGCCTTGATCTTGCCTTCAAGAATACGCCGTATGTAAACACAGTAACAGGCTTGGGTGTCGATTCACTCGACGGGATGAACGCGTGGGCCAACTATCAATTTGTATTGGCGCAATTGCCAAATAACAGTTTTCGAGATATTTTCCAAGGCGGTCAGCTCACGAATTCAGCCAATCCATCCGGCGTCAGAATGCCGGGGATCGTGAAAGGCTTAAATGTGGGCGTAGCAGCGATCAGCCTTCCATTTGACATCATGGATACGATCGGCAGCTTTGGCATGGCGTTTGATCCGAGCCAGAATGAAGCCACGCAAAATGAGAAATTTGTGGATGGCGCCGGTAATTTCGGCAGTGTGCTGATGGATGCAGGGGTCATTGCTTCCGTCATACCAGGTGGGCAGGCAGTGGGTGGTGTGATTGTTGTCACCGGTGCGGTTTTGTGGGGGTTGAGCAAACTCGTGAAGTACGCTGACAAGCTAGCCGGAGGAGCAATTACCCGTGGAATCCGGGATGGGGTCGGAAAAGCTGTTGGCTGGGTAAAATCCTTATTTGCGTAACGGAGGTCCTTGCTTATGAAAGTCGTGAATACACCACAGGTTCAGGCTCAGATCGAGCGGAATAAGCGTTTTTTAGAGAGGACAGAGCTGTATAATTACCCGGCCTACGTAGACGGAGAATATTACTACCAAGTAGCGTACTGGAGATGGGGAAAAAAAGACGCTGTCGGTTACTTGGTGCTGCGATCGAATGGTGAAGTGGTTCGCCGCCATGAAGCAGAGCCTGTCGTAAAATTATTTTTGGTGCATGCACATGCGGGGCGCAAGATTAAGAACAATCTGGCCATTGATAAGGATAAGCCGATCGAGATGTACGAGCAAAAATACGAGTATCTGAGGGCGCTTTTGCCCAGCTATCAGGGCAAGATGGACACGGTGATTCAGCAAGATACAGAAAAGCTGATCAACGTTTGCCAAACCATGATGGAAAGCCGGGACCAGCTGCGTGCCATTTATGCTCGAGGGATGGATCTGCTCAATCAATTTTTCACGCGCAACTACGTCATCGCGGGAGAAGAAGCGGCATTGCGGGATGTTTTATTTGAATCCGACTATATTTTGTATGATCGCATTCGCAAGCAGGTGCTGATCAAAGACTCGGTGGATCGGCTTTACCAGTTTTTTCAATCTGATCGAGTAGAACTGGATCGGGTACAGGAGCAGAAACGAAAAAAGCTGAGAGACTTGCTCTCTATCTACAAAGACAAAACACTGCGAAATATTGCCGATGAATCCGTGAAAAGCTTTGAGACGCATACGACAGGGAACTATGAGTCTTTCCATTCGGTTGAACAGTTGCGAGAGGCCCACGAGAAGCTTAATATGACCATCTTGGAAAATGGGCTGATGGATAAACTGCGAAACCCTTAACAGGAAAGGTGAGAGAAACCCATATGCATCCCTTAAAAGAAAGCATTCGTTTTTATGCACGGAACATCGAATCTTTGTTGCTCTTGTCCGCTGTGCTCGTGGTTCCATTTTTTATCATCCACAACTTTACGCTGAATTACCTGAATCTGATTGCCGCGATCACGGGCGCCAAATTCGTCGCAAGCTTTTTCAATCTGTTTTTACTTTTTCTGTTTTTGCTGATTCTCCAGATCCCTTTTGCCCAGTATGTTCAAAGTGATCTAGACGGCGATGAGCGTCCGATTCGAAGGGCATTTCGGACTTTTTTTGAACACAGCTTTTCCGTATTCGTATTTGGGATCGTGTTTAGCTTTCTTGTCTCTACAGGAATGATGCTGTTCATGATACCGGGGTTGATTCTTATGATCTTGTTTTATTTGACACCGTTTTTTGTGGTGCTGAAAAAACAATCGGCTTGGCGTTGCTGGCGATCTGCCATGGAAATGGGCAAAAAGCATTTCTTCCAAATCTTTGGCCTACTGCTAATGGTGAGCGTGGTGGAATGGCTAATCAGTTTGGCGGGCTTGTTCCTCGTCACGTCTATTACGGCGACCTTTGGGGCGGTTATGTTTATTGAGTTGTTGCTCAATGTGATTGTTCTCCCGTTTTTTGCGGTCATGTTCATGATGTACGTGAATAAATGGAAAGACGAGGCGGCAGGAGCGGAAGCGGCTGTAGCAGGGGGATTGCTGATCGATGAAAGGTAGCTTGCAAATAAGTTCGAGAGGAGATGAGCGAAGAATGTGCCTGAAGAAGATCGTTTCCAATGAAAAGGGCTCGGTCACCGTAGAGTTTATCGCCATACTGCCGTTCGTCTTTCTGATCATGCTGATTTGCTGGCAGTTTCTTGTGGGCGTCTATGGCGTCATCATCTCTCAGTCGGCAGCAAATGAGGCAGCGAAGGTGTACGCTATAACGGGGAATTCGGGTGAAGCCATACAAGCTGCCAGAAACGTGGTGAACGCGGCAGGAGGCTATATTTCCTTCAATGACGGCGATATCAGGTGGGATGGCGACGGATATTTTACAGCCAAGGTCGGAGTCCAGATGGAGCTGGGCTTCCTTCCTGACTGGCTCTATATCAAAAAGGAAGATCGATATATCTCATTTGATCGGGAAATGAAAAGCAGGGTGATGAACTAGATGGTACGTATACTTCGTCACTTGCAAAATGAACGTGGAAATATGACGATCTTCACCCTGACGATTTACTGGTTTATGTTCATGTTGGTGTTTGTTGCGCTTTTCAACTTTTCGACCATTTTTGTAGACAAGGAGCAGGCGTCGAACAGTGCGCAGCAGGCGAGTATTGCGGCGGTGAAGGATATTTATGATGAGATGGATGATGCAATTAAAATATACGATGCGTCACCCAATCGGTATTATAACCAAGATTATCTCACACCCAGAATAATAGCTGCTGAGAGCTCGCTGAGAGCGTCGCACCCCGACTGGTCTCATAGCGAAATTGAATATGGCGCGATTGACTCGGTATTGAGCAACGCATTGCCAGGCAATATTGAGTTGCAGGGATATGTAAGTCTAGGGTTGCGTAACGCGGCCAGCCAAATTTCTGGGGTGGTTGCCAAAGTGCTATCGGATAACAAGGCAACGCTCAGCGGTTCGTCCGTCAAATTGTTCAACAGTGACAATCGGATTGAAGTAACAACTTCTGTAAAGTACGAATCGGAATCGATGGGGTTTGACTTCATTCCTGCCTATTCCGAGCAAATCTACCAGACTGGGGAAAGCAGACGGATCGATTTTATTGATGAGGTGAACGACTGGTTTTACATCAATATCCCGATTCTTGGATGATGATGGTTAACGCGGCGATCTGATCAACAAGGCAACAAGGTAAGGAGGATAGGACCGAATGCGTAACACCAAAATGCGGATGTCGCTCTTGATCAACAGCATCTTGATCATGCTGCTGCTTTCTGGCTGTTCACTGGGTGCAATAGGAGCGGGTACAGGGATCCGGCAAAATCAATGGCCGCAGACGACACAGGAATTGATTGCTTCACAGCCCGGACCGCTTGCTGGCACACAATTTTTCCACGTAGCTTATCCGCATCGGGCTGAGATCATACAGGTTTTGGATAAAATGCCTACCCTGGTCGACGGGATGAATGATGCTTACTTGGATTTGTACTGGAATCAATTGCTCACCCTGTTTGCCGAGGATTATCTCAGTCCCCAAATGGTTGTCGATCGTTGGAGAATGGCTTCGTATGGGAGTCCGGACATCGAGGATGCCCGCTTTCAGTTTCGGGAAAATTTCAACGTAGAAATCATCCTGGATGCAAGCGGCAGCATGGCTGGGAAAATTGGGGACAAAACGAAAATGCAGCTCGCCAAGGAGGCGATCCAGGAATTCGCGGAAGCATTACCTGAAGAGGCGAGAATCTCGCTACGCGTGTATGGACATAAGGGTAGCAATGCAGATGAGCATAAACAGCTCTCCTGTGGTAGCGGTGAGATGGTCTATCCATTGCAAGCCTACGATGCGAAAGCTCTTGAGCAAGCACTTGGCATGTTTGAGCCGACGGGCTGGACATCCATTGCGCACTCCTTGCGTCTCGCTCAGGAGGATTTGGCGGGATTCGAAGCGGATAAAAATACGAATGTCATCTATCTGGTCAGTGACGGCATCGAGACATGCGATGGCAATCCGGTGACAGTAGCCAAGGAATTGTCTCAGTCCAAAATTATGCCGTTGTTGAACGTCATTGGCTTTGACGTGAATGCAGATGGACAGAAGCAATTGAAGGAAATTGCCCACGCGTCAGAAGGTCTGTATGCAAATGTGACGAACCGTGAGCAGTTCAAGCAAGAGCTGGAACGTGCGAAAGAAATTGCCCAGAAGTGGGAGCAGTGGAAACGGGATGCTTTGACAGAAGCTGACGCTGTGCTGATCGACCGCAAAAAATGGGTGGATGCTTACGACCGGGACTGGTACGAGAAAAACTGGCGGGAGAGTCTGAACATCGGAATGGCGATCGAGCATTTGTCTGCGAGTGGCAAGATTGGAAATGAAGCGAGAGAGTACCTTACTGGGAAAAGGCAAGAAAGAGAAGCGTTGGCTACACAGTCCAAGGAGGAGCTTACCAATTACTTGGTGAGTCTCACCACCGAGACCTATCAGGAAATGAGAGAGGACATTGAGGATAAATACAGCGGAAGCTAACAGCAATGGGTTCTCCGTTACAAAAGCGATTGCGGTCGCAACGGAGAACCCACTGTAAATGTAAAGGGTTAGGGTGCGTCAATCATAGGTGAACGTAACGACCTGTTGCAGGCTGAGGTCCACTCCGATTGCCACATCTTTTAGGCCATCTGTGTAATAAAAGTAACGCTTGGCGTCATTGGAATGAGCGTCAGAAGCTTTAACCAATTGGAAGTCGTTCGTCGCAAGCAGGTTTTTCGAGCGGATGAAATCTGATGCCGTCTTTTCCAAATCTGCTTCTGTCATCGTTTTTGTTGCCATTTCTCCGTTTATTCCAATAACGTCAATCGACAGGGAAAGGATTTGCTTTGACCTCGGTTCGATGATGGCGTGAAAGCCATGGACATCGCCACTCACAGGTTCGCGTTTCAGTACGGCGTGAACAGGGACTCCTCTGTATACCGAATTGGTTGGGTCCTCCAGCGTGATATCCCGATCAGCCGTATCAACATCCATCTGATAATATTGTCTAACAGCGGCTGCAGCGATTTGCGCCGCTTCTTCTTTTCCGAGCCCTTGCACTGTATCTGGTGAGCCGGAGGAGCATCCCATTAACAGAAAGACGAGAAGTGCCGTGCCCAGCCATGCGAACTTTTTCATTGTGAACCCTCCAGCCATCCCAAGTAATCCGTGTAGTCTTTTATTATCCTAACAGGGATTGTTTCGACTCCCTATCGATTAACCTTTCCATTACCTTACGATGTTGTAAGCTTTGAGAAAAAATGGAGGGAGTAACAGGACTTTGGGCAAAAAAGACGAAAAATTCGGAGTATGGGCAGTGTAAGTGAAAAACGAGGGGGCAAATGGAATGAACGCCATCGAGCTAAATCAAGCGCTTCAAATGTATGTGAGGACGGAGACCTTTCCTGTAGGAGTTAGTATCCGAAAAGAAGAAGCCGCTCTGCCGTCAAAGGCAAAGCGACCTGTTCGTGATCTGGGTTATCCGATTACCATTTGCCAAGCTGTCGGTTTTTCACGGCGTTATGGCTGGAGTATCGCGATGAATGGAGCCGATCTGTCCTGTCCGATCGCGCAGGTGGCTTTTGGCTATGAAGAGCAGCCGGCGTTTTATACAGAGGGTCATCTCGCCTGTGGGATGTATACAGATTCATTGGAAAATGGGGCGAAAAGCGAGCTGGATGTCCCGAAATTTTCAGCAGAAGAAAGCGGCTACTACGTATCGTTTCCGCTGGAGCGGGCAGAAATCGAGCCAGATGTCGTCGTGATTTACGGCAATGCAGCACAAGTCATGCGATTGGTGGCGGGGATGTTGTACAAGCGCGGTGGATCGATTCCTTCCACCTTTTCCAGTCGGGCCGACTGTGCGGACATCGCCATCAAGCCGATCCAGACTGGACAGCCGCAAGTGATCGTACCGTGTTATGGCGACAGATTGTTTGCCCAGACACAGGATCACGAGATGGCCTTCAGCTTTCATTTTCGCGATGCCGCCGAGCTGGTGGAGGGATTAGTGGGAACGCAAAAAGGCGGAATCCGCTACCCGATCCCGTCCTTTTTGCGCTATCAGGCAGAGTTTCCGCCGACTTATCAGAAGCTTGCGGGGATGTTTGGAGAAAAAAACTAACCCTTCAGTCGGTTGAGCTGGAGCAGGTGATGGCGATAGTGCATTTCTACGACGGCAAACCATTCCTTTGCCGTTAGCGGACCGAAGGCTGGGTGAGCCACCGTGTGATGCGCAGGAATTTCGTCCAGAATCGGTTCCAGCTCTTTCATTTGTGTGAGCACGCTGATGAGTCCATCAATCAATTGCTCCTTGCTCTCTGGTTGCCCAGGTGTGTACTCCGGGGAGGCAGGGACTTTCACGCGAACGGGAGGCAAGGAGCCTTGCGCAAATATCGTCTGCCCGATCTCGGATTTTTCGGTACCTGCTTCTGTGACAGCAGGACCTCCTTGTCTACACTTCTCGATACTTCCCAGTTGAAAATACCGGGCAGATTGGATCAAGTGAAGGTACATTTGACCGATCGACCATTCCTCTTCACTTGGTTTTTGCAAGAGTTGTTCCATGGTGAAGCCTTCTAATTCATGCAGGTAGTGGTTTGTCACGTCTTCAAATTTGTTCACGATTTCTTTAGTATTCATGAGTAAATCAGCTCCTCTTGGTTTTCTTGCTCTTATCATACGAAAACGCTACTGACAGCAGTATGTCAGTAGCGTTCGAATAATTTTTTGGCTTCTTCGCGCATTCGGTTACGCAAGGATTCAGGCGTAAGAACAACCGCATCTGCCCCTAGCCCAAGTACCCAAGACAATATTTCTTCGATTTGTCTGACACGCAATCTGACGAGAAAGCCGTCTGGATGCTCCACAATCTCTTCTATAAAAAAATTGCCCGATTCTTTGACCCGATCAGCGATAGCTGCGCTGATAACGATCTGCACCTCCAGGGACCGATCGTCGAGAGGCGTGTAATCATCAAAATGGAAATGGTCAGGGAGGATAAAGCGGTCTTCCAATACGATCAGGCCGCTCATACGTGACAGGCGGAATCGACGAATATCTTGTCGCAGATCGCAATGAGCGAGAAGTATCCAAGAACCACGAACCAGCACCAGACCATATGGGGCAACATCGCGCACTGTTTCACGATCGTCTTCGAGCCCAGGTGTACCCCTCCGATAGCGGAACCGCACCTTCCGCTCATTGATGATCGCATCGTGGAGGAGTAGCGCATGCGCTTTTTCTTGCTCGCGCAGATTGTTTGCTCTGGGGCTTACGAGGCGAAAGGTTGAACGGATACGGCTGGCTTGTTCGCCTACATCTGCTGACAGGATCGCTTCAACTTTGCGCTGTACAGCTCTTGCGCTATTTCCAAAGTTTTGGTCAAATACTTGCTCAACCATGTCTGCTCCGATCAAGAGTGCAACGGCTTCTTCTACCGAAAAGCTGACGGGCGGCAGAAAATACCCTTCCATTAACGAATAGCCCTGCCCCGGTGCCCCAACGATGGGGACGCCTGCTTCGCTCAATGCCTGCATATCACGATAAATCGTCCGGACGCTCGTCTCGAAGGTCGCGGACAAATCTTCTGCACGCAACGTACCTTTTCGCTGAAGCTCCAGAACGATTGCCAACAAACGGTCTGTTTTGTTCATGCTATGCTGCTGACCCCCTCTCTATCCAGCTAGCAACTTCATAAAGATGAATGGACAACTTTAAAATAATTTTATTTTTACCCTACTTTTTATTTTAACAGTTTTCCCTATCCTACATGTGTAAGTGAAGGAGGAACTGTAAATGAAAAAGAGGGTTTTTTGGCTTGTGATGCTTTTGCTGTTTGGATATATCGTGATTCAAAAAATAGCAGATGGACCACCTAATGTTGGGGGACACACTGAAACGTTGGGAGAGGCTACCGAGGTGGAGCACCAATCGATACAAATAACAAAAGATCAAATTTATCAAGGAGACCTTCTCTTGGTCAATAAAGAGTATCCGGTTCATGAGGCAGGGGTAAAAAACGATGTGGTTCGATTGTCTGAGAATGAAGAACTGTTACAAGGCTATCGTTTGCAAGATCAAAGAATCGAAGTGTCAGAGAGTGTAGCCAAAGAATTTTTGGAGATGATCAAAGCTGCGCAGCAAGATAACGTGAGCCACTTTATCCTGAACAGCGGTTATCGAGGTAAGGAAGAACAAGATCAGTTATATGCAGAAATGGGGCCAGCGTATGCGATGCCGAGCGGTTACAGCGAACATAATGTAGGTTCCGCGCTTGATATTGGATCGACGCAAATGAAAATGGAGCGCGCCCCTGAAGGCAAGTGGTTGGAAGATTATTCATGGAAATACGGTTTTATTTTGCGCTACCCAAAGGACAAGGTAGCCATTACAGGAACGGAATTCGAGCCTTGGCATTTCCGATATGTCGGCTTGCCGCATAGCGCGATCATGAAGCAGAATAACTTTTCGCTCGAGGAATACTTGGATTACCTAAAAGACGAAAGAAGGATCTCCGTGACAAACGATGGGAAGATCTATGAAATTAACTACTACCCTGTCGATCAAGAGATGACGCTCAAAGTACCGATTGATCGCAACTATGAGATTTCGGGTGACAACATGGGTGGCGTGATTGTAACAAGCTACGTGAACAAAGAAAAGAAGGAGAGAAACTTATGAAGAAATTGACTGTGGCGATATTGTTTGGGGGATGTTCCTCGGAGTATGAAGTATCTCTTAAATCTACGAGTTCGGTGCTGGAGAGTTTGAGTCTGGAAAAGTATGAGGTGATTTTGCTAGGAATTACGAGGGATGGGCAATGGCTGCGATATACCGGCAACATCGAAAGCATTCGGAATGACAGTTGGCATCAAAGTGAGAAGTGTGTGCCTGCCTTTCTCTCTCCTTGCAGACAGATGCGGGGAATTGTTACACAGGAGAACGGTGCCATGACGATCACGAAGGTTGATGTGGTGTTCCCAATTTTGCATGGCAAAAACGGAGAGGATGGAACGGTGCAAGGGCTGTTGGAGCTCGCCGGAATTCCGTTTGTCGGTTGTCAGACTCTATCCTCTGCGATTTGTATGGACAAGGATATCGCTCACACGCTGGCAGCAAGCTCCGGTGTAAAAACGCCAAGATCCGTTACCGTTTATCAAAATACTGCTCTTGCAACGGTTCAATCTGCCACCGAAGAACTGGGATTCCCTTTGTATGTCAAACCTGCAAAGGCAGGGTCCTCGATTGGGATTACAAAAGCATACAACACGCAAGAATTGTTTTTCGGTATAGAAAATGCCCTTTTGCATGATGACAAAGTAGTCATCGAGGAAAACATCGTGGGATTTGAGGTAGGCTGTGCGGTACTAGGAAATCGTGAAGTCCTTGTGGGAGAAGTGGATGAAATCGAGTTGCTCCAAGGCTTTTTCAATTTTACGGAAAAGTATTCATTGGAGACTGCCCACATCCACGTCCCTGCAAGAATCGACGAAGAACTCGCTGCAAAAGTCAAGCAAACAGCCACCCACCTCTATCAAGTTTTAGGTTGTCGTGGTTTTGCTCGCGTAGATATGTTTGTTACGCCAGACGGAGACATTGTGTTTAACGAAGTGAATACGATCCCCGGCTTTACCTCGAAAAGCAGATATCCAAGCATGCTGAGTGCAGCGGGAATTTCCTATAAAGAGCTTCTTGATACGTTGATTATGCTAGCGTTGGAGGAGGACTAATCGATGAAACAACTTCACGTCTCTACGATTTCTTTGAACAGCGAAAATCTGCATCACGGCCATCTGATTCTGGTGAATCGCCAGTACCCGATCCGCTGGCAAACAGACGATAGTATTGTACTAAACCGCATGCGGCTGATTGATGGAACACACAACAATATTATGCTGGAAAACATGGCTGCGAAGATGCTTGCCAAGCTGCTGAAAGCCTGTAACGCACAGCAGACAATCGTGCCAGTCAGTGGCTTTCGCAGCAAGACGGAACAAAAGGATATCTATGATCAATCCTTGCTGGAAAATGGACAGGTGTTTACCAGTAAATTTGTGGCACGTCCGACTGAAAGTGAACATCAGACCGGGCTTGCGATTGATGTAGGGGAAAAGAAGGAAGAGATCGATTTTATTTGCCCTTCTTTTCCCGATCATGGCGTATGCCAATTGTTTCGCCAACGTGCCAGTCAATATGGGTTTATCAAACGCTACGACAAAGACAAGGAACAGCTGACAGGCATTTCGGATGAGCCTTGGCATTTTCGGTATGTGGGCTATCCGCATGCCGTTTTGATGGAAAAGCTTCAGCTTTGTCTGGAAGAGTATATCGAGTGTGTGAAAAACTACGAATTCCATCAGGAGCATTTGCTAGTGGATGAGGAGAGCATTGAAATCTACTATGTAAAGGCTACCGATACCGTTACGCACATCCCGGTTGTGGCTGGTGAGAGATACGAAATATCGGGCAACAACGTGGATGGATTTATCATTACGGTGTTTCATCAGGAGGCACGTAATGAACGTGGGTAGTGAAAAGCAGTATGGCGGGCTGGATCAATTCCGAATCATCGCAGCGATCCTTGTCATCGCAGTCCATACTTCTCCTCTGCTGTCGATAAGCGAATGGGCTGATTTTACACTGACGCGAACAATAGCCAGGGTGGCGGTTCCATTTTTCTTTATGTGCACAGGATTTTTCTTCTTGCAAAAGCTTGGTACCGATCGCAGCAGAAATGCGAACTTGCTGAAGCAGTTTTTATGGAAAGTAGGAAAGCTATATTTGCTTTCGATTCTTCTCTATCTTCCAGTGAATGTGTACGCAGGGTATTTTACGGATCAATTGACCGTGTTTTCGGTGGTAAAAGACCTCCTTTTTAACGGGACTCTTTATCATCTGTGGTATTTTCCTGGCATCATGCTGGGGGTGTGTATCAGTACCTTCTTGTATACAAGACTATCCACATGGAAAACGTTTTGGGTGACCATGCTGTTGTATGGGATCGGGCTATTGGGAGACAGCTACTTTGGATTTGCCCAGATGAATCCGTATGTGGACAGTTTCTATCAATCGATGTTTACCCTGTTTGATTACACGCGGAACGGTATATTTTTTGCCCCAGTTTTTGTAGTCATGGGAGGGATGATTGCCAATACCCGCAGACGGAAAAAGAAAAAGGTTGCACCGTATGCCATTGGACTTGGTTTGTTCGGAAGCATGCTGGTCATGGAAGGCTTGCTTTTGCACGCTTATCAGCTGCAACGCCATGACAGTATGTATATTTTTTTGATACCGTGCATGTATTTTCTTTTTCAACTTCTGTTGTTCTGGAAAGGCAGAAATCGCCCAGCTTTACGAAAGCTGAGTCTGTATGTCTATGTCCTGCATCCCTTGTGTATTGTGCTCATTCGCGGAGCGGCCAAAGTAACGGGACTGACACAACTGCTTGTTGAAAACAGCTTGGTTCATTTTACGCTGGTTACGGTGCTGTCATTTGTTATGTCTGTGATGGCGATGAAGGTGATCCAGCGCTTTCGAAGTGGGAAACCAGATCAAACAGGACGAGCATGGGCGGATATCCATCTTCCTCATCTCCAACATAATGTCAGGGAAATCCAGCGAGTTCTCCCGAAGGATTGTGCGGTGATGGCAGTCGTGAAGGCGCAGGCATATGGCCACGGCGGATGGCAAGTCGCGAGGTATGTAAACAAGCTCGGGATTGATCACTTCGCTGTTGCCACAATCGATGAAGGGATTGAGCTCCGGAAGAAGGGCGTAAAAGGGGAGATTCTGGTGCTTGGCTATACCGATGAGCGACGGATAAGCCAAATCGCCCGTTTCAAACTGACACAAACCGTAGTAGATGACGAATATGCCCAAAGGCTGAATAGTTACAACGTGAAAATCTCTGTTCATATCAAGATCGACTCGGGGATGGGGAGACTCGGGGAATATTGGGAACACACAGAAAAAATTGCGGCCATGTATCGATATAAAAATTTGCAGGTATGCGGTACCTTTACGCATCTGAGTGTGGCTGACAGTTTGGAAGCTTCGGATATCGCATACACGAAAAATCAAATCGCCCGTTTCCAGAAAGTGATCGAACAGTTGAAAGAAAAGGGCATCGATCCACAGAAGCTGCACGTCCAAAGCAGTTACGGCGTGCTCAATTATGGGGAACTACAGTACGATTATGCTCGGATTGGGATCGCTCTCTACGGAATGTTGAGCAAGCAGGGAGATAAGGTAAAAACAAGCGTCGACCTACGTCCTGTATTATCACTGAAAGCAAGAGTTGTGCAGGTGAAGCAGGTGGAAAAAGGAGCATCCGTGGGTTATGGACGCGCCCATACAGCGCAGAAAGACAGTCAGATTGCCATCGTATCCATCGGATATGCAGATGGGGTTCCGCGTATGCTGTCTCAAGCGGACGCTACCTGCTTGATCAGAGGAAAAAGGCGACCGATTATTGGCTTTGTCTGCATGGATCAACTTATTGTAGATATTACAGATATGGAAGAAGTGCAAAAAGGGGATATTGTGACCTTTATCGGCACAGATCAAGAAGAGAGTATCACTGCTGAGGAAATGGCCCATCCATGTAAAACCATTACGAACGAGCTGGTAAGCCGTTTGGGAGAACGTGTCAAAAGAGTCTATCATGATTGAGCCCTGGACGAAAACGAGGATAGGGAGTGGTTCATTTTTTCATGGTGAAGAAGAGACGTAGCTTTCGTTCCAAAATGATTGAGCTTCTTGGGTTTGGCATGCTTTTGGCCGGTCTCGTGACCTATCTACTCTATAAAGTGCTCCAGTTTTACTATCGGACGGAGGTCAAGTACGAAGATCCGCTTGCTCTGGTTCGCCGTTACATCAAGGAAATGGGAGATATCAATTTCTTTTTGCTTGTTTTTGCTCCCATTGCGATCTTGTTGTTCTATCTCCTGACCAAACGGTATGTTGGCTATTTTCATGAGATTTCCAAAGGCATTCATTATCTGGCAAATGGAGACTTTACGCACAATGTGCATATTTCTTCCCATGATGAGTTCGCTGATATCGCCAAGGACATCAATCTGGCAAGTGAAATGCTGCAAAAGGCGGTAGAAAGAGGAGACTTCGCGGAAAGCAGCAAGGACCAGCTTGTTTTGAATCTGGCACACGATTTACGTACACCACTGACATCTGTTCTGGGTTATTTAGATTTAGTTTTACGAGACGAGCAGATGCCACAAGAACGGATGCGGCATTATGCGACGATTGCTTTTACCAAGTCGCAACGATTAGAAAAGCTGATTGATGAGCTGTTCGAAATTACGAGAATGAATTACGGTATGGTCAACATCGAGCAAAAGGTCATTGATTTGAGTGAATTGTTGGTTCAGTTAAATGAAGAGATGTATCCTTCCTTTGAGAAAAATGAACTGGTCGCGCGGTGTATGATTGCTGCTCAATTAGTGATCGTGGGAGATGGGGAGCTGCTGGCGCGCGTATTTGAGAACATCCTGACCAACGCAATACGCTACGGGGGAGATGGTCAATTTATCGATTTGAACGCTTACCGGGAGGGAGATGAAGTAGTTGTTCAAATCATGAATTACGGTGACCAAATACCTGAAGAGGCGCTGCCGCATATTTTTGAAATGTTCTTTACGGGCGACAAAGCGCGAGTTCATCAAGGGGGAGGTACAGGACTCGGCCTGTTTATTGCGAAAAATATCGTCGAGAAGCATCGGGGAACGATTTCTGTCCAAAGTGATCTGATTCGTACGTGTTTTGAGGTACGGTTGCCAAATGGAAGCGGGGGCTGTCCAGAAAGTCAGTGAGTACAATCCGTGGCTTATCAAATCCATAATCCACCTTACTATAAATGCGAAATAAGAATGAAATCTCCTTTAAAAGAAATTAAAAGAATTTATGTTATATATTTACATTCTACAAATTTCGTGTTATAAAATGTAAGTATTCTGATTTTTAAGTCGAAATTTGGAATATTGAAACAGATTATCTTTGTGAGCACTTCTTCTCTTTTATGGAGAAGAGATAATATATAGTGCTACTATCATGTAGAAAAGAGGATGTATATGTCTAACAAGGATCTACGAGCTCAATATCGTTCTTCTGAGGGGAGAGCGAAGCAAGGATTTGTCTCGCCAGTCGGGGAAGTTGATGAGCAACAGTTGAAGGAAATGGTTGGAGGTAGTGTTGAAGCAAACTCGGTGGGAACTACAACCGGAAATATTATCTCATATGCGTTTGGTTGCTACACTTATAACGATAGTTGTAATAAACCGACTCCTACTGAAAACCGTTGTGGACTTACATACCGTCCTGGTGATGTACCACAATGCTAGTAAATTATAAGTAATGATTCAGAAGTGAGATGGTGGAATGTGACCTTCTCACTTCTGATTGTATATTGTGGGAAAGTGGGTTAATGAATCGTTTCTTTCCCGTCTCTAATGCGGCTTTAGATACTACTTATGATATTTATTGCGAGGACATAGAGTTGCAAGATACGTGAATTTATCTTATGAAGAGCAGTTGCAATATTGGGGCATGAATAGTAATGCTAATCATCTTATTTCCAAATCCAGAAAATAATCGTATGAGGTCGCCATGCAGAATGCTCGGCCTTCATATGTCAAATATTCGATGATAAATAATTCTTTGGTACGAAATAAATATAGCAGGAGGGGACATTTTGGTTAAAGCTGCAATAGATAGAGGGATTAGTGTAGATAGCGATGAGAATCTGAACCGAATATTAAATGCCTCTCATGATAATGAGTTCATTGAAAAAGAACCTAACCCCATAATCCGTCCATTTCTAGCGGAATTTTGGCGCAATCTTCAGGAAGCTCTAAATAATGTTCATGCAGATATTATCGATCATTTTCAAGTTGAACAAGGGCTCATGCAAACTTGTGTACAACGGTTGGCTTCATTGCAGTTCAAAACGACGATGTTAGAGATATCCATTGCTAGTCAGTTAGGTGATTTAACAGCTGAATCACCGAACGAGCGATATCAAGAGTATTTTAAACTGTTAGAAGATCCTCATCATTTAAGAGTATTCTTCGATGCATACCCAGTGTTAGCTAGGTGCTTAACAGAACACACGTTAATGTTTAGCTCGTATGTACGTGAAATAATTGTTCATTACAATGCAGAATGGATAAAATTCAAGTCGAAATTGGGAAATGGTTGCGAATATGATTGTCTAACTGGGATAGAGATTGGAGCAGGGGATACCCATAACACGGGCAAATCAGTTGCCATTTTAAAGTTTAACAGTGGTGCTAAGCTAGTGTATAAACCCCATTCATTACGTATAGATGAATGTTATAGTGCTATGCTTGATTGGATTAATCAGAGAGGTTTGAAGTATTTGTTGAGCAGTCCAAATGTGCTCAATTGTGGAGATTATGGATATCATGAGTTTATAAGCCACAATTCATGTCAATCCATTATGGAAGTAGAACAGTTCTATTATCGCTTAGGTGCATTAACGGCATTATGCTATACATGTGGGGCTTCTGATTATCATTCTGAAAATATTATCGCAAATGGAGCTCAGCCGATATTAATTGATTTGGAGACCATATTTACCCCATTAACAGATTCTCAATTGCATTATGTGAAAGGGGAGCAAAGTCAGCGAACGGTATTTTCATCTCTCATGCTACCTGGAATTTATTTTCCTAATACACTATGGGATATTGAGTTAAGTGCAGCAGGTGGTCGAGGTGGACAAAAGTCACAGTTAATGAAGATTCAGCGTATTAAAAATGATGGTACCGATGAAGCTTATTTGATTGACGACATTTATACGACAGTTGAAAAACAAAATCGACCCATATTAAATGGCGAATATATGGACATCTCGATGTATACAAAGCATATGATCGAAGGTTTTTGTGATTTGTATCGATTACTACTTACGAATCGCGATACTTTTGTTCGTGACATACTCTTACCGTATTCTGATGCAACTGGTCGTCATGTATTTCGAGCAACAGCCCTGTATGGAAAGTTCTTATCACATAGTATGCATCCAGATTATTTACAGAATGAATCAGACCGCAATCGCTTATTAAAAATTATGGTGAATAACTCAACGTTTCCACCACCTGCTGTTATGGAATTTGAGTACGAACAAATGCAGCGGCAAGATGTTCCTTACTTTATGTTCTCACTTAATAGTCGTGACTTAATTGATATGAATGGAGTCTGTATACCCAATTTTTATCCGATGTCGATTATTGAGTTAATTGAACATTACCTGATGCAATTATCTGAAGATGATCTTAGTTTACAGCTACAATATTTGCGGTGGTCTCTATCCAGCTTGGAGGAAAGTGAACATTCTAGTGATGGTCATTCATATAATCAGCGTTCTGATATGTATAATCGCCATACTACAACACTAACCCAAGATGTCATTCATAAAGAGAATAGAATGACACAATTTCAGCAATATGCGACATCAATAGGTAATAATATAATGCGTCGCATTGTCCAAACAGATGATAGTAATATTGCGTGTATTGGATTTGCAATAGTTGGAGTAGAGGACAAATTTAAACCAATATGGTTAGATTACAATATGTATAGTGGTCTAGGTGGTTATGTGTTATATCTCGCTCAACTAACTCATATCACTTGCGACCAGCAGTATCGGGAAATTGCACGACAGCTTTTGAATGTTATTCAGTCAAGTAAGCTGAAACTAGATGAAGCTAGCAAATTGTCCAATGAGATAACTATTTCGACCTCAGCTTATTTAGGGGAGAGTACTCATATTTATGCACTCATTTATTGTGGGTTGCTATGGAAAGATGATACCTTGCTAGAAAATGCCAAGAATAGGCTATCCGTATTGATGCGGGGAATAGAAAAAGAAACTCAATATGATGTAATTAATGGTCTTGCAGGTTGTATGATCGTTATGCTTCGTATCTACGATGCTTTGCATGATGTAGCGTATTTGCAAGTGGCCCAAGCGGCCGGAGAACGCCTCTATACATTAATGAAGGAAATGAATTTTGATGCTGGCTCGAAAATATACCCTGATGAACTGACTAACCAACATGTAGTCGACAATGACAGCACGACGAGTGGGCAAGTATTGTTGACGGGTTTATCTCATGGCGCAGCCGGGTTAGCATGGGCGTTCACATGGCTTGCTAGATTAAGTGATAACCATAGTAATCATTCAAGCTATGAACAGTATTTGAAAATGGCGAATAGATTGCTCATATATGAAAATTATTACTATTCGGAAACTGAACAAAACTGGAGAGACTTGCGCTCTACAGATAGACATGAATATGCTGACTTTTGGTGTCATGGTGCTCCAGGTATCGCACTTGCTCGCGCAGAGATTATGCGCCATCTTGAAGCAATGAATCTCCTACATGCACAAGAGTGGGAATTTGTTACTCAAGACTATAAGAATGCACTGCAGACTTTGTTGAATCGTGGGAAGACATATAATAGTTTTTGCTTGTGTCACGGTATATTAGGCAATGCTGATATTTTGCTACACGTAAGTAAACTGATGAATGATCCTAGTCTAGTGGATATTGCAAATGATTGGGCATTGCAAGCAAATGTAGATTATGAGTCATATAAGTCATCTGATCACTTAATTGCAAGGTTGGAGTGTGATGGTTTGATGACAGGAACTGCTGGGATGGGATACGAATATTTACGATTGTTAGATAATCGGGTGCCTTCTATACTTGCATTTGAATTGCCACGATAACGGTAGTGTTATCGTTTTGTTGGATATGGAGATGAGCGGTATGAATGATGAGAGGCAAGGTAAACAAGATCACCGATGGCGCGTACCATTCATTGAACAGATGCAGCAAACGGAGTGTGGGGCTTGCTGTTTGGCAATGATCATGCACTACTATAAGAGTAGTATAAGTATGTATGATTTACGTGAAGCGCTAGGCAGTGGACGTGATGGGACTAGTCTATTTCAGTTGAAGAAGACAGCAGAACAGCTTCAGTTTACAGCAAAATGTTATCAGTCAGATTTAGCATTGTTAGAGACGTTACAGTTACCATCTATTATTACTTGGGATGAACATCATTATGTAGTTTTAGAGCGAATCAAACATAAGAAAGATTCAAGTGAGAAGAAGTATACGATTATTGATCCTGCTATAGGACGCAAGCATTTGAATGAAGAATCATTTATGAGCCACTTTCATGGCTACGTGTTAGAACTTATTCCAACGGCAAACTTCGAGCGTGTTAAGGCAGCCAATGTCTGGACTACTATGTTCAGACTTATCCTTTCGAATAAACAATTGTTCGTTCTCGTATTTTTAGTAACTGCTGTCTTACAATTGTGTGCCATCGCAATGCCAATATTAATTCAGCAATTGATCGACAAGGTGATTATGCCTGCAAATACTACGATGATGAGTGTTATGGCACTGGGTATTATCATCATGTTAGTCACTTCATCTATGTTTACCTATATTCGGGGCAGAGTACTTATTACCATGCACAATGTGTTGGATTCATTGTTACAGATTAATTTTTTTCAACATTTGCTTAAACTCCCCTATAGCTTCTTTATGCTTCGTTCTATTGGGGATCTGCTATTTCGGGCTAACTCGTTGAATATGATACGTGAACTTATTTCTGGCAGTATCATTCGTGGGGTATTAGATGTATTGATGTTAATCGCTCTTTTCATATATATGTCGATACAATCTATTTCTTTGGCATTGTTAGTTGTTGCTTTATCCTTAATCAATATTATTGCAGTTGTATTCACTAAGAAGGTAATCGCTGAATGGAATCAGCGTCAGATTCTTGCAGGAACTAATGTACAATCCGTGCAAACGGAGATGCTATTGGGGATATTTCATATTAAGACGAGTGGTATTGAAGAGAGTATGTTTGAGAAGTGGCGACATCATTTCAAGAACTTACTTGATATTTATCGCAGTAAAGAGCGGATTACAAACGTACTCGTAACAATGACAAGTCTCTTACAGCTAGCAGCACCGCTTATCATATTGTGGTTGGGTGCATATCATGTCTTTGATGGAGTAATATCACTAGGAATGCTTATTGCGATTCAATCCATAGCAAGTCAGTTTTTTGGAGTAAGTGGTAGTTTGGTCGGAACAGTTAATAGCTTTATTCTCACAACTTCCTATTTAAAACGTGTTCAAGATGTACTTGATGCTCCAACTGAAGAGTTTGATGGTAGACTAAAAATAGAATTGACAGGGAAGATTGAATTAGAGAATGTATCCTATGCATATTCGAAGTTCTCTGAACAAACATTGTGTGATATTAGTCTGCAAATTAAGCCTGGTCAGAAGGTGGCGATTATTGGTCAATCTGGTGCAGGAAAGTCGACTTTAGTCAATTTGCTGATTGGCTTATTTGAACCAACAGCAGGTCGCGTTTGCTATGATGGCATAGATTCACAACATTTAGACATGCAGCATATACGGAAGCAGATTGGTACTGTGCCTCAGAGTATTTATCTATTTAATCGCAGTATCCTCGATAATATTCGATTTTCTGCAGATGAAGCAACAATAGAAGATGTGATGGAGGCAGCGAAAGCTGCTCAAATTCATGATGAAATCATGCAGATGCCGATGAAGTATCATACAATGATAAGTGAAATGGGGATGAATCTATCAGGTGGTCAACGGCAACGGATTGCATTAGCGAAGGCACTGCTAACTAAACCGACAGTCTTATTGCTTGACGAAGCCACAAGTTCACTTGATCATTTAAACGAAGAGAGAATTGATCGTTATTTGTCTGATATTGCATGCACACGCATCGTTATTGCTCATCGCTTAACTACTGTGATGAATAGTGATGTTATTCTTGTATTAGACCAAGGACGCATCAGTGCTATAGGGACACATGAACAATTATTGGAGAACTCAGCTTATTATCGACGCTACTATGGTGATCTAGCCGCAGTGTGAATGATTGCTCCCCTTTAAGTAGACAGGTGAAATAATCATGCCTGCTATTGAAGGGGAGCAGTTCACTTTCTGGATAGCCCCTTTGCTAATGATTTTTTCATCTGGATATTTCTGGGGTCGGGAAACTTGCTCGATCAGCTCATCTACGGCTTTAATGAAGAGAAAAGCATTTGCGGGCATGCGATACGATTGCAGTTCCTCACTAGGCTTCATCACGATATGACGAATGTCCAGCAGCTTTACTGGTGTCTGATTCCTTATTCTGATCATCTCTTGCCATTCCATAAAAACACCTCGAGACAAAAAAACGTTCAGAAGAGTAAATCTTACCATATCGTATACGAATCATTGCGTATAAAACTAGTTGTTGGTTTTTTACAGAGATAGAAAATGGGCTAGGGAACCTCATTCCCTAACCCATTTTTTCATTCATCTCATTTAAATCAAATTCTCCGGGTTCAAGCCTTCCAGCTCTGGTAACACAAAACGTCCGTCTTTTCTGATTAGCACATCGTCAAACCAGATTTCGCCGCCGCCGTATTCAGGGCGTTGGATTTGGACCAAATCCCAGTGAATGGAGGAGCGGTTGCCGTTGTCTGCTACTGTGTAAGCATTCCCTGGCGTGAAGTGGAAGCTGCCCGCGATCTTCTCGTCAAACAGGATGTCCAGCATCGGGTGGAGGATGTGCGGGTTGAAGCCGATCGCGAATTCTCCGATATAGCGTGCGCCCTCGTCAGTGTCGAGGATGTCGTTCAATGCTTTGGTGTTGGAGCTGGTCGCTTCCACGATCTTGCCTTCTTTGAAAGTAAACTGCACATCATTGAAGGTAATGCCGTTGTAGATCGATGCCGCATTGTAGAAAATCGTTCCTTCAACGGAATCGCGCACAGGAGCGGTGTATACTTCGCCATCAGGGATATTGCGTTTGCCGTCACATTTGATGGCATTGATTCCTTTAATGGAGAAGCGCAGGTCCGTTTTTGGACCGACGATGCGTACACGATCGGTGCGTTCCATCAGCTCCTTCAACGGAGTCATGGCAGCAGACATTTTCGCGTAGTCCAGATTGCAGACGGAGAAGTAGAAATCCTCAAAGCCTTCGAGACTCATTTTGGACAGTTGCGCCATTGACTTGTTCGGGTAGCGCAGTACCACCCAGCGTTTGTTCGGAACGCGCTCGTTCGTATGTACAGGTTGATACAGGACGCGAGCGTAAATGCCCATTTTGTCTTCCGGTACGTCGGCATACTCGTTGATGTTGTCGTAAGCGCGGATGGCGATGTATGCGTCCATGTCTTTCATTCGGTCATACTCGTATTTTGCCATCAGGGCCATGTGTTCTTCGCTCGTGCCTTGATAGAGTGCACGCATGACTTCCTGATCTTTCAAGGTGACCAAAGGCAGAGCCCCAACTGCAAATGATTCACGCACAAGTGCACGAACGAGTTCAGGTTGCAGGCCTGTATTTTCGATCAGAACTTTTTCGCCTTTTTGCAAATGGAGCGAGTAACGGACGAGACGGCTTGCCAGTTCATTAATGCGTGGATCTGCCATAGGTGGTAACCTCCGTAGTAAAATAATTTTGATTAATGATTAATTTGTATTATTACACAACTGAATGAAGGCTCGCCAGTGTGTTTGATGCTTCGATTACAGGCAAGCCTCGTAAATCGCGATCACATCGGATTCATTTAATTTTCGTGAGCTAGGCAGATACCCGATTCCGCGTCCGCCGATGCGAACTGCTTCTTCAGCCATTTGTGGCAACGATTGTTGGGTCACGCCGAAGTCAGACAGACGTTCTGTGATTCCCATGCGCTCATACCAATGACGAACGGCTTCAATCGTTGCTCGTGCTGCTTCGCCCTCGTCCTCCACGGTAACGCCAAAGCAATGACGTCCCATACGAGCTAGTCTCTCGGGACGGTCTTGCAAAATCACCTGTTCAAAATAAGGAAGGGACAGGATCGCCAGTCCACGACCGTGAGCCATATCGTAGATTCCGCTCAGCGGATGTTCAACACCGTGCAACGGCATACCAGCACCACGACCGCCAGCAGCGAATGGACTGATGCCTAGCGTGCTCGCCCACAAAAGGGTGGATCGTGCTTCTGCATGGTCTGGTTGCTGAATCGCAGTGATGGAGTGCTCGACGACGAGACGAATGAGTGTTTCGGAAATACCGTCCTGAACGTGGGTTCCTTCCGCGCTGATCAAATAGTTTTCAAACAGATGGGAAAAGATATCGGCGCAAGATTCCGCTGTGACACGAGCCGGAACGGTAAAGGTGATAGACGGGTCAAGAATGGCAATCTTCGGGTAAAGTGCTGGACCGTTGATCGAAGATTTTTCATGCGTGTCCCAATGAGTCAGGACGCTGATATGATTTGCTTCCGAACCTGTAGCGGCTACTGTCGGGACGGTCATGATCGGCAGTGCTTCCTGAACGGGTACCAGCAATTGACCAGAGCCGCTCGGATTTCCTCGCATGTAATCGTAAATTGGGCGTCCAGAAACGGCTGCTGCCGAAATCGCTTTGGAGGCATCCATCACGGAGCCGCCACCGATAGCCAGGATGAAGTCACACTGATGCTCACGAGCAAGAGCAGCTCCAGCATCAACCGTTGCCGTACGTGGATTCGGTTCGATTTTGTCAAAAACAATATACGCCACTTGAGCTTCCTGCAACAGAGTCTTGGCGCGGTCCAAAAGTCCTGTACGTTTGGCCGCATTGCCGCCTGTGACGAGCAATGCTTTTTGGCCCATCGATTTTGCTTCTTGGCCCAAACGTTCCAGTTCGCCCATGCCAAAGTAAATTTTGGTAGGAAAAGACACTTCAAATGGAAACATCTGAAATTCCTTCTTTCACGTATTGGTTGTACCACTGCCAAGTTTACCATAAACAAAAGAAAAGAGCCTGCCCGAGGGGGAGGCTCTACTTGTTCATGCAACGCGAAAGCGATCACTAATTTCTTGCAGCCGCTCAGATAAGGAAAGAAGCTCTGTTGCCAATTGACGTGATTTTTCAATGGAAGTGAGTTGTTCGCGCGAGGCGACCAGCATTTCTTCTGTGCTGCTTTTGGTCTCTTGGGAAATGGCAACAAACGCATCCAATGCCATATCTACGGTGTGCAAGCCTTCGGTTATGTCGGATAACCCCTCGTTGGCTATATGCAGCTCTCCGGTTGTCTGATCGACAGCCTGTCGAAGCTCAAGAAAAGCAGATGCAGCGTCTGAGAGCTTTTGCAGGCTTTGCTGAAGCTGTTCGGATGCTTCTGAGGTTTCGGAGGAAATCGCATAAGTTTGCTCCTGAACAGAGTCCATCAGCCGCGTGATTTCTAATGTGGCATTTTCCGACTCACTGGCAAGCTTGGCTACCTCGTTGGCCACGACAGCAAATCCGCGCCCGTATTCCCCAGCACGGGCCGCTTCAATACTGGCATTTAAAGCGAGAAGCTTGGTTTGCTTCGCCACGTTTTGGATGAGATGAACAACATCTCCAATGGATTCTGATTGTCGACGCAGGTCAGTCATGCGGGTGTCGACCTGTGTGTATGTGTGGGAAAAGCGGTTGATCATCGTGTTCAAGTCATCGATACGATTTTGTCCATTGTGGGTGACGGTCTGCATCTTTTCCCCCGCTTCAATCACAGAGAAAATACGCGCAAACAATCCGTCCATCGATTGCTTTATGTGCTGAAAAGAGGCGCTGGCGCCATCTGTTGAGGCAGCCGTTTGCTCGACACCTTGATTGACTGTATCGAGACGCAAAGACAGCATCGACGAACACTCGCCTGCTTCATCGGCTGTTTGCCTGATTGCAATGCCGCCTTTGTTCAGTTCTTCAAGCATGAGTTGGATCTCAGCAATAATCTCACACATTTGCTCAATCATGTGATTGAAGCTGTTTGAAATCCCACGAATCTCTGGACCCTCGTTTTGCAAATGGGAACGATGGGTGAGGTCGCCCGAGCTGACCTGTTGCATGGCCACAATCAACGTCTGAAAAGGCGCAGTTATCCCCTTTACGACCAGCAAGCAAAGCAACAAGGAAAGGACCAGACTAGCGAGAATGGTCATCACGATTATTTTGGTTATCTCTTGGAGAGGACCTAGATAGGACTCCTGCAAAACGTCAATGACGTAGATGTAGCTCTCCTCAGGAGAATGCGTAAAGGCTAGTGTATGTATGTGATCATCGACAGGGACATGAATCACGCCGAATCGCTCCGCCTCCATCCGCATCGCGATATCTTGCGGGATTTCAATAGCCCCCTTTGTCACTTTTTCAATGGGGTGAAAGGCTCCGTTTTTGACCAAATATTGCTGAAGTATCAAGCCTTCCTGAGACAGATTGCTTTCTTGTTGTTGCAATTCGTATTGTAGACGCTTTTGGAAGGCTTGCTCGTCGCTAGCGAAAGTGAACTTCAAGAGCGAAATTTTTTCAGTGGTTTTGTCCGTCTCTGAGTCAAGGCGGGACTCCATTTGCGAGATCATCGCCTTTTTTGCCTGGGTGTAAAAGGTCCAGCCAATCATGCTCGAAGAAATGAGCAGGATGCACAGCAGTGGGATCGTCAGCTTTGTACGGAGCGGCACTTGCCTGTGTAAGCGAGAAAAGGGAATGAGTAAATGGCGAAAGATAGCGTGCATCTCCAGTTGCCTCCTGATAAGTGGATGGTCGAAAAGTCCCGAGACTAAGGACTATTGTAATGAGGAGATATAAAGGCAGTGTGGAGAACATGTAAACGAATGTTAACATCTATAGTTCGGAAAATATGTGGTAAATCACGAACGTTTGTCGAAGTGTATTCCATCATTTTTCGTTGATAAATGCGTATGTTTGTGTTTTAATGTAGTTGAAACGTTCGTGAATTAACCGAAACTCAACCTTTTTGACTGGGAAGGTGACTCCTACGGTGGAAAAACAGGAACAACTCTACGAAGGTAAGGCAAAACGTATTTATCGGACATCTTTGTCTGATCAGTACTGGGTAGAGTACAAAGACGACGCAACAGCATTCAATGGAGAGAAACGGGCGCAAATCACCGGAAAAGGTGAGCTGAACAACCGCATTACGGCAATCTTTTTCACTATGCTGAAGGAGCGGGGCATCGACAACCATTTTGTCCGTCTGCTGTCCGCCACAGAGCAAGTTGTTCGCAAAGTAGAGATTATCCCTTTGGAGGTAGTCGTTCGCAATATCGCAGCAGGCTCATTGGCCAAGCGTCTTGGCATGGAAGAAGGGACTGTGCTCCCGCAGCCAGTTGTCGAGTTTTACTACAAGGATGACGCACTGGGAGATCCATTGGTGAATGCCTCCCATATCAAAGTGTTGGGGATTGCGAGCGAGAGTGACCAAGCGACATTGGAGCGCATGGGTCTTGCTGTAAACGAGGTCCTCGTGCCTTACCTGCGCGAGCGCAACATTACCTTGGTCGATTTCAAACTGGAATTCGGAAAAACAGCGGACGGGGAGATTCTCCTCGCCGATGAAATATCCCCGGATACATGCCGTTTCTGGGATTCGGTAACAAATGAAAAGCTCGACAAAGACCGCTTCCGCCGCGATTTGGGCAATGTGGAAGAGGCTTACAAAGAAATGCTTACGAGACTAGGAGGAGACGTACATGTTTAAAGCTGTTGTTTATGTAACATTGCGCGAGAGTGTTTTGGACCCGCAAGGACACGCTGTAAAAGGTGCTCTGCACACCTTGGGTTTTGATGAAGTAAACAATGCGCGCATCGGGAAGTACATGGAGCTGGAATTGAACACATCTGATCGCGCGCAGGCAGAAGAACGTGTACGTGAAATGTGCGAAAAGCTGCTGGCCAATACGGTGGTAGAAGACTATCGCTTTGATATCGTGGAGGGCTAAGGACATGCGAGTAGCCGTTATCGTCTTTCCAGGCTCGAACGCCGACATTGATTTGTTTAACGCAGTTGAAGACATAATGGGAGTGCCAGTGGATTACGTATGGCATTCCGATACGGATCTTTCTAAATATGATGCGATTCTCTTGCCAGGTGGATTCTCTTATGGAGATTATCTGCGCTGTGGTGCAGTCGCTCGTTTTTCACCCGTCATGGAGCAAGTGGTGAAGGCAGCAGAAGAAGGTAAGCTGATCATGGGAATCTGCAACGGCTTCCAGATCCTGACCGAAGTCGGGTTGTTGCCAGGAGCACTCTTGCGCAACCGTTCACTGAAATTCCGTTGCAAGCTGTCCGAATTGCGTGTAGAAAACAACGATACCTCCTTTACCCGTGATTTCGCGGCAGGGGAAGTCATCCAAATTCCGATCGCACACGGCGAAGGAAACTACTACTGTGATGAAGAAACGCTGGCGAAGCTTAAAGCGAACAATCAGATCGTTTTCCGCTATCATGGCGAGAATCCGAATGGTTCACTGGAAGACATCGCAGGCATTTGCAACGAACGAGGAAACGTACTTGGCATGATGCCTCACCCGGAGCGTGCCGTCCACTCTTGGATGACTTCCGATGACGGACGCCGCATGTTTACCTCGATCCTGAAGACTTGGAGGGAGCAGAACAGTGTCACAACTCACGCATAAAGAACCGACAGCCGAACAAATTGCCGATCAAAAACTATACAAAGAAATCGGTCTGACTGACGAAGAATATCAGCGTGTCGTAGAAATTCTCGGCCGCAAGCCGAACTGGACCGAGACTGGTCTCTACAGTGTCATGTGGTCGGAGCATTGCTCCTACAAAAACTCCAAGCCTGTCCTACGTCGTTTCCCGACAAAAGGACCTCGCGTTTTGCAAGGACCAGGGGAAGGTGCGGGTATTGTCGACATCGGTGACAATCAGGCGGTTGTATTCAAAATCGAAAGCCATAACCACCCATCTGCGATCGAGCCGTACCAAGGGGCTGCGACTGGTGTGGGCGGTATCATCCGTGACGTATTCTCGATGGGCGCGCGTCCGATTGCGCTGCTCAACTCGCTTCGATTCGGGGAGCTCAAATCTCCTCGCGTCAAATATTTGTTCGAAAACGTCGTAGCAGGTATCGCAGGCTACGGGAACTGCATCGGGATTCCGACTGTGGGTGGCGAAGTGAATTTCGACCCTACGTATGAAGGCAATCCGCTTGTCAACGCTATGTGTGTCGGCTTGATCGACCACGAAAAGATTCAAAAAGGGGTAGCGTCCGGTATCGGCAACCCTGTTATCTACGTTGGTTCCAGCACAGGGCGCGACGGTATTCACGGAGCGACCTTTGCGTCTGAGGAGCTCACGGAAGAGTCGGAGAAAAAACGCCCGGCGGTACAAGTCGGCGATCCATTCATGGAAAAGCTCCTGCTGGAAGCGTGCCTGGAGCTGATCGACACGGGTATCGTTGTCGGAATTCAGGACATGGGAGCGGCTGGCTTGACCAGCTCCAGCTCCGAGATGGCGTCTAAGGCGGGCAATGGTATCGAAATGAATCTGGACCTCGTACCACAGCGTGAAGCTGGCATGTCTGCATACGAAATGATGCTGTCTGAGTCTCAGGAGCGCATGCTCGTCGTCGTGGAAAAAGGCAAAGAGGCAGAAGCGATCGCGATTTTTGACAAATGGGGTCTGGCGTCCGCGGTAGTTGGAAAAGTAACGGAAGACAGCAAGCTGCGCCTGGTGCATCAAGGTGAAGTAGTAGCCGAAGTGCCGGTAGACAGCTTGGCAGATGATGCGCCTGTTTACCATCGTCCATCTGCGGTGCCAGCTTACTACGAAGCAAACGCGAATGTAGATGCAGTGGCTGCAATCAGTGAACCGAAAGATCTGAATGTTACGCTGAAAAGCTTGCTGGCTCAGCCAACAGTGGCGAATAAAGCGTGGGTATACGAGCAATACGATCATATCGTGCGTGCAAACACAGCTGTAAAGCCTGGTTCTGACGCTGCTGTTGTCATGGTGCGCGGTACTCGCAAGGCTCTTGCCATGAGTACGGATTGCAACGGTCGCTATGTATACCTCGATCCAAAAGTGGGCGGTGCCATTGCGGTTGCAGAATCTGCACGCAACGTCGTCTGCTCCGGTGCAGAACCGCTGGCGATTACGGACTGCTTGAACTTCGGAAGCCCGGAAAAGCCTGAGGTATTCTGGCAATTTGAAAAATCGTGCGAGGGCATGAGCGAAGCGTGCGTAGCACTTGATGCTCCGGTCATCGGCGGAAACGTATCCTTTTACAATGAACGCAGCGGTGACGCGATCTATCCAACCCCAACGGTGGGAATGGTTGGCTTGATCACCGATGTTGACCATATTACGACCCAGGATTTCAAAAACGAAGGCGACGCGATCATCCTGTTGGGCGAGACCTTCGCTGAGCTGGGCGGCAGTGAGTATCAAAAGATGGCTACCGGCAGCATTTCCGGACGTCCTCCACAAATCGATCTGACCAAGGAAGCGGCAGTACAAAAGCTGGTTCTCACAGCGATTCGCCAAGGACTGGTGAACTCCGCACACGATCTGTCCGAAGGCGGTCTGGGTGTTGCACTGGCTGAATCTTGCTTCGGCAAAGGCTTCGGGGCGCAGGTGGCTCTTACGTCCGAGCTGCGTACTGACGTGCTCTTGTTCAGTGAATCTCAATCTCGCATCTTGCTCAGTGCTTCTGGGGAGCAGGCGGCGGCGATTCTCGCATTGGCAGGTGAACATGGCGTACCTGCTGAAAACATCGGTACGGTCGGCGGCGATCGTCTAGTAGTGAACGTGAACGGTACAGAAGCGATCAACGCTTCGACTCAAGAGGTGAAAGCAGCCTGGAAGGATGCGATTCCATGTTTGATCGGCTAATCTGGGACAAATTGAACGAAGAATGCGGCGTCTTTGGCATCTACAACCACAAAGAAGCATCCCAATTGACCTATCTGGGTCTGCACGCCCTTCAGCATCGCGGTCAGGAGAGCGCAGGTATCTGCGCCTCCGACGGCGAGAAATGGTATAAGCACCGCGGAATGGGTCTCGTGTCAGAGGCTTTTGGCAAGGGCGATCTGGAGAAGTTCAGCGGTCATATTGCGATTGGTCATACCCGTTATACGACTGCTGGTTCGAGCAAGATTGAAAATGCCCAACCGCTCTTTTTCCGCTATGCACAAGGCAGCATGGCAGTTGCCCACAACGGGAATCTCGTGAATGCCGCTGTGCTTAGAAAAGAGCTGGAAGCAAAAGGCTCCATTTTCCAGACGACCAGTGACACAGAAGTGATCGCGCATCTGATCGCCCGCTCTGAATGCAAGGATTTGCCGGGAGCGGTAAAGGACGCCCTGCAATACATCAAGGGAGCGTACGCGCTTCTCGTCATGAACGAGAATCAGCTCGTGATCGCCCTCGATCCGAATGGCTTGCGTCCGCTGTCATTGGGACGACTCGGAGATGCGATCACCGTCGCGTCTGAGACTTGTGCGTTCGATATCATTGGCGCCCAATATTGGCGTGATGTGCAACCAGGTGAGCTGATCGTCATCGACAAGGATGGCATTACCGAAAGCAAGTATACGGAAACGACACAACGGTCGATTTGTACGTTTGAATACATTTATTTTGCCCGACCAGACAGTGATATCGACGGAATCAATGTCCATATGGCGCGCAAACGTCTGGGGAAGCAACTGGCATTGGAATCCGCGATTGATGCTGATGTTGTTACAGGTGTACCGGATTCGAGTATCTCTGCGGCTATCGGATTTGCAGAAGCGACAGGAATTCCGTACGAAATCGGCTTGATCAAAAACCGCTATGTTGGCCGTACCTTCATTCAGCCGAGTCAGGAGCTGCGTGAACGAGCTGTCTATCTCAAGCTGTCTGCGGTTCGCAAGGTAGTGGAAGGCAAGCGCGTAGTCATGATTGACGACTCCATTGTTCGCGGTACGACGAGTAATCGGATCGTTCGCATGCTGCGTGAGGCTGGCGCCAAAGAAGTGCATGTGCGTATCAGCTCTCCGCCTGTTATGAATTCTTGCTTTTACGGCATCGACACCTCATCGCGTGAGGAACTGATTGCGGCGACCAAATCGGTTGAGGAAATTCGTCAAATCATTGAGGCTGATTCGTTGTCGTTCTTGTCTGTCGAAGGAATGATCGATGCAATTGGCCGCACCGATGCGGTTCCCAATAGAGGACACTGCCTCGCATGCTTTAACGGAGAATATCCGACAGAGATTGAGTTCGAAGAAGCGCTACCTGCGCTTAAATGCTAACAGTGCTACTTATGAACAACCGCTAATACAAGCACCTCTTGCTAGGGGGAGAAACGATGAGTGAAGCATATAAACAAGCTGGTGTAGACATCGATGCGGGCAACGAAGCCGTCGAACGCATGAAAAAGCACGTCAAACGAACATTCCGCCCGGAAGTTATGACGGATTTAGGCGGGTTCGGAGCGCTGTTTCGCCTGGATACCAAAAAATACGAGAAACCGATTCTCGTTTCCGGCACAGATGGGGTAGGAACCAAGCTGAAGCTCGCTTTTGCCATGGACAAACACGATACAATCGGCATCGATGCTGTCGCTATGTGCGTCAATGACGTAGTGGTTCAAGGGGCAGAGCCGCTCTTTTTCCTCGATTATCTGGCAGTAGATAAGGTCATTCCGGAAAAAATCGAAGCGATTGTCAAAGGGATCGCGGAAGGCTGTTCCCAGTCCGGCTGCTCGCTGATTGGCGGGGAGACTGCTGAGATGCCTGGCATGTATGCAGAAGGTGAATACGACATCGCAGGTTTTACCGTAGGTGTCGTGGACGAGGACAAAATGATTACGGGAGCGTCCGTGGCAGCTGGCGATGTACTGATCGGTCTGGCTTCCAGCGGCGTGCACAGCAACGGTTTCTCACTCGTTCGCAAGGTTCTTTTGGCAGACAAAGGCATGTCCCTGCATGATCATGTTGACGTATTGGGCAAAAAGCTCGGCGAAGAGCTGCTGACACCGACCCGCATTTACGTGAAGCAAGTGCTATCCGTTCTTGAGTCTCATGAAGTAAAAGCTCTGGCACACATCACAGGTGGCGGCTTTACTGAAAACATTCCACGCGTGCTTCCAGAAGGAATGCAGGCTGTGATCAACGTTGGCTCCTGGCCGGTGCTGCCGATCTTCGAGCTGGTACAAGAGGCGGGTAACATCTCTTACCCGGATATGTACAAAACGTTCAACATGGGAATTGGCATGATGCTCGTCGTGAAGCCAGAAGACGCAGTGAGTGTGATGGAAAAGCTGCAAGAGCTGGGAGAACAGGCGTATTTGCTCGGACATATTCAAGCGGGAGAGCGCAAAGTCGTATACAACGGGGTGGAATGGTGAGAAGGCTGGCCATTTTCGCCTCAGGCAGCGGCTCCAACTTTGAAGCGATCGTGCAGGCTGCACAGGACGGCAGACTCACAGGTATAGAAGTAGCCTTGCTCGTGTGCGACAAGCCCGGTGCCAAGGTTTTGGAACGGGCAGAGCGTTTAGGGATCGACGCCTTTGTTTTTCAACCGAAGGAGTATGCAGATAAGGCTGCTTTTGAGCGGGAAATAGTGGCGCAGCTCCAAAAACGCGATATATCGCTGGTTGTGCTGGCAGGCTACATGCGGTTGGTGGGCGACACTCTTTTGTCTTCTTACGAAGGAAAAATCATCAATCTGCATCCGTCGCTTTTGCCTGCTTTCCCAGGAAAAGACGCGATTGGTCAGGCACTCGCATACGGGGTAAAGATAACGGGGGTAACGGTACATCTGGTTGATGCCGGTCTGGACACAGGACCGATCATTGCCCAGATTCCTGTAGCGGTGCAAGATGCAGATACGGCAGAGACTTTGGCGGCTCGCATCCATGCTGTGGAGCATGAGCTTTTGGTGAAGGTCATTGGCTATTTAGCAGAAGAGAGAGTGAAGCTGGAAGGAAGGCTTGTCCAGCTAACGTAAATCGAGAGATAAAGAAGGAACCGACATCCTTTTACGATGTCGGTTTTTTGGTCATTCGTTTTAGAAATACTTCTTTCTCCAAAACAGGAGGGCTGTTACGGACGTAATGGCGGTGGACATGATCATAATGATCGTGAATGCGTGCGGATGATCCTGTAGAGGAAGCGGGACGTTCATGCCATAAAAGGTGCCGATCACCATAGGTAAGGTGATGACAATGGTAATGGCGGTCAACAGCTTCACTACGCGATTCAGATTGTTGGAGATGACGGAGCCAAAGCCATTCATGATGTTCCCTAAAATGGCGGTATAGATTTCCGTCATTTTGATGGCCTGCTTGGTTTCGATTTTTACTTCTTCCAGCAGTTCCTTATCTTCCTCGTACATTTTCAAATAACTGCCACTCCGAAGTAGGGAGATCAACAGACTGTTCGTTTCCAGGGACGTCGAAAAATAAACGAGGCTTTTCTGCAATTCTAGCAAGGTAAGCAGTTCATTGTTTTTCGTCGATTGTCGCAACGATTTTTCCATCGTTTCTGTCTGCTTGTTTATTTTTTTCAAGTAATGCAAATAATCATGCGACGTATTCGATAAAATTTGTAGGACGAACCGGTTTCGCATGGGCGTGTGAAAGTTTTTCACTTTCCCTTGGACGAACTCATTCATGACAGCCGTTTCTACCAGGCAAACCGTTAAGATATAATCTTCCATCACCATGATTCCCAACGGAACCGTCGTATAGTTGTCCTTCGTCCCTTCCTTCGTGGAGACTGGGATGTCCACGTAGAGCTTCACGCGGTTTCCATCCTTGTCGATCCGTCCGATTTCTTCGTCATCAAGGGCATCCTGTAAAAAATGACGGTCAATCGACAACTCCCTGACGACTTGTTGCTTTTCTTGCTCAGAAGGATCGGTCAGATGGATCCAGCAGCCTTTTTCAAATTGATGCAGTTCTTCTATTTTTCCTATGGTATTCGTTTTATAAATGTTCAACATGGTTTTCTCATCCTTTCGCAAATAAGGATCGGAGGGATACGACCATGTTGCGCAAGCATGTCTACATATAGATACTTACATACACTCGCCCCATAAAAAGGGAAAATGTCAAATAAGGAATGGGGAACATGCCGCAGCGCCACAAGGCCAGAAAATTCTCCGAACACAATATTGATTGCAGTTATTCATTCGGCAACTTGGACTACTGTCCATTAAAACGTTCCCCCCTTTCAAAATAAAAACCCTCTAGCGGGAATCTAGAGGGTTAGAAAAGTGCACAAAAAAACACCACTTTTTCTCCCCCTACCAGAGCTTTGGCACTATACAACGTAAAGGAAACATTCCTTAGCCACCTTAAGAAAAGCCTTAGCTCGGCAGTTCCTGTTCTACCCATTGGCATCTTTCGATATTTCCGGGCAGTGGCCTATGTTTGTATAGGAGCCTCACCTAACGAGGATGAATGATTGACTTTGTCATCGTATTCTTGTCACCAATATTTGTCAACCATGTTTTCTCGTCCTACATTCATGTTATTCATGTCCTCTCATACGGTGTCGGCTTCTAACTATGACCGACTCACCCTATTTTGCTGCGATGTTTGCCAACAACCACTCACATTCCGTTGCTGAAATAGGTTTGCTGAAAAAATAGCCTTGAAAAGTGCTGCAGCCAAGCGAGCGTAAAAATTCCAGCTGCGCTTCTGTCTCCACACCCTCTGCTACTAGAGAAAGACTCAAGCTATGTGCCATGGCAGCAATCGCGGACACGATGGACGTATTGGTGGACATGTTACGCATAAAAGACTGATCGATTTTCAAAGAGTTGATTGGGAGCGACTGCAAGCAGCTTAACGAGCTATAGCCTGTCCCGAAATCATCGATGGAAATATGGATCCCCATGTCTTGAAGTGCCTGAAGACGCGGGATGATTGTATCGAGTCGATGCATGGCAATGCTCTCGGTAATTTCAAGCTCAAGGTAAGCAGGGGAAAGTCCTGTCTTCTGCAACGTTTGCTGGACCATGGTCACTAGATGCTTGTCTTGCAACTGGCGCATGGATAAGTTTACGGCGAGACGTACAGGTGGCAAGCCTTGCTGCTGCCATTCCACGCATTGTTGGCAGGCCTTGTCCAGCACCCATTGACCGATTGGGATGATCAAGCCCGTTTCCTCGGCTAGGGGAATGAAATCAAGAGGGGACACAATTCCGTATACAGGATGCTGCCAACGAATCAAGGCTTCCAGGCCGACAATCTTTTCATGATCGTACTGTGGCTGGTAATGCAGCTTAAACTCGTTGTTATCCAATGCGGTTCGAAGACCGGCTTCTAGCATCATTTTTTTGGCGAGAGCAATATTCAGTTCGTGGCAAAAAAACTGATAGTTGTTTCTGCCGTGTTCCTTGGCTTGGTACATCGCTGTGTCCGCATTTTTTATCAAGGTTTCAGCGTCAGTCCCATCTTGAGGGAAGAGACTGATGCCCATACTGGTAGTGACCACGAAGCTTTGGTTGCCCAAAAGGATCGGTGAGATGAGTTTTTGCATGAGTTTTTCAGCAAAATCCAGCGCATCATCGTGAGCCATTCCTGGCAGGATGATGGTAAATTCGTCCCCGCCTAGACGGCAAACGGTATCATGAGGACCGACGCTGTCTCGCAAGCGCTCGGCAACTTGCGTAAGCAGACGATCCCCGGTGGAATGGCCGAGTGTATCGTTAATGTATTTGAAGCGATCCAAGTCCAGAAACAGGATCGCAAGGGGTTGTGCTTGGTGAGAGGCATGGAGTAGCGAATCTTCCAGCTTGCTTTGGAATAAGGAGCGATTGGGCAGCCCTGTCAGGGTATCATGGTAGGCAAGGTAGTGAATCATTCTCTCGGTTTCTTTGCGCTTGGTAATATCTTTGGCAATGACAAAATAGCCGACATTGGTCTCGTTTACGACAATAGGGACAACGGTGGCGTTTAGCTCAATGCGCGTTCCATTTTGATGGAGCACAGACAGATCGTAATTATCGGATACGCCTTTTTGTGTATGACGTGACATGGAGAGGACACGCTTGACACCTTCTTTGTCCAGCAACTGTTGAAAGGACTGGTTGCGAAGATCATTCAGGCTGTAGCCGGTGACGACTTCAAACGCCGGATTCAGATTCAAGAACTTGCCTGCCAGATCAAGCCAGCATACGATGTCCGGGTTGTGTTCAAACAGTGATTTGTAGCGCTGCTCGCTAACCTCTAGCCGTTGCTCAGCCCATTTGCGCTCCGTAATATCGTAGGTAACGATCAGGGCACCAACAGGTTCACCAGATGCTTGGGTGAGGAGCTTCCCATTGGCTACGAGAATCGAAACGGCTTTTCCGCTCGGTTGTGTCCATAATTCCTGGTCATTGACGATTTCCCCGCGTAATACTCGAACAGACGGCAACTCCCCAAAAGCTACAGGAGTAATGCCGTCTGGATGATAAAAGGCAGAAGAGCCGTATGTTTGCTCATGCAGATTTATCGGTTCGGACATGTCGAAGTGTTTGGCAGCTTTGTTGAAAAAAAGGACATTGCCGTCAAGCCCGTAAACAGTCACCCCTGCTTCCATATGCTCCAAGATCGGTTGTAAAAGGGCTTCATGTAGGGTAGAGGACGACAAGCCACCCAAAGAACCGTCAACAGGCGGAGAAAACAGAGAATTTCGAATAAAGTTCATAGGGGCCCCCGGACTGTTGGATTTTGTTGGTATCATGTAAATGTTATAGGAAAGTGAAAATTATTGTCAATATTTGGGCAGCTTTCCTTCCTCCGCGAATCATGACAAACCAAATCAACTCTTGTGACATACAGTAAGAGAGGGATATTCCCACAAAGGGAGGGGCCGACTTGAGCGGAGATTTTGTTTCGAACTTGCTCGATAAGCTAAGCCAAAAAACAGGGCGGCAATGGACGCTTAACGATATTATGAAGCTAGCGGAAAAAATGCCGAAGGGCGGAGCCAATGTAGATACGTTGCTCGATGAGCTGGGAAACATGGGATTCGAAGTGCCAGAGGAGACGAAAGAGCGCGTCAGGGATCGTGTAAAGGACGGCCAATCCATCTCCATGGAAGAGTTAGGGAACTTAATGCCCAAAGAGGTCAAGGCGAAGAGCCGCAAGTCGAAGAAGCCGATCAAGCCAATCAGGGCGACTGCCAAAAACAAACCAATCTCACTGTCAGATCGCATCAAAAAGCTATCAGGCAAAGGCAAGAAAAAACGATAACTTCATCAAACAAATGCAGATGTATGCAGTCGCAAGTGCCGAACAGGCATGAGCGGCTGCGTTTGTTTTCCTGACGAAGTTGTTGATAATAGCGTACAATTAATTTATAATATGTAAGTATTGTTCGTGTTTTGGTCAATAGTTACCCATGTTTTCACTAAAATTCAGGAGGTTCTATCCGTGAGTGTGAAAAAAGCGTTGATCAGCGTTTCTGACAAGACAGGATTGATTCCGTTTGCCCGTCGATTGGTAGCCGCGGGGGTACAGATCATTTCTACCGGGGGTACGGCTTCCCTCTTAAAAGCAGAGGGAGTTCCCGTCATTGGCATTTCTGAAGTGACTGGATTTCCAGAAATTTTGGACGGTCGCGTCAAAACGTTGCATCCCAATATCCACAGCGGCCTCTTGGCTGTAAGGGACAGTGAAGCGCATGTGCAGCAACTAAAAGACCTTGGGATTGAAACCATTGATCTGGTTGTCGTGAACCTTTATCCTTTCAAGGAAACGATAGCGAAGCCAGACGTGACATATGAAGATGCCATTGAGAATATTGATATTGGTGGACCAACGATGCTGCGTTCTGCTGCGAAAAATCACGCGTTCGTCAGTGTCGTAGTCGATGCAGCCGATTATGAAAAAGTAGCAGAAGAAATTGAAACAAATGGCGATACTACGCTAGAAACCCGTCGCAAGCTGGCTGCAAAAGTATTCCGTCATACAGCTGCTTATGATGCCTTGATCTCTCGCTATTTGAGTGAGCAGGTGGGCGAACTGTTGCCTGAGAGCTACACGGTCACTTACGAGAAAGCACAGGATTTACGTTATGGGGAAAATCCACATCAACGTGCGGCATTTTACCGTGAGCCGTTATCGGATCAGTTGAGCATCGGGAATGCTAGCCAACTGCAAGGAAAAGAGCTTTCCTATAACAATATCAATGACGCAGATGCAGCGTTGGCGATTGTACGCGAATTCGCTGAACCAGCTGTCGTTGCGATCAAGCACTCCAACCCTTGTGGAGTAGGGATCGGCACTGATATTCGCGCCGCTTACCAAAAAGCGTACGAAGCAGACCCTGTCTCTATTTTCGGTGGGATCGTGGCTGCAAACCGCTCGATTGACCGTGACACCGCACTCGCAATGAAAGAGATTTTCTTGGAAATTATCATTGCACCAGACTTCACCGAAGAGGCGTTGGCTGTTCTGGCTGAGAAAAAGAACCTGCGTCTCTTGCGTATTCCTGCGCTGAATGAACCAGCCAAAAAAGTGGACAATCTGTTCCGCGTGGCTCCTGTTGCAGGCGGGGCACTCATTCAAGACTTCGACTACAAGCAGCTCGAAGAAAGCGAGATTCAAGTGGTCACAGACCGCAAGCCTTCGGAAGAGGAGCTGGCACAGCTGAAATTCGCTTGGAAGGTCGTCAAGCACGTCAAATCGAATGCGATTCTTTTGGCAAAAGACAATATGACTATCGGCGTGGGGGCAGGCCAGATGAACCGCGTTGGGGCAGCGAAAATCGCCATCGAGCAGGCAGGTGCATTGGCAAGTGGCGCGGTTATGGCTTCGGATGCATTTTTCCCGATGGGAGATACCGTGGAAGCGGCAGCCAAAGCAGGAATTACCGCAATCATCCAGCCAGGCGGCTCCATTCGCGATCAAGAATCGATTGATGCTTGCAACCGAGCGGGCATTGCGATGATCTTTACCGGCACTCGTCACTTCAAGCACTAAAAGAGGCTATTCGGGAGTAACGTTCGCTTTTTTAAACACGTACTAAAGAGTGGATCACCTCTCACACAGGAGGAAATACGATGAAAATATTAGTGATCGGCGGTGGCGGTCGAGAACACACGATTGCCTGGAAGCTGTTGCAGAGCTCTAAAGTGACAAAGGTATACTGTGCGCCAGGAAATGGGGGCACCGCTCAAGTCGCACAAAACGTGCCGATTGGCGTCCATGATTTTGCTGCACTGGCTCAATTCGTCAAAGATGAGGGAATTGATCTGACTGTCGTTGGCCCGGAAGATCCTTTGCTGGCGGGGATTGTGGACTTTTTCCAGGAGCGCAATCTGCCGATCTATGGCCCGAACCAAAAAGCGGCAATGATCGAGGGTAGCAAGTCTTTTGCGAAAAGTTTAATGAAGCGCTACGAGATTCCAACGTCTGCCTATGAATCGTTCCTGGATTACGAATCGGCGAGTGTGTACGTGAGAGAGCAGGGAGCTCCTATCGTTGTCAAAGCGGATGGCTTGGCAGCAGGGAAAGGGGTCGTTGTCGCGGAAACGGTGGAGGAAGCGGAAGAGGCACTCCGTCAGATCATGCAGGAAAGCGTCTTTGGTGAAGCAGGAGCGCGTGTGGTCATTGAGGAGTGCATGTTCGGTGAAGAACTGTCACTGTTGTCTTTCGTCGATGGCGAGACAGTTAAGCCGATGATTACTTCTCAGGATCATAAGCGAATCTTCAATGATGACCGCGGCCCAAATACAGGTGGCATGGGAACATACGCCCCAGTACCGCAAATGTCTGCTGAGTTGGTGGACGAAATCGTCAAAACAATTGTCCAGCCGATGGCGTCAGGGATGGCCAAGGATGGTATTCCATTCAAAGGCATTCTCTATACAGGTCTGATGATTACGGAGCAAGGACCGAAAGTCGTGGAATTCAATGCGCGTTTTGGCGATCCAGAGACACAGGTGCTCTTGCCATTGCTCGAAACAGATTTGCTCGATATTTTTGTCGGAACGATCAATGGCGAGCTCGATGCAGTTGATGTGACATGGAAAAAAGGAAGTGCTGTCTGTGTCGTCATGGCAGCGCCGGGTTATCCGGGAGAATATCCAAAGGGTGCGTTGATTCAGGGACTGGGTCAGGCAAACGAGGGAGCGACGGTGTTTCACGCAGGTACGAAGGCAACCGAGGAAGGCATCGTTACGAGCGGTGGTCGTGTGCTTGGCGTCGTGGCAACCGGAGCGGATTTGGCGCAAGCGCGTGAGACAGCGTATGCGAAGGTGCAAGGGATCGCGTTTGATGGGGCGCAGTACCGCACGGATATTGCGGCACGAGCGATGAAGTATCAGCAAAAGGGATAAAAAAAGAACAAGCTGTTCCTTCTGTAGAAATTTCTACTGGGGGAACAGCTTTTTTTAATGTGCGGAAGGGAGGAACGAACGAAGAGGAGCAATTGTGCAGTACTTTATTTAGGAAAACTTCCTGTAGTAGGTTGTGTCACTGACGAGCACCTGACTGTGTCCAATAGCACAATAATTAATAAAACTATTCCTTACAAAAGGAGTAGTTTTATTTGTATAATGCCAATAATAGTAAAGTTTAGGGGAGTAGAGGTATTTATGGGGAGTGTAGGTTACCCAGCTATTATAGTTATGGTAGTTTTGGTAATTGTCGCTGCAGTAATCGTATATAGCTTAACAGCACCGAAGAAAAGAAAGAGGCGCTAATAAGCGCCTGCCTAAGTAGCTTTTCAAGATCCAAGATAACATTTAGAAACATACTAGCTTGGTGATCTGACGATGAATGGACAAGGGCCAAAATGCTCGGCGTCCAGCATGCAAAGTGATCTGTTATACGGTGAGAACAAGGTAGTAAACTTCTCTTACATCCCCACGTTTTCACTCGCAATGGCCGCTTTTTTCGCTTTGGCCGCAGCCAGCTGCGAAAGGATATAAACGATGAGGAACAGCAGCAAGCACGTTGCCGACCAGCGGTACATGACAGAGTAGCTCGAATGTGTCGCAATGACACCGAGGAGCACAGAGCCAACTGCGATACCCAGATCGATGGAATTAAAGAACAGTCCGTTCGCCATGCCGCGTTGCTCAGGTGTGACGACCTTCACCATCCACGCCTGGATAGATGGCTGAATCATGCCATAGCCAAGCCCGTAGAAGGCAGCAGAGACGAGAAGCAAGGACTCTGTCGTTGTTAGGGACAGGAGCAAGAGGCTGATCCCGACGAAGATCGCACCGGGAGGCAGGACGGCAATGTGCCCTTTGCGATCATACAGCTTGCCGGAAAAAGGACGAATCAACACCATTGCCAGTGCATTCGTGAGGAAAAACCAGCCGACATTCTCAATGTGGGCTTCTTTTCCGTACAAGGCCAAAAAGCTAAGAATCCCGCCATACGTAATGGATAGACAAAAATTCAATCCAGCTGGAAGCAGCAGCTTTTTATCATAGAACCGGCGAATGCCTGTGACAGTTTGTGCGTTCACGGACGACACAGGAAGCTGATTGTAGGCGCGGATAAAATGCATCAACGGAAAAATAATGGCAACCAGCATCACGAGAACCATGAGCATCCAGCCAAACCCAAACGAGTTCAACAGGCCAAGTCCAATCATCGGGCCGAGCGCCATAGCTAAGCTGGTCGATAAGCCGAAATACCCCATGCCTTCGCCGATCCGTTTGGTAGGAATCACATTGGAGACAATCGTCGGAAAGGTCGTGCTGCCCATCCCAAAGCCGATGCCGACCAAGATTCGCAACAGAAGAAAGAAAACAATGCTTCCCGCCCAGTAATAGCCTGCGCTAAAAATCGCGACGAATCCAAGTGCCAAGATAGCCAGAACCTTACTGCTTTTCGTTTTCAACGCTTCCCCAGTAAACACCCTTGCGACCACTGCCGCAAGTGAAAACAAGCTAATGACTAGGCTGACGACAAAATCATTGGCCTGATACGTTTCCTTCACATAGGCAGGGAATGTAGGGGTCTGCATTTGAACAGTGAGGAACAACAATAAATTGCATACAGTTAACAGGACAAAATCTCTCGTCCACAGTCTCTCTCTACTCTCTCCCAATACTGTCACTCCTAGTCTGTCGTTTTTCTATTGATGTTTTGGTTAATCTCCAGCAAGATTTCTCGCAAGAAGGCCAGCTTTTCAGGAGAGATCCCTTCCAATATGTCTGCAACGGCACGAGCTTCTACGGGAATCGCCTGCTCAATCCATTCCCGTCCTTTCGGGGAAAGGGTAATGATGTAGGCTCGGCGGTCTTGTTCGCTCAATGTCTTTTCGATAAAGCCTTTTTTTGCGAGTGTATCTAAAATGCGTGTCATGGAAGGTTGATCCTTGGCTGAGCGTTGGGCCAGCTCTTTTTGATTGATACCCTCTTCTTCTCGTAGCCGATAAAGGACGGCAAACTGCTCCGTGGTCAAATCAAATTCCTTTAAAAAAAGGGAGACATAATGAATCATACTCCGGTATGTATTCCCAATGAGAAATCCAACCGGTTCTTTTTGCCAATGATCGATCAGGGGAATGACCCTCTTTCGTTCGAAAATACTTGCAATGACAATTATATGTATAACAAGCAATTATGTAAATGGAAAAAACCGCCCGATGACAGGCGGCTGGTTGCTTCTCCATTTACTGACGATATCTTCCTTTTCTTCTCGACGTCCGAAAGAAGTAATATCCCATCACGCCGATGACGCCAATGATCGTGGCAATAACAAAGAAGTTATGGGACATCCATTCATACATCTGGGAGCCGACAAGCATATGCAGTGCCTCCTCTCCTTACGTGTACGTGGGGTAGCGATTGCTGCTAGTGTTATTTTCTTGGGAGCGAAAAGAGATGAACTCCCGTGCGGCCTTTTCGAGAATTTGATCCTCGGGGGTAAGCTGCGCGTTTTGCTGATTGTCGATTGGCTGTTTTTCCTGGTTTGCTGATCTTTGCGGGCTTGCAGAATACTGTATGTTTGCTTTATTTGTTGTCGCTGAAGTGTTGCTCACATCATCTTGGCTGTTGTTCAAGTCCTTGATGGGCGCAATATTCATGGAGCGTGTGAACTGATTGACTGCCATCTGCACGCCTTTTTTCTTGAGCTGATCCATCATGCCCTGCATGCCATTCCCTTTTGTCGTATTGATGCCCATCGCTGCGTACATCGGACAAAAGCGCGTAGCCCCTTCTGCTACTTTCATTGCTGAAAATGCCATGAGCAGCCATGGAGCATTGTATGGGCGACGACTCATTCTTCCGATGCCGTATGCCAAGCCTAACAGACCGCCAGTCATACGAATCATGGCATCCGTTCTACCTACGTTTTTATGCATGAGAGTTGTCCTCCTGTCGCAATTACTTCTATACGATAGTCTGCGATGAATGGCGACAAGACACCCGTGGGAATTGTTGCTACCATCTCCAAGCTTGCAGGGGAATGATTTATGGGCGACGAAGCTGTAGAGAGCAATGAATGATCGTTCATTTTTTAAATCATCAGCAGATCAGCAAGGAGAGAAGAAATGATGCGTGTACGAGCCATATCAGATCGTGATTACTTGAACATGATTCGCGTGAGCAGACGTCAGGCACCGGCAAGCCTCTGGATAAAAGGCGCAAGTGTTCTGAATGTGTATACAAAAGAATGGCAAGAGCATCACGTCGTAGTGGCAGGAGAACGTATTGCTTATGTAGGAGAAAAAGAGCCGTTGGTCGATGACCAGACCGTGATCATGGAGGCGGCTGGGCGGTATCTCGTGCCGGGTTACATCGAGCCACACGCGCATCCGTTTCAATGGTATAACCCTTACACGTTGGCTGACTTTGCTCTGCAAACGGGAACGACTGGAATGGTGTCGGACTCACTGATGCTCATGCATCTGCCTTTTTCGCAAACGGCAGCGATCATGGATTCTCTGGCAGCTCATCCAGTGAAGCAATTTTTCTGGGGTAGACTCGATCCGCAGACAGGGAAAGCTCATCCGGCGTTCACGAAGGAAAGCTTGGCGCAAATGCTGGGGCATCCACGCGTGATCCAGGGTGGGGAGTTGACGAATTGGGGCGGTGTTTTACAAGAGGATGAGACGCTGCTTTTTGGTTTGAAGCATGCGCGGGACTTGGGCAAAAGGATGGAGGGGCATCATCCGGGAGCTTCTTGTGAGACCTTGAACATTGCCGCAGCAGCTGGTGTAACAGCTTGTCATGAAGCCATCCATGCAGAAGATTTGCTGTCGCGTATCCGTTTAGGCATGTATGCGACACTGCGCCATTCCTCCATTCGCCCTGATCTGCGGGAGCTGGTGAAAGGGTGGCTTGCACTGGGGGTGCCGTGGTCATCACGGATGATGCTGACATCCGATGGAAGTACGCCGCCGATGCATCGTGACGGGTTCATGAATAGCACGATCCGTGTGGCCATCGAAGCGGGGATGCCGCCAGAGGAAGCGTATGTCATGGCGACGCTGAACCCGGCTGTCTACTATGGGCTGGACGCGGAGATCGGCGGAATTGCGCCGGGCCGAATCGCGGATATGCTGTTGTTGCATGCAAAAGATCAGCCGACACCGTCCATCGTGATTGCAAATGGACAACGGGTGGCAGAAAAGGGAATCCTGCTCGTCCCAACCGTTCAGCCACAATGGGACGAAGCTTCATTACGTTTGATAGATCCATTGCAAAAGCAGGCACATCCTGATTGGTTCCGCCTACGGCCAGATGAAGACGGTAAGGCCCCTGTGTTACAGATGCTGAATGCCGTTATTACGCGGTTGTCGCTAGAAGACATGCCCGTTGATCAGGATGGTTATGTTTCTTTGCAGCACGATCCGCAGTTGGCGCTGATCGCCACCATCGATGCGATTGGCGGTAAGCGAACGTTGGCAGTACTTCGTGGCTTCGGTGAGCATCTTGAAGGGCTGGCCAGCACCTATTCCGCGTCTGGTGATTGGATCGTAATCGGACGCCATCCCAAAGCGATGGCGCAAGCACTCGAGCGTATTCGGGAAATAAAAGGCGGGGTCGTCCTGATCGATGAGGGCAAAATGATCTGCGAATGCCCATTGCCTCTTGCTGGAAAATTCACGTCTGCGCCGATGGAGGAAGTGATCAGCATGGGTGAAAATTTGGTGAATCAGCTCCGTGCCAAAGGCCATGTCCATCTCGATCCGATTTATTCCATTCTGTTTTTTACCGCTACTCACTTGCCGTATGCGCGTCTTACGGCAAATGGCATTGTCGACATTAAGAGTGGGCAAATCGTCGTTCCGGCACTCCCTTTACCATAAGGGAGTTGTTTTTTTTGTTTGTGAATCAATGATATATGTATATAAAATATATTTTACTTCTTGTAAATTATCAGATTTATTTTAAAATAAAAACAACCAAGCTTTATCTATCTTTATCCCCGAAGAGTCATCATTTTTGAAAGTCGCAACCTGGCTAACAAGGTAGATGGATTGGTCACAAGAACAAAGAATGATAAAAGGGGGATTCATTCTGAATGAAAAAGCGTTCTTATGTCGGGGTTTTATCTGCGGTATTGGCTGCGAGTATGGCATTAACAGGTTGCGCAGGAAACAGTAATTCTAGCGGCGGAAGTAACGCAAGCGGGGGGCAAAGTCAACCAGCTCCAGGCAACAGTGGTGGCGGAACAGCCGAGGGTGGTCTCATCAAAATTGCCACACAATCCCCTCTGTCTGGGAGCAATTCTGCTGTCGGAGATGCGATTAAGACTGGCGCAGGTTACGCTCTCGAAAAGCGCAAGGAAGAGTTTAAAGCACTTGGCTTTGATCTCCAGCTTTTCCCTCAGGATGATCAAGGCGACCCGAAAATTGGGGTATCCAATGCGGAGATGCTTATCTCTGATCCCGATGTGTACGGTGTAGTTGGGCATTATAACACAGGTGTTGCGATTCCATCGTCTGTGAAGTACGAGGAAGGCAAGCTGGTCATGGTATCCCCAGCAAATACAGGGGTGAAGCTCACGGAGGAAGGCAAGAAAACCGTCCATCGAATTTGTGCTCGTGATGACGCACAAGGACCAAAGGCTGCTCTTTATGCAAAAAATACACTTGGTGTAAAAACGGCCTATATTATCCATGATAAGACAGCATACGGCCAAGGTCTGAGCGATCAAGTGAAGATGCAATTCGAAAAGGACGGGGTCCAAATCCTTGGCTTCGAGGGTATTACTCAGGGCGAAAAGGACTATAGCGCAGTACTTAACCAGGTAACGGTGAAAAAACCGGACATGATCTTTTTCGGAGGGCTTTATCCAGAAGGTGGAATTATGATCAAGCAAGCTCGTGAAAAAGGATTTAAGGGTTATTTTATGGGTGGCGACGGCTTGGATTCTTCTGATATGATAAAAATAGCCGGTGATGCTGTCGAAGGTGTAGTTTTTACGTCAGTAGCAGGGGACGTAACCCAAACCGAAGAGGGCAAGAAATGGGCTGAAGAGTACAAAAAAGTCACAAGCAAGCCTCTGGAAACCTATTCTGTCTACGGTTTCGACTCTATGAACGTCATCCTCAATGGTGTTTTGGAAGCTACCAAAGCGAACGGAGGCAAAAAACCAACCCGCGAGCAAGTCCTCGATGCAGTCCACAAGACCAAAGATTTTCAGGGTCAATTCACCAAGGTTACCTTTGATGAAAAAGGTGACAACACAAATGCAGATGTATTCATTTACAAGTTTGACAAGGACAAATCCATTTTCGTAGGCAAGGCCGAGTAATCACACCACACAACGCGCACACACGCCCATGCCTCATATCAGGATAGGGGGCTGCACGCCGGTGTTGGCCCCTTTTCCACGAGAAAACAAGTCTAGTCAACGAAATGAATGCAGAAAATTTGTACAAGTCTACAAGAGAAATGAGGGATGGGAAAGCATGATCAATATTTTGCCTCAGGTGTTGGTTGACGGATTGACACTTGGATTTATGTACGCAGTCGTGGCTTTAGGCTATACAATGGTTTACGGGATTTTGGAAATTATCAATTTTGCTCATGGAGACATTTTCATGGTCGGAGCCTTTATCGGTACAGAGGTATTATTGATCTCTGATGCGCTAGGGGCACTTGAAGGTATGAATCCATTTGTCGCACTTTTCATAACACTCATAATTGCCATGGTATTAACTGGTGCTTTGGGGGTAGGAATTGAGAGGATTGCCTATCGACCATTGCGCGGAGCACCTCGTCTTGTGCCGTTGATTTCAGCGATTGGCGTATCGTTTTTGCTGCAGGACCTCGTACGTTTTACAGAAGCACTGGCTCGTAATGAGTTTTATCTGAACAGTCCCGCTCTTTTTACAGGTTCGATTCCATTAGGAAGTATAGCTACGATTCCAACAAAAGGATTGATCGTAATTGTAATTGCGATTGTCATGATGATTGCGTTGACGTTATTTGTGAATAAAACAAAGTGGGGAATCGCCATGCGTGCCGTCGCACAAGACCAGAGTACGGCTTCGCTGATGACCATAAATGTAAACAAAGTAATCATGCTTACGTTTTTGATTGGCTCCAGCTTGGGTGGCGCTACAGGTGTTCTGTTTGCGCAAAACTACGGGACGATCGATCCGTATATCGGTTTTATTCTTGGTCTTAAAGCATTTACAGCTGCCGTACTCGGCGGGATTGGGAACCTGCGTGGTGCAATGATCGGTGGGGTACTCCTCGGTCTTCTGGAATCCCTGTCTGGTGCCTTTATGGGGCCGCTGACCAACGGAGCCTTTGGTGCAGAGTACAAAGATGTGTTTGCGTTCAGTATTTTAATTCTCGTGCTTCTCTTCAAGCCAGAAGGACTGTTTGGCGAAGCTGTAAAAGAGAAAGTGTAGGTGAAATAAATGGCAAATCTCGCTTGGAAATCATTCAAAGGAATCCCGCTCGTATTCACGTTGATCTGGATTGTAGCTTTCTCAGCCGCGCTGTACCTCATGGATAAATCGGTCATCGCGTTTCTCGGCATTCTTTCTTCCATTGTGCTTGTCTATTACACCAATACCTCCAAGAGTATTAAAATGGTGATTGGCGCTATCGTTCTCCTCCTGATCATTCCGTTGGTAGCCGGTGATAACCGTTACTACATGGAGGTAGCTTCACAGGTAGGCATCTACGTAGCGATGGCTTTGGGCTTGAATATCGTAGTAGGCTTTGCTGGTCTGCTTGACTTGGGTTACGTCGCGTTTTTTGCTGCTGGGGCTTATGCGTACGCGATATTCTCGACTTCGCAAGCGAATGAGTTTATTGCAGGGAATCTGTTCCCGCTATCTGGTGAGTGGTTTTGGCCATTTCTCATAGTCGGCCTGATTGTGGCTGCTGTTTTCGGAATATTGCTAGGATTGCCAGTTCTCAGAGTAAAGGGAGATTACCTCGCGATCGTGACCTTGGGCTTCGGTGAAATCATTCGCATTGTTTTCAACAACCTGGACAAGCCCATCAACATCACCAACGGTCCGCAGGGAATCACGCCGATTCCGTCACCTGAGCTGTTTGGGATCAAAATGGGGACGCCGTTTTACTTTTACTTCATCGTGTTGTTTGTGATTGCCTTTATCGTTTTGGCGAATATACGCTTTGAGCATTCCCGTTTGGGCCGTGCATGGATTGCGGTACGTGAGGACGAGCTGGCTGCCCAGTCCATGGGGATTTCCCTGTTGAATACCAAGCTGGCTGCATTTGCCTTGGGTGCTTCTTTCGCTGGTGTCGTGGGTGTTATCTTTGCGGCTAAGCAGACTTTTATCGATCCGACCTCCTTTACGCTGATGGAATCGATCGGGATATTGGTCATGGTCATTCTGGGTGGTAGTGGCAGCATTCCAGGCGTTGTGCTTGGTGCCGCTTTTGTCACAATCTTGCAGGTACAGCTGTTAAAAGAATTCTCCAACTTCCTGCACGGTCTGCAAAATGCGGGGATCATCAGTTTGCCTAACCAGCTGGACCCATCCAAGTTCCAGAGACTCATTTTCGGAATTATGCTCATTCTCGTTGCCTTGTATCGCCCTAACGGATTGATTCCAGCCAAACGGAAGAAAAACGATCTCGATGCGATCAAAAATAGCGAGTATGGCAAAGACAAGCTGGGGATTCTCGGCAAACTGTCCCAATTGGCTTCTGGAAAACAGTCATAGCGGACGAGGAGGGAAATGAGCATGGCATTGTTAGAGGCAAAAAATTTAACGAAGCGTTTTGGTGGCTTGGTAGCCAATCAAGACGTCTCGATTGGCATCGAAAAAGGAAGCATTACAGCGGTCATCGGTCCGAATGGGGCCGGAAAAACGACTTTTTTCAATATGATTACCGGATTTTACGAGCCAGACGAGGGAGAAATCCTGCTGAATGGCAAAAGCATCAAGAAGCTTCGTCCTGATCAGATCGCGAGTCGCGGTATCACCCGTACTTTTCAAAACATTCGTCTGTTCAAAGAAATGACGGCATTGGAAAATGTCATGGTGGGTGTGCATAGCCGCTTATCGGCAGGCATTCTCGGAATCCTGTTCAACTCCAAACGGGTACGCCAGGAGGAAGAGCGGACGCGCGTCGAGGCTTATCAGCTCATGGAGTATGTCGGGATCTCACATATTGCCAATGAAGCAGCAGGGAGTCTGCCTTACGGATTGCAACGTCGATTGGAAATTGCCCGGGCGATGGCGACCAATCCGCAAATCATTTTGCTCGATGAACCGGCGGCAGGGATGAACCCTCGCGAGACGGTTGAGATGACGGATTTTATTCGTCGGCTGAAAAAAGAGCTCGATTTGACGATTATCTTGATCGAGCATGATATGAAGCTGGTCATGGGACTTAGCGAATACATTCACGTGCTGGATTACGGGAGAAAAATTGCAGAAGGAACACCCGAGCAAATCCGTAATAACCCTAACGTCATTGAGGCCTATCTCGGAAAAAGTGCGTCGGACGTGTCGTAGAAGGAGGAAAATCGATGGCATTGCTAGAGCTGACTAACGTTCATACGTATTACGGCGGCATCCACGCATTAAAAGGATTGAGCATGACGGTAGACGAGGGCGAAGTGGTGACACTGATCGGTTCCAACGGGGCAGGCAAATCGACCACGTTGAAAACGATATGTGCGCAGACCCGTGCCAAAGAAGGAAAAGTCATCTTCAATGGCAAAGACATTACACAGATGCGTACCCATGATATTGCCTTAGCAGGAATCGCCCACGTTCCGGAAGGCCGCCGTATTTTTCCCAAGCTGACCGTACGCGAGAATTTGGAGATGGGTGCCTTCAGTGTATCCGATAAAAAGGTGATCGAAGAAGGAATCGAGCGTGCCTTTGCTTACTTTCCACGGCTGAAGGAACGGGTAAATCAAAAAGGTGGCACGATGTCCGGGGGCGAGCAGCAAATGCTGGCGATTGCTCGTGGATTGATGATGAAGCCCAAAATTCTCATGCTCGATGAACCGTCGATGGGATTGGCGCCGATTCTGGTAGAGCAGATTTTTGATATCGTTACGGAGCTGAACAAGGAAGGTATGACGATTCTCTTGGTCGAGCAAAATGCGAATCAGGCACTGTCTGTCGCGCATCGCGGTTATGTGATTCAGACAGGCGAAATTATTTTGAAAGACGACGCCCAGACATTATTGATGAATCCGCAGGTAAGAGAGGCGTATTTGGCGTAATATTGGTGTAATAGAAACGTGAGTACCGATGGGGATTTTATCTCCGTCGGTTTTTCATTTAGTCAGCGAGGAGGATGTAGCTTGATAGATATTAGTCCCCGCTTTGTAGAAGGGAGCGAGCCTCTCTATCTACAGCTTTATCGCTATTTTTGTACAGAAATACAAGGGAGGCGCCTGATCTCCGGGACGCGTCTGCCTTCTGTTCGGGCATTGAGCGGATTTTTGCATGTAAGTAAAACGACAGTCGAAAGCGCGTATCACCAGCTCATGGCAGAAGGCTACATCGAGAGCCGGGAGCGCAGCGGATTTTATGTGGTCGATGTGGACTGGGATGGGCCAGTGCCTGTACCCACAGGGAAAGAGCAGCCACCAATTAAAGCGGTTCACGTCCAAACGCCTCCACCTACGACCTCACCAGTCCCGATCCAATATGATTTTCACCAAGCGCGCGTAGATGCCGAGCATTTTCCTTTTGACCGTTGGCGCAAGTACACCAACCAATGTATGCAGGAAGAAAACAAGCATGTTCTCTACTACGGCGATCAACAAGGCGAGCCGCAGCTGCGGGAGGAGCTCGCACGCTATCTCGGACGAGCTCGGGCTGTACAAGCTACGCCAGAACAAATAGTGATCGGTGCGGGGACGCAAGTGATGATCAGCTTATTGGGGTTCTTATTCGGGACACGAGGACAGGCAGTTGCAATGGAAGAGCCGGGTTATCACGGTGTTCGTACCGTGTTTTCCCATTTGGGGTATGATGTGCGCCCGATCAAGCTAGCGGAGGATGGGATTGATGTGGAAGCGCTCAGTGAGAGTGGAGCGCAGCTGGTTTATATCACACCGTCTCATCAGGACCCGTCTGGAATTGTTATGCCGTATGCCAAACGGCTGAAGTTGCTAAACTGGGCGTATCAGACAGGCAGCTACATCATGGAGGATGACTACGATGGTGAGTTTCGCTATCATGGCAAGCCGATTCCTTCCCTTCAAGGGCTGGATACGCAAGGACGCGTCATTTATTTAGGGACGTTCTCCAAGGCGTTGCTGCCGTCGATTCGGATGAGCTATATGGTTTTGCCACAAACGTTGTTGGCGGTGTTTCAGGAGAAATTGGCGGATTTTGACCAGTCGGCATCACGTATTCATCAGGAGACGTTGGCCTTGTTCATGAAAAATGGCGATTGGGAGCGGCATATTCGCAAGATGCGGACGCTTTACCGCAAAAAGCATGGGGCGATGCTCCAGTGCTTGCAGGAACACCTTGGGGCGTACATCCGAATCAAAGGTCAGGATGCCGGGCTGTCTGTGACGGTAGAAGTAAGAAGTGAGAGCACTCCGCAACAGTTGAAGCAAATTGCGGCTGCATCAGGCGTTCGTGTCTATCCAACCGCACACAAATGGGTTCATCCGCAGGAGAATGGACTGCCGGCTTTTCAGTTTGGCTTCGGGGGGCAGACCATCGAAGAGATTGAGGCTGGAATTCGTTTGTTGAAACGTGCATGGGAGCCTTATTTGCACAAGGTTATGGGCGAGGCATAGGGATCGGGTGAAGGAAAGCTGCGTTTACGTTAACCAATCGACTAAAAAAGACAGCGACATGATTGTGTTATGTGTGTATTTCTGGAACTTTTTAAACACGAGAACACCTCCTAACCAGTCAGGGGTTCATTGTATTTTACTAATTAGTTAGAGGGTAAAGGGCTGGAAATTTACCTTTCCATAACGGCTTCATCGAAGATTTTTCTGTAATGGTGCAAATTAAATTGAGAGGCTAATGCGTCGACTGTAGACCAAAATTTATCTTCATTGAAGCCAACAAAATCTATAACAATGAACTCTGCGAGAGTATGGAAAGCATGGGCTATACGGAAATTTCTATAAAAGGTAGCCTCGTCAAAAGTACCACTGTTTTTTAGGTCTAGGAAAGCTTGATGAATTAATTTCTTATAAGCCATCTTCTTTACTTCAGTCATTAGAAAAACTCCTTTAAGCAAGCGAATTCTACTGAAGATACTGATGGAGAAGACAATTGTGATTTTGGAATCATAACGCCAAAAGCATTGGCAAAGCAACTAAAGAACATTCTATCGAAATACCAAGCTGAAACATAGAAAGAATTAGCGGTAATGCTAAATAAGCAAGAGTTATTTGAAAGGATAAATAAAGAAAAGAATGGCGATTAAACTATCCTAGTTTACCAAAAGAGAAAAAATGAAAAGCAGCATCCCAAAAAGGGAGTGCTGCTCAATAATTAGGGGACGTACTGTTCTGTAATTTTTGTGATGACTCCATTCGTTACTTCAATGTGGAATGGTAACTGATAAGGAATTCCCTTGGATAGCACGAACTTTTTAAAAGTATCGGTATTAACTGATTCATTCCAATTGAAATTGTCATCTTTTGTAGAGTTGGTTTGCAGAGTAAAGGAAGCTTTTGGAGAAACTTCAAACGTTCTAATCTTAGGACTGCTATTACGAATGTAATAGGGCATTGGATAGTCCTCTTTTTCTAATGGATGATCTTGACGATAAGCTTTTACTCCTGCCTCACCGAAAAACCATTGAATATAGTCAAGCGAGACGATTAGTTTTCCATTTTTCACTTGTATCGTTTTCACATAGGCCATTGATTTTTCAAGGGTATTTCCTTGTTTATCCTTGCTAGATGTTGGAACAATTACTTGGGGAGGAACAGGTGCAACCGATCCTTGGGGTGAACCTGCATGAGCGTCAGTACTAAACAATGTACAGAAGATCAAAGAGGTAAGCAGCAAATATGTTTTTCTCATAACAGGGTGTCATTTCCTTTCTAGTTACATGTAATACGATTCATAATTAGTAAGACGAAAAACTAACTAGACAGTTTCGCCTCAAGATGAAAAATTTACATAATATTTCTAGTGAAAAGCAGGTGAACGGATTGAGCAAAGGATTTGATCTTATATCAGACGTATATCATGTAGCTGGCGTTGATGGCGGGATAACATGTTGCTGTATATCGGGCTCATGCCGATCATTACGATTTGACCAGATTTCCTATGCTCCTTATCAGTTCCCGTTCGGAGATTCCCACTTGGTTGAAACGCGGGCGGGGTGATGGTTCCAGTAGGGGGGTTCAACTCCATGACGATGCCACAAATTTTGTTTCATGCGCAAAAAGGAGTGTGGAACCTGGAGTAGTTGGTAGCAGGTACAGTGTCTCTTTCGGTAGGAGTACGGAAAAAGCAGATCGTGTGGGCACTACTTCGCGGGAGTCATCGTCATCGCTTTATGGCGTCAGATGATGTAGCTCGCAATGATTCGGAGACAATTGCTAACAATAACACGGAGAAATGAGGAGAAGGGAGATGATAAAAAAGTCTTGAAAGTCTTGATTGTGTTAGTTGTTTTCAAGGCAGTCTTCTGGCTTTTTAAACAAAAGATTTTCTACAGCATTTTTTTAGCTAGGACCATGAATGGAAAAAGCCCTTACATGATGGTCAAGGCCCCGTTTAGTGGACAGTAAGAAAAACCCGGGCCGTTAGGCCACTA